>JBHELG010000135.1:0-32758 GCA_046263195.1 Nitriliruptorales bacterium | reverse complement strand
CTTTACCGGGGAAAAGGTCGGCATAGCTAGCTGCCTGCTTGGTTTACGCGCCCAGTATTTTGCGACGCCTTTCGGGGGTTCCGACACACTCTGTTTCCACATCCTTGTCGGCTTCCGCGACCAAACTGTCACCCATGCCAGGTACTGTTATAGACATGGATATCGACACGACCTCTCAGCCTCCCTCTCCGCCTGCGCTCCGGCCTGGGGGGGAAGTGAGCCTGGCGGAGGGCGCGGGGCTGCTGTCCGAGCTGTCGGAGACGCTACGGGACATGCAGCAGGCCATCGCGAAGGCGGTGGACCTGGCCGGGCGGGTGCAGCGCGCCGGGGTGGTGGAGGTCATCGAAGGCCTGCCCCTGGAGCTGCTGCTGGCACTCGAGCACCGCATCGTCTCCTGCGATGCCCGCATGCTCCTGGAAGCGGCGCGGGTGCTCGAACGCATGCCCGTCACCAAGACGCTGTTCGCAGAAGGCCGCCTCTCGTGGGGTCAGGTCCGGGGCATCGTGGCGCGTCTGCGGCGCATGCAGGTCGACGACCTGCAGGGCATCGACGAGCGGGTGGAGGCCTCGCTGGATCTGGTGGACAAGTACTCGCCGGACGAGCTCGTGTGGGCGGTGGAACGTGCCGCAGACGAAATCGACGGTACGCGTAAGGTGGAACGTCGTGAGCAGCGCTAAGTGGAGGCCAGCTTCCTCGCGGTTCAGCCGTCGTTCGACGGCTCGGTGCGCCTGTACGGCGAGTTGGACCCGGTGGCGGGGGCGACGTGTCTGAACGCGTTGGATGCTGCCAGCGGCCTGCCTGACCGTGAGCCGACGCAGTCCGGGGAGGCGTCGAGTCGGGCGAGGCAGCGTGCCCAGGGTCTGGTGCGCATCTGCACCGACTGGATGGGTGGGGGTAGGGGCGGACGCCGTCGTGCCCGCCCCCTGCTGGTTGCCCACGTCGACCTGGCCAACGTCACCGCGACCGCGGCCGGCACGGTGGAGCTGGCCGCTCCAGGTGTCCTGCCAACCCTCACCGCCGCCACCGTGGAAGCCCTGTCCCGGGATGCGGATCTGCGGGTCGTAGTCTTCGACGGGGCACGTCCCCTGGCCGTGTCCGCCAAGACCAAAGCCGCCGCCATCCCCGCCGACATCCGACTAGCCGTCAGAGCGCGGGACAGGGGCTGTCGCTTCCCCGGCTCTACCGGCCCCGCCCCGTGGGCGGACGTTCACCATGTGGTCGAGCAGGCGGACGGTGGCGAGCATCATCCCGACCAGCTCACGCTGCTCATCCGCCGCTGGCACAAGCTCGTGCACGACCGCAACTGGAAACAGCGCCTCGACCCCGAAACCGGGGTGTTCACGATCGCCCGCAACGGCCGCACCTGGCACTCACTCCCACGCGGCACACCCCTCCGCCGGCGTCCACCGCCGCCGCTGCCGCAGTGAGCACGGTCCGCTTGGCGCGCTGAGCGGCAAAGGCTGTGGTCGCACTGAGAGGGGTGCTGGGACCTGCTTGGCTACTTCGGGAAGATGAGTTCCCCGGGGAGCAGGCCGTAGAGATGCAGGTCGAATCGCGTCGAACCTCTCCTGCCGCTGTGGCCCGCGATCATGCCTTGCCTTTCCGTTCCCTCGAGGACAAAGCCGATTCCGCGAGCCACGGCATTTGATGCGGTGTTGGGCGCTGCTGTGCGGAGTCGCAAAGCTCGATTCGTAGCTCTTGGAAGGCCCACTCGCACACGGCTTTCAAAGAGCCGGTTGCAACCCCGCGGCCATTGAGCCTCAGCACCGACCCAGTACCCCACCTCTGCGACCAGGTCCGCCCAGTCGATCTGCACCAGTCCGCAGGAACCAATGACGAGGCCTCCTTGGTCGCACACCATGAAGTGAGCGCCGGTGCCCTTCTCGGCCTCGCTGCGGGCGAAGGAGACGAACTGCGAGCCGTGCTGTGGCGTGTAGGGGAGATGGAACCCGGGTCCACCGGGCGATCTCTTCGTCCTGGCAGAGCTGCGTGATGCGCGCCGTGGGAGCCGCAGAGTCAAGTCACCCGCGAAGAGGGTGACCGCAGGGTTGATCGATGCCCTCAAGCTCAACCACTCTGGGGGATCTGATCCTGTCCGGGGGCCTTCAGCTGCGCGGTCTTCAGGCGTCGGCCGGGGCTCGCCTCGAGGCGGAAGGACGGCCCGGACTGGGTCTTGGCCAATTCACCAGCCGCGGGCAAGCTTGACACATGAACCATGCCGCGCTGGAGGCGCTCGAGGCCGGCCTCGATGAGATCCGAGGCTCACCCAAGGACCAGGGGCGGGTCGAGCTCATCGTACGGAGGCCTGCGGAGAACGAACGAGAGGTGGTCGCGGAAGCCACTCTTGATTGTGCCCTCGGACTCATCGGGGATACGTGGCGCACACGGGGGAGTGGCCGCGGCAAGTCAGGGCGCCCTCACCCCGGCCGTCAGCTGACGCTCATGAACGCACGCGTCGCTGCTCTGGTGTCTGGAAGCGTGGAACGGTGGCAGCTGGCCGGGGACCAGCTCTACGTCGACCTCGATATCAGCCGCGACAACCTCCCGCCCGGCTCTCGTCTCGTGGTCGGCTCGGCCATCGTCGAGGTCAGCGATCAGCCTCACCTCGGTTGCAAGAAGTTCGGGGAACGCTTCGGACTCGAAGCCCTGCGATTCGTCAACTCCGACGTCGGTCGCCAGCTCAACCTGCGTGGTATCAATGCCAAGGTGATCGTCGCGGGGGTCGTGCGGTTGGGTGACGTAATCCGGAAGGCTTCCGCCAGAGGCACAGCGGCCTGAGGCACCTGCCGAGTGTAAAGGCGTCGTTCCCCATCGCCTCCCCGGCCTGCCGACCCTGCCGGCCTAATCACGCAGTGGTGCTGCGACCTCCTCCATGAAGCGGTCGAGGAACTCAGTGCGCTCCGGTCCACCGCCGAGGTGAAAGTCGGGGAGGATGAACTCGTCCACGCCCGCCTCGCGATAGGCGTTCAGGGTTTCGGTCAGCTCATCTGAAGCGCCCATCACCGAGCGGTCATCCAGTGTCTTCGGCCGGCCTTCGTCGTGCAGCTTCTGCTCCGTGCGGAAGAACACGAAGGCGTTGGCGCTGCGATGGATGGTTGCCGGGTCACGACCCAACTCCTCGCAATGGCCTTCGAGCACTTCGATCTTGTGCCGCATGACCTTCGGATTGCCCCAGGTGTTCCAGGCGTCGGCATGTCTTGCGGCGATGCGCAGTGTGATCTTCTCGCCCCCTCCTCCGACCAGGAGTGGAAGCGGATCTTGGAGCGGTTTCGGTTCCAGGGGCGCCCCGGTGAGTGAGTAGTAACGGCCGGAGAAGTCGGCACGCTCCTGGCTAGTGAGCGCTCTCACGACACGGCACGCCTCGTCGAGTCGCTCCAGGCGTTCTCGGGTTGGTGGCAAGCGAATGCCGTAACGCTCGTGTTCGTTGCGCTGCCAACCAGCCCCCAGGCCGAGCGTGAAGCGGCCACCGGAGATGACGTCGACCGCCGCGGCCTGGTTCGCAAGCACCGCCGGATGCCGGTAGGTGTTGCCGCACACGAGGGTGCCAAGTCGAACCCGGGGAACCGCCACCGCCAGGGCGGCGATGGTCGCCCAGCACTCCAGGATGTCGCCCCCGGGGTCTTCCGTATTCGGCATGAAGTGGTCAGCGAACCAGACCCCGTCCCAGCCGGTTTCCTCGGCGTGGCGCGCGAGTTCGAGGGCCGAACTCCATCTCTGGGCCGGCCCGGGCCACACGCTGAACCGCATCTGCCCCTCTTCCGCCCGCCGCCCGTGGCGCCGTCACGGGACGGTAGACCGCGAGTCAGCGAGTTGCGACACCGCACCGGCAACCGGTGGGTCTGGCCTCACTGGTCGACCGGACGGGGGACTGCGCGACTAACCGCCCGTAAGCGGAGTACGCCGGACTGTCATCGTTGACGACGTGGGGTGAGGGGGCGTATGGTGGCGCGCAGTGGAGGTCAAGTGGAGGGCAGAGGAGGGGTCGGCAGGGCGTTTCGCCGATTCCACCCTCCCTGGCCAGGTTCGGGCGAGACGGTTGAGGTGAGTGGAGGGCAGACGTGTTCCTCGGCGAGCACCAGCACACGCTGGACGCCAAGGGTCGCGTTATCCTTCCTGCACGCTTTCGGGAGCGGCTGGCGGCCGGTCTCGTTTTCGTGCCCGGGCATGACCGCTGCATCGACGTCTATCCCGTGGCGAGCTTCGAGCGACGCGTCGAACAGCTCCGTGCACTACCGCGTGAGGACCAGCGCGCCCGCGGATATCTGCGCGTCTTCCTAGCAGGCGCTCATCAGGACGCTCCCGACGGGCAGGGGCGCGTGACCGTTCCGCCCCGCCTTCGCGACTACGCCGGCCTCGACAAAGAGCTCACGATCGTGGGCGCTGACGAGAAGGTGGAGGTGTGGGACCGGGCGACCTGGGAGGAGTACCGCGAACAGGCGGAAGCTCAGTTCGCCGGGCTCGACACCCCCTTCGACCTTCCCCACCTCTCAGCAGGATGAGCGACAGGAGGTGCCTGAGTGCGCACCGCCGCGGTCCCGCTCGGTTTCTCGTCGCCTGCCGTCCTACTGAGTTCTTCCCGTCTCCGTCGCGATCTTGGCTGCGAACGCGGCCCGCAGCTCAAGCAATGAACGAGGGCGGGGGACAGCCGCATGTACCGGTCATGCTCGACCGAGTTGTGGAACTGCTCGCCAGCGCTCCGCCTGGTGTCATCGTCGACTGCACTCTGGGAGCCGGTGGGCACGCCAGAGGTGTTCTGGAGGCGCGTGCGACTCTCCATGACCAGTCGATCATCGGGCTCGTCGGCCTCGACCGGGACCCCGAAGCACTCGAGTTGGCCCGGCAGCGGCTCGCCGACCTCAACGCACAGTTAGAGGTGCGGCTCGAACACGCCAGCTTCGAGGCGATCGACGAGGTACTCGACCGTCTGGGGATCGCCTCGGTCGCCGGTGTCCTCTACGACCTCGGCATGTCCTCGATGCAGGTCGACCAGTCGGAGCGGGGCTTCAGCTACCGCCGAGCCGGACCGCTCGACATGCGGATGGACCCGTATCAGAAGCTGACTGCCGCCCAGTTCGTCAATGAGACGCCGAAGGAAGACCTCGCGCGATTGATCAGCCGGTACGGGGAGGAGCGCTTCGCGCACCGCATCGCTGCCGCCATCGTGCGTCGGCGTCCGTTCCAGACGACCGAGGAACTCGCCGCCACTGTCCGAGAGGCGATTCCCGCCGCCGCTCGCCGTAGTGGCCCACATCCGGCTACCCGCACGTTCCAGGCCCTACGCATCGCCGTGAACCGTGAACTCGAAGCGCTCGAGGCATCGTTGCCGCGAGCCATCGAACGCCTCCAAGGAGGAGGCATCTGCGTCGTGCTCTCCTATCACTCCCTCGAGGATCGCGTCGTGAAGCAGGTCTTTGCGGACGCGGCGCGAGGATGCGTCTGCCCACCAAAGCTTCCGACCTGCGTCTGTGACCGCGAGCCCCTCGTGGAGCTCCTCACGAGACGGCCCGAACGGCCATCAGAGAGCGAGGTCGCCACGAACCCCCGCGCCCGCCCTGGACGCCTGCGCGCCGTCCGTCGACGCGATGCCCCCCTCCCGGAGGAGGCGCTGTGAGCGGCGCGGCGCACGGGCGACGCGAGAGAGCCGTCCGAGGTCTGCCGGGAGACCGTAGGAGCGGCTTGGCTTGCCCAAGACGCGATGGAGGCGGGTGGGACCAGTCATGACAGCAACGGAGACGATTCAATGAGCGCGGTTCCCCTGCACACCCCTCCGCGGGCAGTGTCACCCGAGCCGCCCCCGCTCCGCCTCGTACCGTCGCTCCCGAGGCGGCGAAGGCTCGCCTTCGTAGTGCTCCTGTCGACCCTGGCAACCGCCGCGGTCTTCGTCACCGTCGCGATAAACGCGCTCGCCGCCGGTGATGCGGTAGCGGCACTGCATGCAGAGAGAGCCGTTGAGGAGGCCGAGGGCCGCTATACCGAGCTGGTGGCGCGGGTTGCACGACTCGAGGACCCGGCCCGCATACGACGGGTCGCTACCGAGGAACTGGGCATGGTTCCTGCCCGAGGCGCGAAGTTCCTCGTCCTCGAACGCGCGCCTTCCGAGGAGCATGCCACTGACGGAGAGAGAGCCGGTGCCGGAATGCAGGGCGACCCGCTCAAGCCGGTCCTGTCGGTCCAGCGCTAGATGCACCGGGCAGGCCCCGAAGGGGCCGGGCGGGGTGGGCCAAACGAGGGCGGGCAGGGTGGCCGCCGAGGGCTCGCTTCCGAGCACGGCCTCGAGCTCATTTTCGCGCGACGTCGGCTGACGAACGGGGCCAGGAAGCGCGCCCGGCCTCCCGGCGGGCAGGGCCTCCCCAAGGACCGAGCCCAGAGCAGGGAGCGCCCAAAGGGCAAGGAACGTCCCAGGGCCAAGGAAGCCCTCAAGGTCGAGGACCGCGCGAAGACGGCGTACCGGCCCGAAGCCAAGGAAGCCCTGAAGGTCAAGGAGCGCCCGAAGACCACGGGCGCCCTGAAGGCCAGGCACCGCGAGCGCCGTCGTCTCTCCGGTGCCCCCACACGAGGGCTCTCCGCCGGTCGGATGCTCGCCCTGCTCGTCGCCTACCTCCTCGTGTTCGTTGCCGTCGGCTACCGGCTCGTCACCGTCCAGGTTGTGCGAGCCTCGGACTACGCGGCTATCGGTCAGCAACAACGTGAACGGACCATCGACCTGCATGCCCGGCGTGGCCGGATCTACGACCGCGACGGGGACGTGCTCGCCACCTCGGTCGACGCAGCCACCATCTATGCCGACCCCCGTGCCTACCGCCCCGTCGTCCGCGACGGAGTCGCCGTGCCCCCCGCCGGCGACGCTCGGGAGGTGGCGAAGAGCATCGCCTCCGTACTCGGCCTCAGCGCCGCCTCCATCGAGGCTCGCCTGCACAAGGACGCACATTTCGTGTACGTGGCGCGCCAGGTCGACCGTGAACTGGGCGAGCGCATCCGCCGCCGCTCCCTGCCAGGGATCGGCATTCTCACCGAGCCGACCCGAGTCAACCCGGCCGGCCCCCTGGCGGCCCAAGTCCTGGGATTCACCGGTATCGACGGTGAAGGCCTAGCCGGGATCGAGTTGCAGTACGACTATCTCCTGTCCGGCAAGCCGGGGAAGCTCGCCCTCGAGCGTGCCCCTGGAGGGCTCTCGATCGCCTCGGCTGATCGCGAGCTCGTCCCACCCGTCCCAGGCAGCGACATAGTCCTCACCCTCGATCGTGAGATCCAGCACGTCGCAGAACGTGCCGCCTCCGCCGCGCTCGAGAGGACCGGGGGAAAGGGGGTCTCCGTCGTCGTAGTCGAGGTCGGCACCGGTGAGGTGGCCGCCATGGCAAGCGCTCCCGGCTTCGATCCAAATCAAGTTGAGACAGCGGAGGCGGCACGTCAGCGCAACCGGGCAGTAACCGACATGTTCGAGCCGGGCTCCGTCCAGAAGGCAGTCACAGCCGCGGCCGCTCTCGAAGAGGGACTGGTACGACCCGACACCGTCTACAGCGTCGGGAACAGGATCCGGGTGGGTCCCAAGACGTTCGCGGAGGCGCACAAGCACCCGACGAAGCCGATGACACTGCGTCAGATCATCGAGGAGTCCTCCAACGTTGGTACCATCCAACTCGCCCTTCAGATCGGCGATGAGCGCCTCGCGCGCTACCTCACCGCCTTTGGCTATGGACGTCCACTCGGTCTCGGGTTCCCCGGTGAGTCCTCCGGCTCGTTTCCACCCCTCGAGGACTGGTCCGGGACGAGCCTGCCCACTATCGCCATCGGTCAGGGGGTGGCAGTGACCCTCCTGCAAGCAGCCCACGTGTACGCGACCCTTGCCAACGACGGCGTCGCCGTCCAACCGCGACTCGTGCGAGGGACGGTCGGAGACGATGGCCAGCTCGTTCAGGCGCCACCCAGCGCCACTCGGCGGGTCGTCAGTGCAGAAACAGCGCGGAAGATCCGTGAGATGCTCGTCGGGGTCGTCAACGGCGAGCGCGGAACCGGGAAGCTGGCGGCCGTTCCCGGTTATGCAGTAGGAGGGAAAACGGGAACGGCTCGCAAGCCCCTCGAAGGCGCCCGAGGCTACTCCGGGCAGTACGTGGCTTCCTTCGTCGGGCTCGCGCCCATCGAGGCGCCCCGCTTTGTCGTCGCGGTCATGCTCGATGAGCCGACCCCCATCTACGGCGGGCTCGTGGCTGCGCCGGTCTTCTCTGAGGTCATGAGCTTCGCGCTGGCGCATCGCCGCGTTCCACCGAGCGATCCCGTGGCACCTCGCTCCGAGCGGACGATCCCGTCTGCCGAGCCCGTCCTTGACCCCGACGTCGTCGAGCCCCTGTCGAATCCGGCTGGAACCGATGAGTGACAGACACCCGCCCCGATTCCACCCGCCCCGCGCCGCATACACGTCGCTCCCTGGTGCCGGGGCTATCCTCCGGATCGAAGCGCCAGTCTCGCCCCTCGTCGCCACTCCTGAGGCAACAGGCCCGTGAGCGTCTCCCTCGCCGAAGTGGTCGCGAGCCTGTCCGCAGGGCCGCGTCCACTCGCCGTCCGACGACGGGGCGACGCCGAACTGGTCGATGCGACCCACGACAGTCGCCAGGTGCGCTCAGGTTGGTTGTTCTGCGCCACCTCCGGCGCCAATCGCGACGGTCACGACTTCGCGGGAAGCGCGGTGGAGGCCGGAGCCGCCGCTCTTCTGGTCGAGCGGTGGCTCGACCTCGACATCCCTCAGGCGCGGGTGCCGTCGGTGAGACAGGCGATGGGACCCGTGGCTGCCGCCATCCATGGCCATCCCTCGGATCGGCTCCAAGTCGTCGGTGTCACTGGGACGAACGGCAAGACCACCACGACCCTCCTGCTCGAGGCGGCATTCGGAGCCGCCGGCCTCGGCACCGGTGTGATCGGCACAATCGAGACGCGGATCCATGGTGCAGCCCACCCTGGGGGGCGCACGACACCTGAGGCAACCGACCTGCAGCGGTTGCTCGCCACGATGGAGTCGCGCGGAGTCGACGCGGTCGCTATGGAAGTGTCTTCCCACGGCCTCCATCAGCATCGAGTTGACGGGACGAACTACCGGGTGGCGGTATTCACGAATCTTTCTCAGGACCACCTCGACTATCACGGAACGTTGGAGGTCTACTACGAGACGAAGGCGCGTCTGTTCCGCCCCGAGTTCGCGCAGCAGGGAGTCGTCTGCGTCGACGACGAATGGGGGCGTCGACTCGCCCGCGAAGCTACCGTCCAACTCACTACCTTCGGAACCTCGCCGGAAGCCGAGGTCCGAGTGCTCGACGTCGTCGCCGGCCTTCACGGAACTCAATGTCGGGTCGTCGGCCCGGGAACCAACGTCCTGTTGCACACGCCCCTACTCGGCGCTCATAACGCTCTCAACGTCGCAGCCGCTTACCTGGCCGCTATCGGCGTGGGTGTCCCCTCGAATGCGGCAGTGGCGGGCATAGCGGCTTGCGAGGGGGTCCGAGGTCGGCTCGAACCGGTCGGTTCCCTGCAACCATTCGCCGTTCTCGTCGACTACGCCCATACCCCTGACGCCCTGGCACGAGCTGTGGCAGCCTGCCGGGGTCTTGCCCAACCGGGGGGGAGGGTCCACGTCGTGGTGGGCTGCGGCGGTGAACGCGACCGTTCCAAACGCACCCCCATGGGCCGGATCGCAGCCGAGGCAGACCGGGCGGTACTCACTTCTGACAATCCACGCTCCGAGGATCCCCACGCGATCCTGGCCGAAGTGAGCGCCGGTGCCATGAGCGTGGACGGGTCGGAGGTACTGGTCGAGCCCGATCGTCGCCGTGCCATCGCGGCTGCGATCGCCGGTGCCAGCCCCGGTGATGTCGTCCTCGTCGCGGGCAAGGGCCACGAGACGACCCAGGAGCTGGCCGACCGGGTCGTACCGTTCGACGACCGAGCGGTCGCAGCCGAGGTTCTCGCCGAGCTTGGCTGGGAGGCTGGCCAGGTCCGGGAGGCTCGGGTCATGGGGGGAGGGGGAGGCACGGGGTGATCCCCCTCACCCTCGCCGAGGTCGCTCGCATGACCGATGGGCGTGTCGCCAGTCGCGATGCGCACATCGTCGTCCGGGCCGTGACCACCGATTCCCGGGACGCTGTTGCGGGGGCCCTCTTCGTGGCCCTGAAGGGCGAGCGCTTCGACGGCCACGACTACGCCGCTGCCGCGCGCCGCGCCGGCGCCGTCGGCTACCTCGCCGAGCGGGACCTGCCGGGAGTCAGTGGAGGAGTCGTCGTCGCGGATACACGCCGAGCGCTCGTTGACCTCGCCAAGGTCGTACGTGACCGTGTCGACCCCGTCGTCGTAGCGCTCACGGGATCAGTGGGCAAGACGACGACGAAGGATCTCACCGCAGCCGCCGTCGGAGCCGGCCGCTCCACTGTCGCTGCCCGCGGTTCCTTCAACAACGAGCTCGGTGTACCCCTCACGTGCCTGGCGGCCGAGGCCGACACGGAGGTGCTCGTGGTCGAGGTCGGCGCACGGGCCATAGGTGATGTCGCCGGTCTCATGCCGCTCGTACGACCCGACCTGGCCGTTGTCACGGCCATCGCAAGTGCCCACCTCGAGACATTCCGCGATCTCGACAACGTGGCCAGGGCGAAGGGTGAGATCGTCGAGGCGCTCGAACCGGAAGGCACAGCGATACTGAACGCTGACGACATCCGAGTGCTCGCGCTCTCCGCGCGCACCCGCGCTGCGGTCATCACCTTCGGCCGCCGTTCCCTGGTCCAGCTGAGAGGCTCGCGCGTTCCTGTCGACGTCCTCGCCGAGGCCGTGCAACTCGACAGGCTGGGGCGGGCCCGTTTCCGGGCGCGCAGCCCGTGGGGATCCGTCGAAGTCGCCCTGCCGCTCGCGGGAGAGCACCATGTCGGCAACGCGCTGGCGTCGCTCGCGACGGCGGGCCTCCTGTCCGTCGACCTGGAAGCGGCGGCAGCCGCAATCGCTTCAGCCCCCGTTTCTGCCTGGCGCAGCGAGGTTCTTGAGGTCGGCGGCGTCGTGATCCTGAACGACGCCTACAACGCAAACCCTGCCTCCATGCAGGCGGCCCTCCGAACCCTGGTCGCCCTCGCCGACGCTGGTCGGCCACGCAGCGGCGAGACCCGAGGGCGGAGACGTACCTGGGCGGTGCTCGGGCCTATGGCAGAACTCGGAGCGGAATCACGCGCCGAGCACGAGGCCATCGGCCGCTACTGCGTGCGTTTGAACGTCGACCGTCTGATCGTGGTCGGGGACGAGGCCGAGCCGATCGCGAAGGGCGCGTATCTCGAGGGCTTCTACGACGAGGGCATCTGGCAGGTGTCGAACGTCGCCGCAGCGCTCGAGGTCCTACGGGCGGAGGTGACCCCTGGTGACGTCGTGCTCGTCAAGAGCAGCCGGGTCGCCGGGCTCGAGGCCGTCGTCAGCGGCCTGCTGCACGCCCTCGGAGGCAACGAGATCTCCTTCCGCGACGAGCCTCGCGACGTCGCGACGCCCGGCTGGAAAAAGGAGGAGAGCCCGTGAGGCCCATCCTCCTGGCGGCTGCCGTCTCGTTCATCGCGTCGCTCGTGATCACGCCATACGTCATCCGCTACTTCCGCGAGCGTGGATTCGGGCAGATGATCCGCGAGGACACCACCCACCATGCCGCGAAGGCGGGGACGCCGACCATGGGGGGTACGGCGATCCTGCTCGCCGCCCTGGCGGGCTGGGTCACGGCCCGCGCGGTCGGGGTCGATGTCACACCCACCGGTCTGCTCGTGCTCGGCACGTTCACCGCCATGGGTGCTGTCGGCTTCCTCGACGACTTCATCAAAGTCCGCATGAAGCGCAACCTCGGCTTGAACAAGACGGCGAAGTTCGGCGGACAAGCGCTCATCGCGGTGACCTTCGCCTACCTCGGTCCCCACTTCGGTGGCATCAGCCAACGTCTCTCGTTCGTGAGCGAATTCAGCGGGCCGATGCCTCCGCTCCTGTTCGTGGTCTGGGTTTTCCTCATGCTCGTCGGCACGTCGAATGCGGTGAACCTCACCGACGGGCTCGACGGCCTGGCCGCCGGTGCGAGCGTTCAAGTCCTGGCTGCCTACACCATCATCGCTTTTTGGCAGTTCCGCCACCCCGCCGACTACGCGATCGCCCCCGGACCCGCCGCCGACCTCGCGGTCATCGCCGCGTCGGCCATGGCCGCCAGCGCCGGCTTCCTGTGGTGGAACGCGCCGCCGGCGAAAGTCTTCATGGGGGATACCGGCTCGCTTGCGCTCGGCGGGTTGCTGGCCGCGCTCGCCCTGTCGACGCACACGCAGTTACTGCTGGTCGCACTCGGCGGGCTCTTCGTGATCGAGACGCTCAGCGTCATCGGCCAGGTCTTCTTCTTCCGGGTGTTGGGACGTCGGATACTGCGCATGGCGCCGCTGCACCATCACTTCGAGATGCAGGGCTGGCAGGAGACCACGGTCATCGTCCGCTTCTGGATTGTCGCAGGCGTGGGCGTCGCGGTCGGACTCGGCCTCTTCTACACGGAGTTCCTCGCTCGTGGAGGTGCCTCCGGTGGCTAGCGGGACGCACCCGTCCGGATACCACCCGCCCGGCCCGCCGGCCTCCGGCCGGCCTCCCCGATTCCACCCGCCCGGCCCGCCGGCGTCCGGCCGGCGGGGACTGCCACCAGAGCTCAGGCGTGCCCTCGTCGTCGGGCTCGGGCGCTCGGGTACCTCCGCTGCCCGGGCACTCGCCGCGGCGGGAGTCGAGGTCCTTGCCGTCGAACGCCGCCAATCGGCGGAGGAGGCGAGGGAGCTGACGACTGCGGGGGTCAAAGAGGTGTTGCTTGGGGTCGACGGTTCCGCAGCGGCCGAGTTGGTCCCGTCCGTAGATCTCGTCGTGCCCTCGCCCGGGGTGCCGGAGCGTTCCGCGGTGCTGCACCAGGCCAACTCAGAAGGACTGCCCATATGGTCCGAGCCCGAGCTGGGCTGGCGGCTCGCCCCCCGCCGACTCGTCGCCATCACGGGCACGAACGGCAAGACATCGGTCACAGAGCTCGTGACCGCCATGCTGCACGCGGCCGGGGTGGACGCAACGGCCTGCGGCAACATCGGCCACCCCTTCACGACGGCGGCGACCACCTCCCCACCCGAGTCGGTGCTCGTGGCCGAGCTGTCGTCGTTCCAGCTTCGCTTCGCCGACACCCTGCGTCCTGACATCGGCGTACTGCTCAACCTCGCCCCCGACCACCTCGACTGGCACGGGGACTTCACCGCGTACGCCGCAGCGAAGGCGCATCTCTGGCAGGCGCAGGGGAAGCAGGACTGGGCGGTCGGCAACGCCGATGACGCGGCGGCGAGTGCGCTCGTGCGCACCTCCGCGCCGGGCCGGGTGGCCTGGACAAGTTCTCGTGGCGTCCCGAAAGTCGGAGTCGGTGTGGTCGAACATCGGCTCGTCTCGCGTCTGGAAGCGCACGAGGGACCGTTGCTGCCCCTCACCGACCTACCGTCGCAGGCCCCCCATCACATCGGCAACGTCGCGGCTGCGGCCGCGGCTGCGCTGCTTGCGGGTGCGGAGGCCGCCGCCGTCGCGGAAGCCGCGCGAAGGTTTCGCCCAGGCCGCCACCGCCTCGAGGTCGTCGCGCTCGGCGGTGGCGTGACCTGGGTCGACGACTCGAAGGCCACCAACCCACACGCGGCTGCGGCGGCGCTGCGAGCCTTCCGGGGGGCTACCCCTTCAGTCGTCTGGATCGCGGGGGGGCAGTCAAAGGGTGTCGACCTCGCCCCACTGGCACACGAGCTTGCCCCCGTACGGCATGCCATCTTCATCGGGGAGGCGGCCGAACGGCTCGTTGAGGTCGCGGGGACCCGCGACCTGACGGTCAACCGCGCGGACTCGATCGAGGAGGCGGTCACCATTGCCGCTCGGGTCGCCATACCCGGCGATACTGTGCTTCTCGCGCCTGCCTGTTCCTCCTTCGACCAGTTCCGCGACTACGCCGAGCGGGGCGAGCGTTTCGCCGCCGCCGCCCGTGTCGCGGCGCGTGGGGCGAGCCCGGGGGAACGACGTCGTAGCCTTGAAGGTGGGCGCGACCTCGGGGCAGGCAGCGCCCCCGGCGTAGCCAGCACCGCCCAGGCACCGCCCACGATCGCGCCAGAATTCCCCGAGGGGACCGATCAAAAGAAGACTGACGATGGCGACGGTTGAGGCCATGGCATGGTGGCCGCAACTCTTTGCCCGTCGTCGGCTCGCTCCGGCCGCGACCGAAGCCCAGCAGGCGCACAGACGAGCACGAGTCGGAACTCTCCCGAAGGGGGGCGGCCGGGTCCACGAGACGGGTCCCGGCCCGGCCGCTTCGAGTCCGCGCCACGAACGGCGCTGGACGCCGGATGCCGTGGCTGCCACCGCCGTCATACTCCTGCTCGTGCTGGTCGGGCTCGTCTTGAGCTTCTCGGCGTCCTTCGTCGATGCGGCCGAGGGTGGCGACCCCTTCGGGACCTTCCTGCGCCAGCTTCTGTGGGCGACGGTGGGCGTCCCGATCTTCTTCGCGGTGGCCAGCCTCGATCACCGCATCTGGCGGTCCTTGTCGTGGCCCCTGTTGGCAGGCGGGCTCGTTGGCCTCGTGCTTGTTCTCGTGCCCGGTGTCGGCCTGTCGGAGGCAGGCTCGAGCCGCTGGCTCGCGCTCGGGCCGCTCGTCTTCCAACCCTCGGAGGTGGCGAAGCTCGCCACCCTTCTCTGGCTTGCGGACGTGCACGCCCGCAAGCGTGCGGCCGGCATCGATCTGGAGGCGCGGCCGTCCCACCGCCTCGTCCCCGCCCTCCCGCTGCTCGCGGTCGAGGCGGCGCTGATCATGGCAGAGCCAGACCTCGGCACCACCCTGCTCGTCGGGCTCATCGTCGCGCTCGTGCTCTGGGCGGATGGGATACCCATTCGCACCTTCGGTGCTCTCGGGATGGTGGGCGGCGCGCTGGCGGGGACGGCAGCGGTGATCGAGCCGTACCGTTTCGAGCGTCTCACCGGGTGGTTTCACCCGGACCATGACCCGCTGGGGAGCGGCTATCAACTCCTGCAGTCTCTCTACGCACTCGGTTCGGGTGGCTGGTTCGGGCTCGGGCTCGGATCGAGTCGCGGCAAGTGGAACTTCATTCCCAACCCGGAGACCGACTTCATCTTCGCGATCATCGGCGAGGAACTCGGCCTCCTCGGTGCGCTGTTCGTACTCACGCTGTTCGCGGTCCTTCTCCTGCTCGGATTGCGCGTCGCCCGCCGAGCAGCAGAACCGTTCGGACAGGTCGCCGCCTTTGCGGTCACGGGCTGGATCGTGGGACAGGCCCTCGTCAATGTCGGAGCCGTCACGGGCCTACTGCCGATCACCGGAGTGACCCTTCCGCTCGTGTCCGTGGGAGGCTCCTCACTCCTGTCGACTCTCGTCGCGCTCGGCATTCTCGTGGCCATCGCCCGTGACACCCCTCCGTCCGCCGTACGCGAGGATGAGGGACGGAGGACGACACGATGAGCGAGACCACCATGCCGCGCCGCGTGATGTTCGGAGCCGGAGGCACCGGCGGGCACGTCTACCCCGCCATCGCAGTGGCTCGCACTCTCACGGCCATCGACTCGAGGATCGAGCCGATCTTCGTCGGGACGCGTGATCGACTCGAAGGTCGACTCGTGCCCCAAGCGGGTTTCGCGCTGCACCACATCGACGCCATGCCCGTCCCGCGTCGGGCATCTCGCGACATGCTTCGCCTACCGCTCGCCGTGCGCCGCGCCGTGCGCCGCTGCGCAGGTCTGCTGCAGGAGACGGGAGCGCTCGCCGCCGTCACGTTCGGGGGCTATGTGAGCTTCCCGCTCGCTCGCGCCAGCCGTCGCCTCGGCCTGCCGCTCGTCGTCCACGAGCAAAACGCCCTCCCTGGCCTGGCGAACAGGCTGGCTGGGCGCTGGGCGGACCGAGTGGCCGTGAGCTTTCCGGGCTCGGCGGACCATTTCCCGCATCCCGAGCACGTCGCGGTAACCGGGAACCCGGTGCGAGAGGAGATCCTGACGCTCGACGAGACATCCGCCCGGTCGGAGATGCTCGCACGTTTTCAACTCGATGAGCGCCGTCGCACCCTGCTCGTGTTCGGCGGAAGTCAGGGTGCTCGTAAGCTCAACCAGGCGGTCCTCGCCAGCCATTCGTTGTGGAAGCGCCCCGAGCGTGTGCAGATCCTCCACGTCGCGGGGCGTGCCCTCTATCAGGAGACGGCGGACGCGTGGGCACGAGTGCCGGTGAGATCTGACGTCGGTCTGCTCGTGCGCTGCCTGGAGTTCATAGACGACATGGCCTCTGCCTACGCGGTGGCAGATGTGGTCGTGTGCCGCTCGGGAGCGACGTCTATCGCCGAGATCACGGCCCTGGGCAAATCCTCGGTGCTGGTGCCGTATCCACATGCGACCGGCGATCACCAGCGCCACAACGCGCTCGCGCTCGAACGGGCCGGGGGAGCTCGAGTCATTTTCGACGCCGACCTCGACGGGCGCTCACTCGTCACGACGGTCGAGCGACTGTTTGACGACGACGAGCTGCGGGAAACCGTGGCAGCCGCGTCCCGTGCCTTCGGCCGTCGCGACGCGGCGGACAACGTTGCCCGGCTCATACTCGGTGTCCTCGAAGCGCCAGCCCTACCACCGACAACCCCCCCCTTGGCCTCCACTCCGCCGCCGAGCCCCGAGGACACCCCTTGACCGTCGTCGAGCAATTCGACCTGTCCCGTCCCCGGCGGATCCATCTCGTCGGGGTCGGCGGAGCAGGCATGAGCGCCATTGCCCGCTCGCTCATCCAGCTCGGCCATTTCGTGTCGGGGTCGGACCGTCAGGAGGGACGAGCACTCGAAGGTCTGCGGGCTATGGGGGCGACCATCCAAGTCGGACACGACTCCCGCTCGATCGCCGATGCCGAAGCAGTGGTCATCTCGTCGGCCATCCGTCCCAGCAACCCTGAGGTTGTCGCAGCCCTGCGAAGTGGCATTCCCGTGCTGCACCGCTCGGAGATGCTCGCCGTCCTCATGACCGGCCACCGGTCCATCCTCATAGCCGGAACCCACGGGAAGACGACGACGACGTCCATGACCGTCGTTGCGCTGCAGGCCGCGGGAGCCGACCCGAGCTTCGCCATCGGAGGGACGCTGAACGAGGTGGGGGCGAACGCGCACGCCGGCACCGGCGCGTTGTTTGTCGCCGAGGCGGATGAGTCCGACCGCTCCTTTCTCGTCTACCGACCGGACGTCGCCGTGGTCACGAATGTGGAACTCGATCACCCTGACGCTTTCGCAGACCTTGAGGAGACCGAGGCTGCCTTCCGCGCCTTCCTCGAACGTCGCAGTGCGGGCGCCCCCGCCCTGCTCTGTGCCGATGACCGCGGCGCACAGCGATTGGCTGGGTTCGGAGGGGAGGTGGTGACCTACGGGCAGGACCCTCGTGCCACCTTCCGGCTCGTGGCGGTCCCAGCCCGCACGGCGCGTGAGGGCGACGCGGGTGCGGACGGTTCGACCGCCCTGCCGGGTCCAGCGCAGCGGGCACGGCTACGGCACCGGGGCTCTGACCTCGTGGCCTTCTCACTGGCCGTTCCCGGGCGCCACAACCTGCTCAATGCGGCTGCGGCGCTTACCGTCTGCCACCTCGTAGGGGTGGATCTCGAAGCGGCGGCAGCGGGCCTTGCCACCTTCACCGGAGTGCAGCGTCGCTTCCAACGGCTGGGGGTGGCCGCCGACGTCGAAGTGGTGGACGACTACGCGCACCACCCCACCGAGCTGCGGGCAACTCTCGCCGCGGCACGCAGCATCTCCCTCGGCCGGCTGGTGCTCGTGGTCCAGCCGCACCGATTCTCACGTACAGCCGTTCTCGGCGCGGAACTCGGTCGTGCGGCTGCCGGTGCCGACGTCGTCGTCATCACTGACGTCTATGGAGCCGATGAACAGCCCGTCCCCGGCGTCTCCGGGGAACTGGTGGCGGCGGCGGCGCGGGAGGCCGGGGCCAAGGTTGTCTGGGAACCTCACCTCGGCGACGTGCCCGCGACACTCGCAACCCTCGTACAGCCCGGCGACCTCGTCCTCGTGACCGGTGCCGGCGACGTCAGCCAGGTCGGCCCGGCGTTGCTCACGCTGCTGCGAGGTGGCGATGCCCGCTGACGCCTCCCGAGATCAACCTGCGGGCGAAGACCCCCTGGTCCGCGACCTCGCTGGCGCCTGTGCCGGCCGGGTCGAAGCTGAAGCGAGCCTCGCTGAGCTCACGACCCTGAAGGTGGGCGGCTCGGCACGAGCACTACTCGTCGCAGAACGAGACGAGGATCTGCATGCGGCGGGTGAGATCTGCGAGGCCCACGGAGTGCCATGTCTCGTCGTCGGACGTGGTTCGAACATGCTCGTGGCGGACCGCGGCTGGGATGGACTCGCCATTGCGCTCGGTCGACGCTACCGGGGCTTCCGACTGGTCGAGGGCGACTCATCACGCCAGCACGAGCGCCCACAGGCCATCGCCGGGGCTGCCGAACCCATGCCCCTGCTCGCGTCTCGGTTGGCCGACGAGGGTCTCGCGGGGTTCGCATGGGCGGCAGCCGTGCCAGGCAGCGTCGGGGGAGCGGTAAGAATGAACGCCGGCGCGCACGGGCGGGAGATTGCGGACCAGCTCGTGAGCGCCGACGTGGTGCGGTTGGGCGACGGCGCACGCCAGACCCTTCTCGGGCGAGAGCTCGGGTTCGGTTACCGCCGATCGAATCTTCCACCGGACGCCGTCGTGGTCGCCGCAACGCTCGCGCTCGAGCGGGGCGAGCCCGGCGCTGAACGGGCGCGCATAACCGAAGTGAAGGCCTGGCGCCGGGCCCATCAACCCATCAATCAGCCCAACTGTGGCTCGGTGTTCACGAACCCGCCCGGAGACTCGGCCGGGCGTCTCGTGGAGACTGCCGGTGGCAAGGGATTGCGGGTGGGGGGGGCGCAGGTCTCCGAACTGCACGCGAACTTCATCGTCACTCAGCCGGGCGCCACCGCCGCCGACGTGAGAGCGCTCGTCGTCAGGCTGCAACAGCTCGTCGAGGAGCGTCACGGTCAGCGGCTACGGACAGAGGTCGTAATGGTGGGTCAGTTCGAGGACACCCGGCCATAGGGGACGAGGGAGCGCGGGAGCGGAGGCTGCTTGGACCCGGAAGCCCTCCGCGCCCGGTCCTGGCACTGGGCTTGAGCGACGGAGGCGGCGCTTGGACACCCGGATCGAGGAGCGACGGAATGAAGCGAAACGCGAGCGCGCAAGTGCCCGTCGTCGTCGCGTCCCGTACCTGGCAGCCGTCCTCGTACTTCTGGCACTGGCCGTCTGGTTGGAGCAGAGCCCTCTCCTCGCGCTGAACGAGGTCGAGGTCGTCGGGACGCGGCGATTGTCGCCAGATGCGGTGCGAGAAGCTGCCGCTCTGCCACTGGGCACTTCGACCTTACGACTCCGTCTCGGTCCTGCCCGCCAGCGGGTGGAGGAACTGCCGCTCGTATATTCCGCGACGGTCAGGCGCGCGGACCCCCTGAGCGTGCGCATCACGGTCGTCGAACGCAGCCCCCTCCTGGTGCTCGCCGCGCGCGGTGGGCTTGCACTCGTGGATGCCGAAGGGATCGTGGTGGCGCCAGGGCGAGAGGACGGACTACCGGTCCTCGCAACCAGCGCGCCCATGCCACCGTCTCCCGGCTCGAGCATCTGGGAGCTGCCGGATGCCGCGAACGCTTTCGCGGTGGCGAGCGCCCTGCCGGGACCATTGCGGGCGGACGTCGAGCGCTACGAAGCCCGAGGTCGCAACGACGTCGTGCTGGTATTGGGCAGTGGTGTGCGGGCGCGGTTCGGCCGAGCCGAACGCGTCAGCGAAAAATCCCGGGCGCTCGGGGCGCTACTGACCGAACTGGGAGCGGCCTCCTCCCGGGCCTTCGTGGACGTCCGCGTGCCCTCCAATCCGGTACTGCTGCCGGGAACCGGGCGTACCGACGAGTGCGACCCCAGGGCCCGCACGGTCCGTCCTCCTCGTCCGAGCGTGCCGTGTGCTTGACGGTGTACAGACCCCCGTCTACCTTCTGCCACAACAAGAGGTTGACATAAGCATAAACCTCGAGTTGAGGGTGAGAGTTCCACGGGGAACCTCTTCTGGCCTCGGGCAACCGCTCTGTCGTCACCGACGGGAGAAGCCGGTGGGTGCGTGAGCAGCGTTTTAGGGGCAACGAAGGAGAGGCAAACCGGGACGAGAGCTCATCCTGGGGTACAGGAGTGTCCCCACTTCCCCAGCTCGCCGTCCACGCGGCCGTGGACGGCGGACGTGCCAGCCGAAGGTGCAGGCGCGGTGGCAACAGCGCCGGGAGAGCCCCGGCCAGATCGGCAGCCGCGTTGGCGGCTAACAGGAGGGTTGGATGGCGGCGATCCCGCAGAATTATCTCGCCGTGATCAAGGTGGTCGGCATCGGCGGTGGCGGTGTGAATGCCGTCAACCGCATGATTGACGCTGGCCTTCGCGGGGTGGAGTTCATCGCGGTGAACACTGACGCGCAGGCCTTGCTCATGTCCGATGCAGACGTGAAGCTCGATATCGGGCGGGACCTGACGCGGGGCTTGGGGGCGGGTTCGAATCCCGCCATCGGACGGCAGGCGGCCGAGGACAACCGGGACGAGGTGACCGAGGTCCTGAAGGGCGCCGACATGGTCTTCGTCACCGCGGGGGAGGGCGGTGGCACCGGCACGGGTGGCGCGCCTGTCGTCGCCGAGGTGGCGAAAGAACTCGGCGCCTTGACGATCGGAGTGGTGACCCGGCCCTTCTCCTTCGAGGGGCGGCGACGCAACCTCCAGGCCGAACAAGGCATCAAGGACCTGCGAGACAAGGTCGACACCCTCATCGTCATCCCGAACGACCGGCTCCTGCAGATCGCGGACGGCGAGACTTCGGTCGTGGAGGCCTTCCGTCTTGCCGACGAGGTCCTACTTCAGGGTGTCCAGGGCATCACGGATCTCATCACCACCCCAGGTCTCATCAACCTCGACTTCGCCGATGTCCGCACGGTCATGAAGGACGCCGGGTCGGCTCTCATGGGCATTGGGCAGGCGCGAGGCGATGAACGAGCCCTCGAAGCCGCCAAGCTGGCCATCTCCTCGCCGTTGCTCGAAGCGTCGATCGACGGAGCACGGGGTGTGCTGCTCATGCTCGCCGGCGGGACCGACCTCGGGCTGTTCGAAGTCAACGAAGCCGCCGACGTGATCACGAAGGCCGCACACGCCGACGCGAACATCATCTTCGGGGCGGTAATCGACGACAGTCTCGGCGACGAGGTGAAGGTCACCGTGATCGCCGCGGGCTTCGACAAGTGGGATGGGGCAGTGCCGCAGGAGCGTGGCTTCGTGACCAGCCCTCCCCGGGTCGGGGAACCCCGGATCGCTCCCGTACCTCCCCCCTCGATCGACCTCGAGGAGGAAGAGCAGGAGGAGGAGGAAGAAGAGGAGGAACTGCTCACGGAGGATGGCGTCTTCCGCCGCGCTCAGCGTGAGCGCCCGTCTGTCGTGATCGAATCGGATGACGACCTCGATATTCCCTCCTTCCTGCGGTGAGGAACCTCGTCGAGCAGGTGTCGCTAGTCCCTGGAGTAGGTGCGTGGTTCACCGGACGGGCAGCGGGCAACCTCTCGCACGGACGACCCCATCGCCCACCGCGCCTCGCCCGGTCGCGCGCGGAGGTGACCCGTGCCATGGGCCTCCACCCCGATGCGATCCACACCATGCGACAGGTGCACGGAGCGAAGGTGGCCGTCGTTGACGCCTCGGCGCCCTGGGGGGCGGAGCTGCGTGGTGTTGACGCCCTCGTGACGGCGCAGGCGGGCAGGGCGCTCGCGGTACAGGTCGCCGACTGCGTGCCCTTGCTCCTCGCCTCCACCAGGGGACCCGTCGCCGCCGTTCACGCCGGACGCCGTGGCGTACAGCTTGGTGTGCTTGAAGCAGCTCTGGAGGCGCTCGACGCTCTTGGCGCCCCGCCACAGACGCTGCGAGCCGCCATAGGCCCCTCCATCCGCGGTTGCTGCTACGAGCTTCCTGTCGCCCTGCGCGACGAGGTGGCGACCAAGCGCCCCGAGGCCGCGGCGGTGACGAAGTGGGGCACTCCCTCACTCGACCTGCCGGCTGCGGTGGTGGCGAGTCTCACCACGGCCGGTGCCAGCGTGCTCGAGCCGGGTGGCGAGCGCTTCGGGTGCACCCACTGCGATCAGGATGCACGCTGGTTCAGCCACCGGGCCGACCCTCAGGCCGGACGGCAACTTGGGATCATCGTGCGCTGGAGCGACGCCGCGTCCCGCTCCGCCGCTGCATCCGCCGCTTCGTCAGCCACGGCTATCCCGGGAGGCAGCGTGTGAATGCCCTCGCCGCCGAATCCGCCCCTGGTTTTCCTGAGCTTGTCGCCGAGCTCCGTGCCCGGCTTGCCGAGGTCCGTGCTTCCATCCGGGCTGCCTGTGAGCGCGCGGGCAGACCTCCATCATCCGTGCGCATCGTCGGGGTGACGAAGAAACGCCCTCCCGAGCTGGTACGCGCGGCCGTTATGGTAGGTCTGACCGATTTGGGCGAGAACCGAGTTCAGGAGATGCTCGCGAAGATGGAAGCCGTCGACCTGTCGTCGGATGCGGCCGACGAAGCGACCTCGGCAGGGTCGGTCGAGCCCCGCGGTCTGGGCGGGAGGGTCGTGAACTGGCACCTGGTAGGACGCCTGCAGCGCAACAAGGCGCGAGACGTCGTCGGGCGTGCCGTCCTCGTGCACTCACTCGACCGCACCTCGCTCGGGAACGAACTGTCGCGGCGCGCCGAGCAGGCCGGCGTGGTCCAACGTGTCCTCGTCCAGGTCAACGTCGCCGGCGATCCTGCGAAGTCAGGCTGCTCACCCGATCGCCTGGTCGGCCTCGTCACTCACGTCAGGAGCCGCCCCAATCTCGTCGTGGAGGGGCTCATGACCATGCCACCTCTGCCGGCGGCTGGCGTCGATCCAGGTCAGGCTGCGCGCCCGTACTTCGCGCGTCTTCGTGAACTGCGAGACAAGGTTCGCGAAGAGTTCCCGGAGGTCACGCACCTCTCGATGGGCATGAGCGGTGACTTCGAGGTCGCGATCGAGGAGGGGGCCACGATCGTTCGCCTCGGGACCGCGTTGTTCGGACCTCGCCCCGACGAGCCCTACCGTGCCTCCTCCAGGGAGCCGTCGGAGGGTCGAATGCCTGAGGAGGATCGATGAGCGGGATGTGGCGGAAGACGCTCGTCTATCTCGGCCTCGTGGAAGAAGGCGACGAGACGGACGAACAGCAGGTCACACCCGACCAGACTGCCCCGGCCCACCTTGCGGCCCCGCCTCCGCCGCCCCCGCCGCCTCCCAGACGGGCGCGCCGGGAAGGGCAGTCCCGTCCGAGGAGGGCAGGAGATGGGGCGAGCGTGAGACCGTTGCCGAATGCGGAGCCGCGATCCACCCATGTGCGTCCGCTCAACGCCGCCATGGTTCGCGTCGGCATAGTCCGTGCGGCGAGCTTTGATGACGCTGAGGAGGTAGGCGAGCGGTATCGCGGCGGGCAGCCGGTCCTGCTCGACCTCGCGGGCGTGGACGCAAAAGTCGGTCGTCGCCTGCTCGACTTCGTGAGTGGCGTAACCTTCGCCTTGCGCGGACGCATCGCCCCGGCAGGAGAGCGGGCCTTTCTGCTGCTGCCCCACGGGCTGGACATCCCAGTCGACGAGCGGCGGCGGCTGGGGGACCTCGGCTATCAGGTCCTCGTGCCGGGCGATAGCTGATACGACTGACGACTCGAGGCCGTCGTGGACCTGGGAGACATAGTCTGCTGGCTGCTGTCCGCCTTCATCTTCCTTCTCCTCGTCTACGTGGTCTTCTCGTGGATTCCCCGGCCCCCCGAGCCCGTCCTTCCCATCGTTCGCGGGATCGATCGCATCATGACTCCGCTGCTGGAGCCGATACGTCGCATGCTGCCGCCTCTCCGCCTGGGAGGTATCGGCCTTGATCTCTCGGTCATAGTTGTGTTCTTTTTGATCGCTATTGTGCAAAGCTTCCTCTGTTGACAGGAGGGACAGCAGATGGAGCGACGTGTGCGAGGACTTACCCCCGACGACATCGTGAACTATCCGCTGAAGCAATCAGTGCGGGGCTATTCCGTACGACAAGTAGATGACCTGCTCGACCGGATCGCCGACGAGTTCGAGCGAGTCCACCACGAGCTCACAGATACACGTCAGCGGCTCGCGCAGGCAGAAGCCCGGGCGGAAGCGCTGTCGGAGGCCGAATCCACGCTGAAACGAACGCTCGTCACCGCACAGCGTGCGGCTGAGCAGATCATGGCCGAGGCCCACGAGAGCGCGGCGACCGTGATCGAGCAGGCGCAGCAGGAGGCCGAAAGACAGCATCGCGCCGCTGTGATCAGCGCGCGTGAGGAGCTTGACAAGCTGCGCCGTGACCAGCGCGAACTCGCCACCCGAATCGAGGCACTGCGCGAATTCGAGAGCGACTACCGCTCCACCTTGCGTAGCTTCGTCGAGCGCCACCTGCGGGCACTCGACGAACTTCAGCAGCGGGTCGCCCCCAGTGTCCCGGAAGCCGAACTGGCTGCGGATGCTGACGGGACGGGCCCCGCAGGGGCCGGGCCGGGCGGGGAGAAATCGACAGTCCCCGGAGGGGCCGGGCCGAGCGGGCAGAAAACGACGGGCCCCGAGCCGCAGCCTACTGAGGAGGAGGCCGCTCCAGCTGAAAATGTCACGGAGAGCTCGACAATGGAGTCCGCGCCGCAGGAGGGGCCCTCAAGTATCGAGTTGGCCGAGGACCCGGCCGAGGAGCAGGAGATCGCAGGACCAGCGGCTGCGGACCCCGAAGGCGACGGCCGGCAGTCGGCCTCCGGCCTGGCTTCGAGCACGTCAAACGGTCTTTTCGAGAATGAGCAAGCCGGAGAGGCACCGGGGGCAGGGGGTGAGCCGCGACGCCGCTGGCCGACCGTAGACCTGTCCCGCGGCGAGCACCTCCGACGTCAGGTAGAAGCCGCCTTCAGTCAGGTGCTCACCGGCCTCGAGGACGACGAGGAGGAAAAGCAGAAGGAGGACCTGGGCGCCACCGACACGGGCGCGAGGCAGGATGCTGACAAGGAGACCGTCGTCATCATCCACCACGAGCCGAAGCGCCGAAAGCCGAAAGCGGCGGAGGGCGACCGCTTCGACGAACGGGCCTGACGAATAAGGGTCGTGTCGCGGTTTCTGCACAAACTTTTCGCGCGGGTTTCCCGGCGTCGCTAAAGTGACCGCGCGGCGGGCGGGCAACCGTTCGTCGCGCGTCTGTTCTGAAGGTGGTACACGCGTGATCGTCCTGAGTTTTGTACTCGTCATCGTCGCCGCGGTGACCCTGGTCATCGGCCTGTTCCAGACCGATACGGGGCTGGAGTGGATCTGGGCCTCGATCGGGTCGTGCGTCGCCGCGATGGTTTTCCTCGGCATCGGGGTGCTTCAGCGGCGGGGGGCGCGGCCACGGGTAGCGAGCGACGAGAGCTATGGCCCGACTCCGTCCACCGGGTTCTCCCGCAGCCCCGAGGGGACGGGGGTGACCCCCGCTACTGGTGGCTTGGGGGTATCGCCAGTTACGGAGGACATGGGGTTCTCCCGCCCTCCCAGTGGCATGCGTGCGTCTCCCCAACCCGGGGCCACCGGGGTGTCCCCCGCGACGGGCGATGCCGTAGGCGTCACAACCCCCTCCGAGCAAGCCGGCGAGACATCGGAGGGGCTGAAAGTCTTGCCAGGACGCTCGGAGAGGGAGGCCCCGGAAGAGTCCTCGGAGGACGAGTCGGTGCCGGATTTCCTTGCGGACCGACCTGTGGTCGTGCCGAAGCGCACGGCCAAGTCACCTCTGGGCACCGACCTGCAACGGACAGCGGCAGAGTCAACGGCGCCGGCACGAACCGAGGAAATGCCGACTGCCACCCCGCCTGCAGCAGGACCATCACCAGAGGATGCGACCTCCGGTGCAGCGTCCAGTCAGGCGTCCACGAGCACTCCCAGCCCGACCGGGGCCAAGAAGACGTCTGCGAGGGCGGGGGAGCGGACGAGGGCGAAGAAGAGCGCTGCAAAGGCCACGAAGAAGGCCACGAGCAAAAAGGCGGCGATGGCCCCCGCCGCTGGTCGTGGGACCGCACGGCGGGCGCCAGCCAAAGAAGCCACGGACGCGACTTCTGTGCCGGGCCAGCCAGGGCGTGCGGAGTCCGTGAAGAGTTCGAAACGGCCGGCCCGGCTTACGAGGGAGGATGCTGCGCGGGCGGAGCTCGCCAAGATCAGAGGACTCGGCCCAGCCAAGCAGGAGGCGCTACTGCGGGAGTTCGGTTCCATCGAGGCGATTCGAGCGGCCAGCATCGAGCAGTTGACAAGCATCCGCGGGATCGGTGAGACGACAGCGCGCGAGATCCTCGCGCAGGCTCACCGCTGAGTTTCTGGCTTTCAGCACAGCGACTTGACACACCCGAACTCTGTATCTGCGGGGGTTTTGGGTCAGCCGTCATGCCACGGAGATGATGGTGGCACCGACGCTGACGAGTTCGAAAAGATCGACGATATTGGGGTTGGAGAGTCGGACGCAGCCGTGTGAAGCGTCGCGCCCCAGGGAGTCGACGTTCGCTGTCCCATGGAAACGGATCCCCGAGGCGGACCAGTTCAATGCCCGCAATCCCAGGGGGTTGGTTGGCCCAGGTTCGATGCGAGGTGGAAGATCGCGTCCCCAACCGCCAGGATCGGGGTTGATCCAGACCGGGTTCACCCGCTTGGCAGACACCCGGAACACCCCGGTCGGGGTGGGATAGTTTCCTGTGCCGGTCGCGACCACGTAGCTTCGGATGAGCTGACCGTCGACGTAGTACTGCAGGCGGTGCTCCCACTGGCGCAAGAACAGCACCTGCCGAAAAGCTGCTTTCGTGACCTTCGGCTGCAGGCGGTCGACGGGCACCTCCACCATGGCGGGCCCACCAGACACGGCCGCCAGGATCCGCTTCGCCGTCTCGGCACGGTTTACCCGGCGCCCTTCCGCCTCTGGCTGGACGGAAAATCCCATCCGGTCGTAGCGCAGCTTCGCGTCGCGGGCTGGAGTGTCGACGCTGTGCGCGATCTTCTCCACGAGCCGGTCCACCGCCTCGGCAGGCTCGCTGATCGTGACGTCTCCCCGATAGGGCACCGTGCGTGCTTGCCAGCGCAGCGCCGCGAGTGTCGCCCAGTCGACCCGCTCTGACGCCGCCAGCGCCTCATCCACAACTGGGACCGTGTTCGTCGTCGCTCCCAGCTCTCGAAGACTCGTACGCCACGTCTCGGAACCCGCTGTGATGGTGACGCTGTGGTCGAGCGTCGGGGCCAGGACGGCTTCGACGGCGGCCACCGCCTCATCTCGCCTCATGCGCCCGACGTCCACGCCTTCGATCAGGGCTCCGGGCAGCAGGAGTCCGACCTGGGCCTTTCGGAAGCGCTGCAGGTCGATGGTGAAGATCGTCACCGCGCCTACGGCAAGCAGGCAGAACGCGAGCACGGCAAGCGCCGCGAGTCGTCCCCAGCGCCGTGCGCGTCCAGCGGCAGGCTGTGGTCGCGAGTCGACAAGGGTGTGCCCCCGGTCTTCATCTTCAACCGCAACATCGGCACGGGGTCCAGCAGGGGCGGCACCCCACGACGAGTCGCTCGTCGACCTGGTTCGAATACGAATCACTCTCTCCAGTGTGGAGTTCCAGCAGGCAGCGGGTCAACGTCTTCTCGTCCCGTCGCGCACCCGCGCACCAGAGGGGCAAGTCTTCACGCGAGTGGCGCCGACGGGATCTTCCAGGTGCGAGAAGGTTGCGCCGCAACATGCAAGCAGGGGTGGCCCACAGCTGACAAACCGGCGACAACGGACAGGTCGAGCCGCTACTGCCGGGTAGCGGCTCGAGTGTCGGAGAAAGATCCCTCAGCGGGAGGATCGTTCGTGGCCGCCCCCCGCCCTTCTCATGCCGGGATCGTCACGCGTCCGGGTGGTCGTCGGTGTCCGCGGACTTGGCTTGGGCGGCCGGCGTCGGATTCGCCGACTCCCGAGCCGTCACCCTCCAGTCGCCGGCGCCGTGAAGCAGGAACTCCACTCCCTCCCGCGCCGCAAGCTCGCGTCCAGCCTCGATGGCCTCCGCTTGAAGAACGTGCTCTGAGACCGGCTCGCTACGCCCCTCCTGCTCCACCACCCAGCGTCCCTCGCGTTCCCGCACGTGGATCTTGCCGGCCCCACTCATGGGCGTCCTCGATCGCTTGTCGTGCTCTCTGCCTGGTCCATTCGTTCTCTCCGGCCGAAGCCTGCTGCTTCAAGCGGAGCTGTCCGACCGGGGCCTACGTCTCCCGGGCACAGTCTGGCCGGCTCGGCCGGCCGGGTGAGAGCGGTCTTCTGATGCCCGAGCCCGCGGTCATCGCCTGCTCAGGCTCGGTCAGCCAGCCCGTCCACCCCTTCCTGCGAGGCACAGTGCGCGCAGCAGAAGATGCGGTCCTCGGCTTCGAGACCGTGGCCGAGTATCCGACACCCGCAATGATCACAGGTAGGGGCGAGTACCTGGGCCGCACACTCGATGCTGTCGAAAATGTGGTGGGCTCCGTCAGGGCCGGTCACTTCGAACGCCTTGTCATACTCATTGCCACATGTGGCGCAGGTACCCGTTGCCATGGTTCTTCCCTCCTCGTCGTCACCCGCTGGGTCACGGCCACCGTCCGCCTCCGACAGGGCTCAGGCAGCCAGACCCTGTGTCTCCTGTTGCCGCTTGGCCTCCCCGGCAGCATCATGCTAGAAGAGGGCGCCGCACGCGGAGTTTTCTCCACCAGGATCGAGCGCACCCGGCCGACCGCCGTGAGAGCGACAGTCCGAGCGACAACGGAGACGGACGTTCGTAGGGGTTCGCGGGGCCAGCATCGGGTGGAGGCACTGCGAGGCTACGCGTCGGAAAACGAAGGGCTGTGGCATGGGGCGGGCGTCACGGACCGGTCGGGGGGCGAAGGTTGTCCTGGCTGGGATCGTCCTTGCCGCCGGCGCTGCTTGTGGCGGCCAGCCGTCGTCGAAGCGAGAGGTGCAACACGTAGCTCAGGTAGCCATCGACACGTACGGTTGCGGTTCCTGCCACACCATCCCGGGCATCCGTGGCGCCGACGGACTCGTTGGGCCGCCACTCACACGGTTCTATGAGCGGCCCTACATCGCTGGTCAGCTACCGAACACCCCGGAGGACCTCGTGCGCTGGATCATGCATCCCCAGGAGGTCGCGCCCGGCACCGCCATGCCTGACCTCGACGTCACCGAAGAGGACGCCCGGGCGATCGCGGACTTCCTCCTGGCGCCCCAGTAGGGCCCGGGCGGCATCACGTCGAGCGGCCCGTTCCAGCGGATGGTCGCGGTATCCCCGGCGGGCCCAGAACCAGAGGTAGATAGGGGCGAGAAGGACCCCGAGCCGTTCGGCCTGGCGGACGTGGACCGCCTCGTGAGCCGCCAGGACCGGCGAGATCGGACGGGTGCGGCTCACCACCACCTGGCCGACTGCGCTGGCCTCGAACCCCAACCAGCGCAGCAATCGTGCGGCCCCCCGTTCACCGCCTTCCACCAGCCAGAATCGATGCTCGTCGCTGCGCCGCCAGACGCCGCCGGTCGTGACGCCGAGCACAGCCCCGAGCAGGGTTGCCGGACTGGCCCACACCGCGGCGATCCACCGCGAGATCCAACCGGCGGGCGGGGCGGGCACCCAGTTGGCGAGGGCCCGCGCGAGGCGGCCCTCTTGGGGGGGTGGCAGTGTGCGGGTTGCGGCATGAACCGGTGGCAGGCTGCCAGCCCGAACTTGTGCCTGAAAACGAAGGTGGCGCACGAGCCCGATCAGGGTGGCGGAGACGACCGCGAGCCCGACGGCCGCGAGGCGGCAGCTGAAAGGGGGTGGCTCGACGCTGGCCGCCTCGGAGACGAAGCGATCCCTGGCCTGCCCGGACCGCATGTGACGGTGACCACGACCGATGCGGGCACGTGTGATGCTCACCACCGGGCGGTTTCGAGCGAGAGCGAGGCGACCGACTCGTCGTCGAGCCGAAATTGGACCGCATCAGGAAGTCGAGCGCGACGAACCTCGGTTGCGAGCACCTCGTGGGCCAGCAGCTCGAACCATCCCGCTGCTGACAGGCGCTCGTAGAGCGCCGACGGCTCGATGTCGAGGTGGAGGACGATACGCGCATCGAGCTCGAGGCCCAGCTCCTTGCGGCGCTCGTTGATCGCCCGGATGAGCTCCCGCGCGTGGCCTTCGATCCGCAGCTCTTCGGGGATCTCCACATCCAGGGCGAAGGACCGGCTCCCCTCACGCGCGAGCATCCATCCGGTGCGGGGCGTCTCGACGACCTCGACCATGTCGGGGGTGAGGACGAAGCTCCGTCCGCTCCCCTCCACTGTCGCAGAACCTTCCTGCAGTTCATCCGCCACCGCGGCGGCCTGATCGGGTGACAGCGAACGGAGCGCGTCGGCAACGGTTGGCGCCAGCTGGCCGAACGCGGGTCCGAGCGCGCGGAAGTTCGGCCGCAGCGAGCGCTCGACGAGGTCACTCGTGTGGTCGGTCAGCTCCACGCTTTTCACGTTCAGCTCGTCGGCGATCTCGTCGAGTAGGGCCACGAGGCCGTCACGCTCGTGCTCGGGGACGGCGACAAGTGCGCGGGGAAGGGGCTGACGGATCTTGACCCCCGAGGAGCTCCGGGCCTGGCGACCAAGCTCGACGACCCGGCGGGCGGCCGTCATGGCCTCCCTCAGGCCCTCCTCCCGCCACTCCAGCGGTGGGGTGGGGAAGTCGGTGAGGTGGACGGAGACTGGCGCCCCCGGGTCCTGAGAGACGACAAGGTCCTCCCAGATGTGGTCGGAAACGAAGGGAGTGAAGGGCGCGAGGAGCTGGGAGAGGGTCGCGAGACAGGTGTGGAGTGTGGTGTATGCGGCCGCCTTGTCCACCGGGTCCTCGCTGACGGCCTTCCAGAAGCGACGACGCGCGCGGCGCACGTACCAGTTCGACAGGTCGTCGACGAAACGCTCGATGCGCCGCCCGGCAGCCGTCATGTCGTAGCGCTCGAGGGAGCGGTCGACGTCGTCGCTGGCGTCGGCCAACTCGGCGAGCACCCAGCGGTCCATGACGTGACGTTCCGACACCGCGGGGGGGTTGGTGTCGAGTCGGTAGCCGTCGATGTTCGCGTACGTCGTGAAGAAGTAGTGCGTGTTCCAGAGCGTGAGGAGAAAGCGGCGGACGATGTCGTCGAGCAGATGGGGGCCGACCCGTCTGTTCAGCCACGGCGACCCCTCGGTGAGCATGAGCCAGCGCATCGCGTCGGCACCGCTGCGATCGAGCAGTTCCCAGGGATCCAGCACGTTGCCGAGGGACTTCGACATCTTTCGGCCCTGCTCGTCGACGATGTGGCCGAGACACAGGACGGTGCGGTATGAGGGCTCCCCGAACAGCAGCGTCGACTCGGCCAGCAGCGTGTAGAACCAGCCGCGGGTCTGGTCGATCGCCTCGCAGATGAAGTCCGCCGGGAAGCGGAGCGAAAACTCTCGCTGACCCTGATGCGGGTAGCCGAACTGGGCGAACGGCATCGCTCCCGAGTCGAACCACGCGTCAGCGACCTCGCTCACCCGATGCGCCTGAAGGTCACACCTCGGCCCCTCCGAGTCGCGTCCGAAGGGACATACAAACGTGATCGCATCCACGTAGGGCCGGTGCGGGTCGAGTTCGGACAGGTCGTAGCCAGCCAACAGCCCAAGCTCGGTGCGTGAGGCGACGACGGTCACATGCCCGGCGGGACAGCGCCAGAAGGGCAAAGGGGTGCCCCAGTAGCGATCGCGGGAAAGGGCCCAGTCGACGTTGTTTTCGAGCCAGTTGCCGAAGCGGCCCTCGCGGATGTGTTCAGGATGCCAGTCGACCTTCGCGTTGGCAGCGAGCAGCTCGTCACGGCGGGCGGTCGTGCGGATGTACCACGAGAGTTTGGCGTAGTAGATGAGAGGGGTACGGCAGCGCCAGCAGAAGGGGTAGGTATGCTCGTACGTGCCTGCTTTGACCACGAGGCCCGCGTCCTGCATGGCCGCGATGATGGACGTGTCGGCGTCCTTCACGAAAGTCCCGTCCCAGGGGCCGGTCGTGAACCTGCCCTCCAGATCGACGGGATTGACGACCGGCAGCCCTTCGCGGCGGCCGACTTCCATGTCATCAGCACCGAACGCTGGGGCGATGTGGACGAGCCCGGTGCCCTCCGCGGTCGTGACGAAGTCCCCGACGGTGACGTAGCGGTAATCACCTTCGACTGACACGAGTTCGAACGGGGCCTGGTAGTGGGCGCCGATGAGGTCGCTCGCCGTGATGTGCGCGACGACTTCGGCGTCCTCGCTGAGCACAGGGAGGAGCCGTTGCTGTGCCACGACGAGGAGTTCGTCGGCTTCCGGAGTGGGGCGGACGAGGACATAGTCGATGCCGTGGCCGGCGGCCACGGCGACGTTGCTCGGCAGCGTCCATGGCGTCGTCGTCCATACGAGCAGGCTGACCCGCTCCTGCCGCTCCGAGAGCGGGCCGTCGAGCAGGGGGAAGCGGACGTAGACGCTCGGGTCCTCGACCTGACGGTAGCCGAGCGCAACCTCCGCGTCGGAGAGCGCTGTTCCGCAGCGGGCGCAGTAGGGGGTTACCCGGTGGTCTTCAAAGATGAGGCCGTCGTCCCACAGCCGCTTCAGAGCCCACCAGACGCAGTCGATG
>JBHELG010000134.1:0-24872 GCA_046263195.1 Nitriliruptorales bacterium | reverse complement strand
CCCCGCAGCCAGGCGGCGTGAAGCTGACCTGGAACAAGGCGCCCGAGCCCGACATCAGTGGCTACCGGATCGAGCGGAGCACGAGCGACGGCGGCTGGCAGCAGGTGGCCAGCGTCGGGCCGGACGCGACCGCGTACACGGACGAAGCACCACCCGGCGAGTACAACTACCGGGTGGTGAGTCGACGACCGAGTGGCAAATCGGGGGAGCCCGAACTAACCACTGCGTCGGGATCGCAGAGCGCGGAGGTGCCCCGGCCAAGCAAATCCGAGGAGAAGAGCCCGGGGGCACCCGCCCCGGCAGGCGGGACCGGCACAGCAACTGGATCCTCAGCAGGCGGTGCGACCCAGAACACGAGCCGCGGCGCGCTGGCCACGCGCGTCCCCCCGCCGCCCCAGGCCCGTCAGGGCTTCGGCTTCAGCCTCCGTTCCCTCGCGCAGGCCTTCGGCCAACGGCAGGGGGAGGGGGAAGGAGCACAGGAGGACTACTTCGGAGAGGGCGAGGGCTTCTCCGAGGAACTCGACTACAGCGGAGTCGATCCGGTGACAGGCGAGCCAGTCGACCTGCCACTCGGCGAGAGCATCCAACGCATGCTGATCTCCCAGCTCACGAACCGCCCCCTGCTCATATCGCTCGCTGTCGGCCTGCTGTTGCTCGCGCTCGCCGTCTACATCCTGCGCTGGGTTCGGCGATCACCGTCCCCGCCTGACGCCAGCCAGGGCAGCTCCTACGGGGAAGCGTCGCAGGCGCCCCCCAGCGCTCTAAGCCGTTTCAGGTCCCTTTTCGGGGCCGGGGGCCGGCCAGCGCCACCTGCGGCGGAGGTCCCCTCTCCCACCACCGCTCCGCTGTCACCGCGCAGATCCGCCCAGACCCGGCCGCTCAGCCGTCAGGAGGTCGGGGCCGCGGCGGAGCGGACCGCAACGACCACGAAACCCGAGCGACGCCCGGCGTACCCCACCACCGCTTCTCCGCTCTTCGATGGGGACAGGCAGGCGCGGCGGAACCCCCGCGAGGAGGTGCCACGCGACGAGACGCGACGGACCTCCCGCGACGAGACCCCCCGAGCTCCCCGCGACGAAGCGCGGCAGGGCGGATCGGTCCTGTTCGCCCAGCGAGAGTCTTCCGCGACCCCCACTTCGGGTCGTGGTCGCTCGGGGTCCGATGGCAGCACCGCAAACGTGAAGGTGCTCCGCCCGCCGTCGGCCGACGAATAGGGTCGACCCGTTCGATGAAACCGGCCACCCCAGGCATGTAGGACGCATTCCGCTCAGGCTGGGGCCCTCTCGAGCAACAGGCCCAGCAGAACGAGGGCGCCAGCCTTGTCGAGCGGCTCATTGCCATTGCCGCACTTGGGAGAGTGCACACACGAGGGACAACCCGTGCGGCAGCGGCAACCTGCTATCGCCTGCCGGGTGGCCTCGAGATGCGCTGGCAGCCGCCGGTAGGAGCGTTCGGCCAGCCCTGCTCCGCCGGGATAGCCGTCGTAGACGAAGACGGTCGGGCTGCCCGTGTCAGGGTGTAGAGGGGTTGACAGACCACCGACATCCCAGCGATCGCACAGCGCCACGAGCGGCAACAACCCGATGGCGGCGTGCTCAGCCGCATGCAGCGATCCTGGGAGCCGTCGGGAGGACAGCCCGACGCTTTCGAGCAGGCCGAACGGGATCACGTACCAGACGGCAACTGTTCCCAGCCGAGTGGGAGGCAGGTCGAGCCCGATCCGCTCGAGCACGCGCCGGGAGGATGGATCGACGACGTCGTAACCGGTTACCTGGTCGGTGACCTGCACCCGACCCAAGCGGACGGCGACCTCCCCCCAGTCCTCGGCTTCGAGGACCTCGAGCACGTCGACGTGGGTGGTCGAGCGAGCCCGCGTGGTATGGGTGAGCTCCGGGGCCTCTCGCACCGCAGCCACGACACGTGAACGGTCGAGGTTGACGACCTCGTAGACCCGGCCCTGGTGCAAATACACGGCGCCTTCATGCACCTGCCGGTAGGCGCGGGCCTCGTCGACATCTCCGACGAGAGCTCCGGTCTCGATGTCGACGATGCGAAAGTTGCGCCCCCCCGCTGAGCGAATGTCGACCTGGGCCGCTGCCCGGCCGCGCCCCACCCAGAAATGACGTCCCCCCCGTCGCCGCAGCACGCCCGAGTCAACGTCGAGAGCCAGCAGCCCGGGGGCATCCGCTCCGAACCAGCGAGCCGCTTCATCGTCGTCGAGCGGCTGCTCCTGACAGGCGCAACGTAGATGTGGCGCAAGTATGTACGGGTTCGTGGGGTCGACTATGACGTCTTCGGGGGGCCGTCCGAGCAGTTCAGCAGGATGATTGACGAGGTACTGGTCGAGGGGATCGTCATCGGCGACGAGCACGCCGGTGGCGGCCTGGCCTGAGCGGCCGGCACGCCCCATCCGCTGCCAGAAGGAGGCTGCCCTGCCCGGATAGCCGACGAGAACGACCGCGTCGAGACCGCCCACGTCGATGCCGAGCTCGAGCGCTTCGGTACTGGCCAGGCCAAGTAGGTTTCCGTCGCTCAGAGCCTGCTCCAGTGCCCGGCGCTCCTCCGGCAGGTAACCGGCACGATAGGCCGCGACGGTTTCGGCCAGAGACTCGTCATCGAGCGCTGCGGCCCCCTGCGCTGGCGATGACCCGAGCCGCTCCCGAGCGACGAGCGCGACCACCTCCGCAGCTCGACGACTTTTCGTGAACACGAGCGTCTGGACTCCTGCGGCAACGAACGCGGCCAGCAGCTCACCGGATTCGCTCAGGGTCGAACGACGAAGGCCCGCCTCCTCGTCGAGCAGCGGGGGCTGCCAGAGCCCCACTTCGAGGGCGCCACGGGGAGCGCCATCTTCAACCACGGCCTCCATGCTGCTGAGACCGGTCAGCGCCATGGCATGTTCGCGCGGGTTCCCGACGGTCGCCGACGCCAGCAGGAACGTCGGCGTCGCGCCGTAACGCTCGCAGAGCCGCCGCAACCGGCGTAGGACGAGCGCAACGTGGGCTCCGAACACACCTCGGGCAACGTGGCACTCGTCGACCACCACGAAGGCGAGGCGGTGGAGGAGGTCGGCCCAGCGGGCATGGTCCGCCAGGAGCGTATGGTGCACGAGGTCGGGATTCGTCAGGACCAGGTTGGCGGTGCGGCGGATCGCATCGCGTTCGGGGCGCGGGGTGTCCCCGTCGAGAGCGGCCGCGCGCAGCTGCGGCAGGCGCCACGCCCGCAGGGTGCGAAGCTGGTCGCGCGCGAGTGCCTTGGTCGGGGCGAGATAGAGGGCTGTGGACTTGGGATCGGAGACGATCGTCCCAAGGACCGGGAGCTGGTAGCAGAGCGACTTGCCGCTCGCCGTCCCGGTCGCCACGATCACATGCCGTCCAGACCGGACGAGCTCGAGGCAGCGGGCCTGGTGACTGTAGAGGCGTTCCACGCCAAACAGCTCCAGGCGCGATCGCAGCACGCTGGGCAGGTCTTCGGGGATTGCCACCAGACGACCAGGCCGGGCAGGCAGCCGCTCGAGGTGCACGAGCCGCGGGGAGCCCACCTTGGCCGGGTCATCACGCCGGTCGAGCTCATCAGCCGTGTGCGCGACGAGTTCGAGCACCTGGCGAGGGTCGAACGCCCCCCGTCTCCCCGTACGCTGGGCCTCCACCTCTCCTCCCGATCCGGCCCGCCCATGCCGCGGATGGGCGATGATCGACCCTACCCGGTCGCGGAGAGACCAGTGGGAGGTACCTGCTAGGAGGGGCTTGTGTCGCCGTTACGGGTCGATGTACACCCCGTCGCCCGGCACACGCTCGTCAGCCTTTCGGGCGAGCTCGACGTGGCGACCGCCCCGACCCTGCGACAGCGCTTCGTCGAACTCGCCTCGGCCGGCCAGGTCCACGTCGTCGTCGACCTCGCACAGGTGGACTTCCTCGACGATGTCGGCCTGGGAGTTCTCCTGGGCGGTGCTATGCGGTCCCGGGCGCGAGGGGGGACGTTCGTCCTCGTGTGCTCGGAGCCTCGCCTGCTCGAGATACTGGCCCTGAGCGGCCTCGACCAGGCCGTGCCGGTTCATGCCACGCTCGATATGGCACTCGCCCAAGGGCCCTGATCGCTGCATGCAGCCGAGTAAGACGCGTCCCATGGGTAGACCTCGGGCTGCTCAGTCCTCGGGCCCCTTCCATTCCCAGGCCTGCCAGTGGTAGCTGCCGATCTCGTCGATGCTGTACTCGATCGCGGTCGTCACAGCCGCAAAGAGCCGTACTCGGCCGGCAACAGCCGCATGCCGGCGACGGAACCGCTGGCCTCACCGATGGCATCTCCGAGCATCCTCGCCCCTTCCACCGTCGACCCGCACGACCAGCACTTGGCCTCGCCTGCCAGGTCGTGCCCGGCCGTCGTTCTCGACGCTAGCCCCGTGGGTGTCACGTAATCAGTGATCGGCAAAGGTGCTCTCGTTCAACCGTGCAGTCAGCACGTCGCGCAGCTGCTGCTGGGAAGGTGTCCCAGCGGGCCCCTTCAAGGTCTGATAGACGCGGCACGCCAGGCCGCCCACCTGCTCCTCTCCGTCAGCGAAGGGATCGCGGCCGTCCACCAGGATCGTCGGTGACCCTCGGAATCCGGCCTGTTCGGCTTCCTCGGCGGTGCGCACCTTCCGGCGTTCGAGTTCGAAGCCGAGCTCGGAGGCGAGCGCCGAGAGCCGCTCGTACGTGAGCGTCCAGCTCCGGCAGCTCTCGAAGTACATCAGCGTCACGCGCATCGGAATCCTCGCTGGAAGTGCGCAAAGGTAAACCTTCCAGTAAACTGGAAGGTCAAGAGGCCACCACCAGGGGAAAGTGTGCTCATAGGCGACGTGGCGGCCGCGACCGGCGTCACCAGCAAGACCCTGCGCTACTACGAGAGCGAAGGGCTGCTGCACCAACCCGTCCGTACTCGGGCCGGCTATCGCGACTACTCCCCGGATATATTGGACCGTGTCAGGTTCATCCGTCAGGCGCAGGCTTCGGGGCTGACACTGCGCCAGATCGGCCAGATCCTCGCCATCCGAGACGACGGCCAGGCCCCATGCCATCACGTCGCCCAACTTGTGGACGACCGTCTCGACGCAATCGAAGAGCAGCTGCGACAACTACGCCGGACGCGCGCCCACCTGCGGCAATTGCGCGGGCATCTCGACCGACTCGACCCTGCCGAGTGCGATTCTCGTAGTGTCTGCTCTGCCATCCGCCACACGTGATGCGCTACGACGCCGCCAGTATCCCGTCGGCTCGCACGTCCGCGATGGTGGCGTGCGCGGCCTCGGTGAGCACGGCCACGCTCGCGCCGCCGGCGCTGCTCGCTCGCCCTTGGAGCACGGTACTGCGGACGTTCTCCGCCGGAATGGTGAGGGCGAGGTAGGCCAAGCGAAGCTGGAGGTCAGGTCGGGCGTTCGACACGGTTGTGCGCCGCAAGAGCTCGACGAGCTCGGCGACGCGGATGACGGGCGGGTTCTCGGCGAGGATCTGGCGGTGGAGTGCCATGAGGACCCGCGATTGGGCGACGCTGCGCCCCACGTCGCCGTTCGGACGCGAGTGGCGGTCGCGGGAGTAGGCGAGCACCGCTCCGCCCCCGAGCAGCTGCGGACCCGGCTGGAGATCGGTGCCGGCGAAGGGATCGCGCAGCCGTTGCTCCACGTCGATGTGAAGTCCGCCGAAGAGGTCGATGGCGGACTGCAGGCCGCGAAAGTCGGTGAGGAACCAGGCGTCGATAGGGATACCCGTCAAGGCCGCGACCGTCTGCGCGCAACGCTCCGGCCCGCCGTTGAGACAGGCGTTGATCTTCGTCCGTCCTCGCCCCGGGACGGCCGCTTGCGTATCGCGTGGTATGTCGAGGATGGATACCTGCCGACGGTCGGGAGAGATCACGACCAGGTGGATGGCGTCCGCTCGGGCAGACAGCGGGCTGCCCGGCCGGTATGGCCCTGCGTCGGAGCCGAGCGCGAGCAACGCGATCATGCCGTCCCGGTCAACGGGAGCGGCGAGCATTCCGGTCACGGCTGCGAACGCGGCCGCCGTTAGCAGTGCGAAACTCATCGCGGAGACGATCGCGAAGGTCACGAGGCGACGGACCGTCCGCGCCGGACGGACGGCCGGGGAAGTCGGGTGGACGGTCGGGGAAGTCATGGCGCAGCCCCGGACGGCGGCCCCTGGAGGGCTACGAGCACGAGCGGCGGGCCTGGGGTGAAAACGAACCCGGCGTTGACTGGAGCTCCGCCGTCCGGCTGGACGGTGAGGTTCACCCGGGCCCAGAGCGGAGGGCCTTCCTGAGCCACGACGACGTGGTACACGGCTGTCGCCACCGGCCTCTGTGGGGAGGCCAGTGCCCCGGTCACGGCGGTCACGGACTCGGCAGGGGCGCCGGGGAGCAGGCCCGGAGCCGCCACCTCGCCCAAGAGCCCGGGGCCGCCAGCCTGCAGGTCGGTGAGATGACGGTCGAGCCAGGCCACCACGCCGGCAGCGAAGGCGCCGCCTGCGCCTCCGTCTGCTGCTGGTGCAGGCTGGCTGTGGAAGACGATCGGCCCCGCACTGGTACTCACGACGTCGATGCGGGCCTCGCCGCGAACCGGCCCATACGGAGTCGGAGTGGCCGCATCCGGGGGACTCGTCGCAGGAGGGGGCGAGGGGCAACCTGTCAGGACGACCGCGGCGAGCATCGCGATCAGACGGCGAGGCACCAAGGGACCTCCTCCCGGCCGGAACGGCCCGGGATAACAGGGAGAGTTTAGGCTGCTACGGCTTGTCGCGACCGGATTTGGCGCATCCGGCTACGGTCGCGTCATGTCTCGACGCGAGTACCCCAAGCCTCCGACCGCCCCAGTGGTGGATGAGTACCACGGGCGACGGGTGTCCGACCCGTTCCGACCGCTGGAAGACGCCGACGCCCCCGCCACCCGCGAGTGGATCGAGGCGCAGAACGCGCTCACCGAGCGCTGGCTGGCGCAGGTCCCCGGGCGCAGCCGCATCGGAGAGCGGATCGCCGCGCTGTGGGACCACCCGCGGCGTGGGGCGCCGTGGCGGCGGGGCAGTCAGTGGTTTCAGATGCGGAACACCGGGCTGCAGGACCAGGACGTGCTGTGGACGATGGAAACACCGCAGGCGGAGGGGCGGGTGCTGCTCGACCCCAACCATCTGTCCGTGGCGGGCACGGTGGCTCTGACCGCCACCTCGGTCAGTGACGACGGCAGGCTGCTGGCCTACGCGACCAGCGCATCCGGCTCGGACTGGATGACCTGGCGAGTGCGTGAGGTCACATCGGGCGAGGACCTCGACGACCTGGTCGAATGGAGCAAGTTCAGCAGCGCAGCATGGCTCCCCGACGGAAGCGGCTTCTTCTACGCCGCCTACGACCCCCCACCCCCCGACGCCACCTACCAGGCACGGAACCTCAACCAGCGGCTGTACCTGCACCGCCTGGGTAATAGCCAGGACAAGGACGAGGTCGTCTACGAGCGCCCCGACCAGCCCGAATGGGGTTTCAGCCCTCACGTCACGCACGACGGGCGTTACCTCATCCTGCACGTGTGGCAAGGCACCCAGCCCTGGAACCGCATCCACTATCTCGACCTCCGAGGAAACGGAGAAGTCGAAGCCCTACTCGACGAGGGGGACGCGCGCTATGAGCTAACTGGCACGCAGGGGCCGCTCTGGTACTTCCTCACCGACCGCGACGCCCCCAATGGCCGGGTGGTCGCCATTGACGTGCGCCACCCCCAACCCCCGCATTGGCGCGAGGTCGTCGCCGAGTCCAGCGACGCCCTGGAGCGAACCCGTCTCGTCGGGGGCCGACTTGTCGGCCTCTATCTCCACCACGCCCGGCACCGCCTTCGGCTCTTTCACAGCGACGGGCGCCCAATCGGGGAAGGCGCACTGCCGGATGTCGGGGCCGTCGAGCAGCTGACGGGACGCGAGGTGGACGAAGCCCTGCATCTGACCCTCGTGACCTTCACCCGGCCAGCGGCGGTCCTGCGCTGCGACATCGCGACGGGCTCCGTCGAGGAGGTGAGCTCTCCAGGACTGGACGTGGGCGAGGGAATGGTCACCGAACAGGTCTTCGTCGCCAGCGGCGACGGCGTGAAGGTGCCACTGTTCCTCGTCCACCGGGAGGACATTACAGCGACAGGCGACGTGCCGACCCTGCTCTGGGGCTACGGCGGCTTCCGCGCCTCCTTGACGCCGACGTTCAAAGTCCCGTGGTCGGTGTGGCTCGAGAGGGGTGGCCTCCTCGCCGTTGCCAACCTGCGGGGCGGTGGCGAATACGGGCAACCGTGGCACGACGCGGGGCGGCTCGCGAACAAGCAGAACGTATTCGACGACTTCATCGCCTGCGCCGAGTGGCTCACCGGCCCAGGAGGTTGGACCCGGTCCGGTCGCCTCGCTATGGAAGGTCGCTCGAATGGAGGGCTGCTCGTGGCGGCCTGCATGACGCAGCGCCCTGAGCTGTTCGGGGCGTGTGTGATCGAAGTTGGGGTACTCGACATGCTGCGCTTCCACAGGTTCACCATCGGCTGGGCGTGGGCGTCGGACTACGGCTCCGCGGACGACCCCGAGCAGTTCGAGTGGCTGATGGAGTACTCGCCCCTGCACAACCTCGAGCCGGGAACCTGCTACCCCCCCACGCTTGTCACAACCGGTGACCACGACGACCGCGTCGTGCCGGGCCACTCGTTCAAGTTCGTTGCCGCTCTGCAAGCTGCGCAGGGGTGTGACAGTCCGGTGCTGGTACGCATCGACACGAGCGCCGGGCACGGGATGGGCAAGCCCACCTCGAAGTCCATAGAGGAACGTGCGGACGTGCTCGCCTTCTGCCTGGAGGCGCTCCGGGCGACCGGCTGACCCCGTCTCGCCAGCGGCGGAGGCACGCGCTCGTCCTCGACGACTCGTCTGTGCTATTCCTGCACCGCTTCGGACCTAGGCTCCAACGTGAAAATGACGTCGGAGGGGGCTGGCGTGGACGAGCGGACGGCGGTGAGCATCACTGCCTACGACGAGCATGCACGAGCCTACCAGGAGCAGCTGCGGCGGCGCCGACCGCTGCGGGACATCACCCGTTTCGCGGCGCTTGCCCCCGCCGGGGCGCTTGTCCTCGACGCGGGCTGCGGGCCCGCCAGCGACCTTCGGGCCCTCAGCGACGTGGGCTTGAAGCCCGTCGGGGTCGATCTCTCCTTCGGGGCGCTCGAAGAGGCGCGCCTGCTGCTTCCCAAGCACCCGCTCGTGCAGGCGCCGCTCGACCGTCTGCCGTTCAGGGAGCGGACGTTCCGGGGGCTGTGGCTGTCGGCGGCGTTCGTCCACCTGCCACGGGCGGAGTGGCGTAGCACGCTGTCATACCTGTTGCGCTACGTGGCACGAGGCCCGGTCTACTTCTCCTGTGTGCGGGGAAACGCTGACCTCGAGCCGGTGGAGGACGCCGTGCTGGGCCGGGTCTACCGCACGGATGCCAGCGAGGAGGACGTCGAATCGCTGCTCTCCTCCCAAGGCCTGCGGGACATCCAAGTGGAGTTGCGGCCGGACCCGCTGCTCGAGCGCAAACGCCCCTGGGTGGTCGCGTTCGCGCGGGTACTGGGGTAGGCGGCCACGACAATGTCCTCGCCGTGCATCATCGGATGAAGGCCGGTGCGAACACGAGCGCCACGATCGTCATGACCTTTATGAGTATGTTCATGGACGGCCCCGACGTGTCCTTGAAGGGATCACCCACCGTGTCCCCCACCACGGCCGCCTTGTGGGCCTCAGAGCCTTTGCCGCCCAGGTTTCCGGCTTCGATGAATTTCTTCGCGTTGTCCCATGCTCCTCCCGCGTTGGCCATGAAGATGGCGAGGAGGAAGCCGGTGACGAGCGCGCCGGCAAGGAATCCACCAAGTGCCCCTACGCTGATGAACCCGAGCAGGAGGGGGAGGACCACCGCCAGCGACCCCGGTGCGATCATCTCGCGCAAAGCCGCCCTGGTCGAGATGTCCACGCACCGGGCATAGTCGGGACGGATTCCTCTGCGCCCCTCGCGGAGCCCCGCGATCTCGGCGAACTGCCGGCGTACCTCCTGGATCATCCGCTGAGCGGCACGCCCGACGGACTTCATGGTCAGCGCAGCGAAAGCGAACGGGATCATCGCCCCCAGGAACAGCCCGATGGTCACGTCGACGTCCTCGATATCTATGGTCTCGAGGGCGGCGGCGGCCGTGAAGGACTTGAACAGTGCTAGGGCGGTGATCGCTGCCGATCCGATTGCGAAGCCCTTGGCGATGGCGGCCGTCGTGTTGCCGAGCGCGTCGAGCGAGTCCGTTACCTCCCGCACTTCGGGGGGGAGATGGGCCATCTGCGCGATCCCCCCCGCGTTGTCCGCGATCGGGCCGTATGCGTCCACGGAGACGACCACACCGGTGGTGGCCAGCATCCCGATGGCAGCGAGGGAGACTCCGTAGAGCCCGGCGTCGGGGATTGCCGGCATGGCCTGTTCACCGAGATAGAAGGCGAACCCGATTGCCCCGACCACGAGCAGAACGGAGGCGAGGGTGGACAGCATGCCTTCCGCCACACCTCCGATGACGACGGTGGCGGCCCCGGTCTCCGACTGGCCCGCGAGCTCGCGCACGGGGCGGTAGTGGCTCGAGGTGTAGTACTCGGACGTGAACCCGATGGCCATGCCCGCAACCAGCCCCGCGATGACCGTCCCAGCGAGGTGAAGAGGGCTCACCTCCCCCCGGAACAGCCAATAGGCGGCACCTATCGTGCCCAGGATGGTCAAGATGGCCGCGAGGTTCGTGCCCCGGTGCAACTGCCTGGCCAGTCTGGCGTCACGCCGCCCGCGGACGGACAGCGCTCCCAGGATCGATGCCGCCATACCCAGCGCCCCGATCAGCAGCGGGAACAGGAAGGACGCGCGCTGGAGGTCGGGGTCGGCTTCCGCGAACACGAGCCCGGCGAGCACGATGGGTGCCACCAAAGCGCCGGCATAGGACTCGAAGAGGTCAGCACCCATGCCGGCGACGTCGCCGACGTTGTCGCCCACGTTGTCGGCGATGGTGGCCGGGTTGCGCGGGTCGTCCTCCGGGATGCCCGCCTCGACTTTGCCGACGAGGTCGGCACCGACGTCAGCGGCCTTCGTGTAGATGCCGCCCCCGATGCGCGCGAACAGGGCGATCGACGAGCCGCCGAGCGCGAAAGCGGCGATGACCTGGAACGCGTCCTGCACGTCGAGCAGTACGTGGAAGACGAGGTAGGCCAGGCCGATCCCACCCAGTCCAAGGCCGGCCACCGTGAAGCCCATGACCGCCCCGCCCCGGAAGGCCAGCGGTAGTGCTTGTGCCGCGCCGAAGCGGGCCGCGCTAGCCGTGCGGGAGTTCGCTGCCGTTGCGACCCGCATCCCTATGAGCCCCGACGAGGCCGAAAACCCGGCGCCGAACAGGTAGGCGATCGCCCCCCATGGCCTCCCGTAGGGGAGCATCGCGAAGATGAGGAGGGCCATGGCGGCCACGAAGAACGCCACCCAGCGGTATTCGCGCCGGATGAAAGCCATGGCGCCCTCTCGGATGGCCGCCGCGATCTCCCGCATCGCGGCCGTCCCCTCGTCCGCGCGATGGACGAGCGACGAGAAGTAGAGGGCCAGCCCCAGGCCGCTCAGGGCGGCCGCGACACACAACAAGGGGACCACGATGTCACTTCTGTTCCCGGCCTGGGCGAGCACGAGGATGCAGTTGGCTGGGGTCAACGTCGTAAACCTGCCTTGTCGAGGCGCGATCCGAGCCGAGTGACGGAGGCGCTCAAGGCCTGGTCCCCTCGACGAGGGGTGGAGGGTAGTGGCTTGGCGACCGGCGCCAAAGCTGGCGTCCTGCGCTTGACGGTGGCAGCTGCCAACTGAAGGACCGTGCGGAGCGGTTCTGATGGGGCCGCACCCGTCCTCGGGAGAGGGAGCTACGGGGGCTCGCGGCCGGACAACAGGCCACCCGCCCGGTCTCGCTGGGTCTTGTCGCGGTGGTGAGGGCGGCAGCGGGCTTTCAGGTTGTGGTAGGCCGTGGGGCCATGGTTGGCAAGGGGGTCATCGTGGTCCCACTCGAGGCCCTGGCGGCGCCCGCAGCCCTGCTCGACGCAGGTGACGCCATCGAGGTCGGGGGTCGGGCCCAGTTCGAGGGCGGTGCGTACCTCGGCGGTGATGTGGCGTCCGAAGTGCTTCACCTCGCGGATCTCACAGCCCTCGACCACCGCTGCTTTGAGGAAGGCGTCGCCGGCGATGCGACGGGCCACAGCCACCGGCAACGGGCCGACGCCTGGAATATGACAGCGGTCGCCGTCATGGGAGTGGCCACGTTGCAGGGCGTCGAGGTCGACCACCACCACCAAATCGGCCGAGGGGCTACCACTGCCCTGCCCGGCCAGCAGTGAGACGAGGGCGTCGGCGGCGTAAGCGCCCCGCGGCTCGCGGCCTCCCTGCTGCCACGCCTCCTTGTATTCCCGGTCGGTCTGAGCATCGATGCGGTTGACTAGGGGTGCGCCCACTTCGGGGGGCAGGCGGAAGCGGGCCGCCACCATGCCCTCGTCGTCGATCCAGTGGTGGAACTCCCGCGCCCGCTGCTGACGCTCGTGCAGCGCATCGCGGTCGACTTCGGCGTTGAGACGCACCCGCCGCACGTGATCCTTCAAGCTCCGCCAGTCATCCTGCTCGGCCGTCTGTAGCAGGTCGGCTTCAACGGAGGGGTCGACCGTCGCCGCCTTGCCCACCTCCGCTGCTTGAGATTCGGAGATCCGCCCCGTGGCGAACGCCTCCCTGGTCGCCTCCAGTCCCTCGATGGCCTTGGCGGTTTCGATCGGCTCACGGGCCTGCTTCGGGCTCGTGCCCAAGATGTTGGCCAGCCACTCCGTCCCCGAGCGATGCCCCCTCGTCCGATAGGCGCCGGCCTCATCGACCCGAGCTGCTGCCCGTGCCCGGGTTGCCGAACACACCTTCTCCATCCGAGCAAGGGTCTCGACCAACTCCAGCGCGTCCGGCCCTGAGAGATCCCCGGGGTCGCACTGCGCCAGCGACTGGGTCAGCGCTCCGGCTGCATCCGCAATCTTCTGCAACATGACCCGATCATACGTTCGACAGCGACAGGCCGGAGCCCGTGGCACGAGAACGTTGTGGATAAGAGACGGTTCAGCGAGCGCTCAGCTCCATGATCGGGAGCACCGGAGCTTGCCGGGTGCCAACAACAGCGGGGGACGAACGCGAGAACCACCTCACGAGGCGCTGCGCTGGATGTCCTCGAGCAGCTCGCCGAAGCGGAAGATGTCGCGCGGGCCGATGACTCCCACGACCCGGCCGTGCGCGTCGACAATGGGAACTCGGTCCATCCCGGTCTGATTCATGACCTCGGCGGCGACTTGCAGCGGCGCATCCGCTGGGACACTCGCAACGTCGCGATCCATGACGTCGGCGATTCGTGTCTTGGGCCATTGGGCGGGGTCGACGTCGTGGAGGTGATCGAGGGCGATCATGCCCAGCAGGCGCCCATCCGTTGCCACCGGGTACTCGCGGTGCTTGGCGGTGAAGACGTAGTCCCGTATGAAGGCCTCGAGGGTCGCATCCGGTGGAACGGTGACGGGCGGGCCCGAGATCGCGTTGGCGGCGGCCTCGTCGAGCAGCGCCTCGACATGGCCACGACGGGCCGTCCGCTGTCGTGTCGAGATCGAACGGCGTCCCATGACCCCGTAGGCGAAGGCGGCGGCCAGCAGCCCCGCCACGATGTAGTTCGACGAGCCGGTCGTCTCGGCGACGAACGCCACGGCGGCGAGCGGGGTGTGGTAGCCGGCTCCGAGGAAGGCTGCCATCCCGACGAGTGGGAAGAGCTCGACGTCGAGGCCGGGGATGACTCCACCGACGAGCTCGGCGGAGAGACCGCCAACCGCGGCGCCCATGATGACGAGCGGGATGAACACACCTCCCGCCCCGCCTCCCACTATCGTCGCGCCCGTCGCCACGGCCTTGAGAACCAGGAACAGCGCGAGGGCCCAAGCCAGATCGTATGGGGCCTGGGAAGCGGCGATGGCTCGGACCGCGGGGTAGCCGATTCCGAGCACATCGGGCGCCCCGAACAGTCTCATCGCGATGACCCCTGCCAGGCCGGTCACCGAGCCGCCCACTGCGATCCGCCGGAAGCTGGACCAGCCGCTCGTGGCGCGCCGGATCGGGTGAAGGGCTCGTACGAACAGTCGCGCGCCCGCCCCGCACGCCACCCCTACGACGATGGTCGCGACGACGTCGCGCGAGGTGAAGGCGGGAACCCGCCCGACGGGGAGCAGGGGCTGGGTGCCGAAGAAGATGGACTGGCCGAGATAGCCCGTGGCGGAGGCGACTAGAGCGGGTAGGACGGCATGACGGGCGATGTCGTCCTTGAAAGGGACCTCGAGCGCGAACACGACCCCTGTCAACGGAGCTCGGAAGATCGCCGACACGCCGGCCGCGGCACCTGCGACCATGAGCAGACGGGCATCCTCTCCGGCGAACACACGGGGAAAGCGCGGCTGGAGGTGGGCGCCGATCGAGGCTCCGGTCAGCAGGGAAGGTCCCTCGAGCCCCAGGCTGCCTCCGGACCCGATGGTCATGACCGAGGCGAGGAGGCGGCCCCACAGGTCCCGCAGACGCAGCCGTTCACGGGGCTGGTGGAAGGCGGCGATGTAGCGCTCCGTCGTCTCGGGGTTGCGTATGCCCGGAACGGCCCGTAACGCCTGGTGAGCGAGCGCGAGTCCGATCGTCGGCAGGATGAGGACGAGCGGCCACGGACTGTGCAGGACGAGCCGTTCGAGCAACAGGTCCTCGATGAGGACGTGGAGCCCTCCCACCAGGATGCCGACGAGGATTCCCATGGCCGCCGACAGGGTGAACCAGCGGTGCACGCGGCGTTGATAGTCAGCCAGCAGCGCGACCCGGCCGCGGACAGCATCCAGGCTGAGCTCGCCCGTGAACTCCTCGAAGAGCAGCCGACCCCGGCGGGCGGAGAGGGACGGGCGGGAGGTGGGACCGGAAGGGGATGCTTCGGGCATCGCAGCCGGGCAGGTTAGCGAACTCGAAGCGCCTGAAGAGGACCGCTCTCTGCAGGAGCGCTCTACGGGACCCGTAGCCGCAGGGAATACGTGCGGACGTCGCGCGTTGGGTGGGAGGCCGGAGGAGCGGTCTGACAGGCCCAAGATCGCGACTCCGACCTCCCGGGCAACCCAGACCCGCCATGCGGGCTTCCCCGGAACTTGGCTCCCATCGTGAACGCGGAAATGGGGGAAGGTTGACAGCTTCTCGTCCGTGCTCCACCGTGCCGAACCCAGAAGCCCACGAAGCGACAGAAGCGACGTGAACGAACACAAGGAAGCGGATCTCGAGCAGCGAGGCGAGGGACCCGCCGAAGCAGACGGCTCGGGTACTGGACCGCGAAGGGGTAGACCCGGCCCCGGTAGGCGCACGACCGCCTCGGCGAAGAGGGATGGAGGGGGCCGCTCCCAGCTCGTCGTGGTCGAGTCGCCGACGAAGGCCAGGACGATCGAACGCTACCTGGGAGCCGGTTACCGGGTGGTGGCGTCGTACGGCCACATCCGCGACCTGCCGAAGTCCGACTTCGCCGTGCAGGCCGGCCCGTCGGGCTGTGAGCTCAACTACGAGATCCCAAAGCCGTCCCAGAAGTATGTGACGACCCTCAAACGGGAAGCCCGCAAGGCCGAACGGGTGTGGCTCGCCCTCGACCTCGACCGCGAGGGTGAGGCCATCGCCTGGCACGTCGCCGAGGTACTCGAGCTTTCGCTCGACGAGGCCAACCGGGTGACCTTCGACGAGATCACGGAGGAGGCGATCAGGGATGCGTTCGCGCAGCCCCGCCCGGTCGACCTCCATCTTGTCAACGCCCAGCAGGCGCGGCGGGCCGTGGACCGCATCGTCGGCTACCGGCTGTCGCCGGTGCTGTGGCGCACGGTGTCGGCGGGCATCTCGGCCGGGCGGGTGCAGTCGGTGGGGCTGCGGCTCGTGGTCGACCGGGAAAACGAGATCCGTGCCTTCGTCCCCCAGGAGTACTGGACCTTCGACGGCACCTTCGCGCTCGAGGACGACCGCGAACGCCCCCGGGTCGAAGCGAGCCTCCACCGGGTCGGCCAGCGCCGCCTCGCCACGCCCCGCGACCGCGAGCGCGCGTCGGAGACCGACCGAGTCGAGGAGTCCGATTACCTGCTCGTGGAGAAGGCCGAGGATGCGGAGGCTCTGAAGGCCCGAGCCCTCCGCGCGGGACGCTATGAGGTGCGCGAGGTTCGACGCAGTGAGCAGCGGCGCAATCCGCCGCCGCCGTTTACCACCTCAACCCTGCAACAAGAGGCGGCCCGCAAGCTGGGCTTCTCGACGAAGAAGACCATGGCCGTGTCCCAGCAGCTCTACGAGGGCGTCGAGCTTGGCGCGGAGGGGCAAGTCGGGCTCATCACCTACATGCGCACCGATTCCCTCAACGTCTCCGAGGTCGCGCTGAGGGAGCTGAACGGGCTCGTGAGCGGGCGTTTCGGGGAGCGCTATGCCCTCGCCGAGCCGCGCCGCTACCAGACCCGCAAGAAGCGCGCCCAGGAGGCGCACGAGGCTATACGCCCGACGTCCGCACTCCGGGACCCTGATCGTGTGCGCCGCTACCTCGACGCCGACCAGTACCGCCTCTACGACCTCATCTGGCGGCGGACGGTCGCGACACAGATGACCGCTGCCCTCTTCGACCGGCTGTCGGCCGACCTGATCGCCCTTGAGGCCGACGGGATTGAGCTTGCCTTCCGTGCCACCGGTCAGGTGCTGCGCTTCGACGGATTCCTCGCCGTGTACGAGGAGGGCCGCGACGACGAGGAGGAGACCCGGCGCGGGGCGAGCGCTGGGAAGCTGCCCGACCTCGAGGAGGGGCAGTGGCTGAACCTCGAGGAACTGGCGGCAAATCAGCACTTCACTCAGCCTCCTCCCCGTTACAGCGAGGCGACCCTGGTCAAGACCCTCGAAGCGGAAGGGATCGGACGGCCGTCGACGTACGCCCAGATCATCTCGACAATCGTGGCCCGCAACTACGTTCAGCTCGAGAACAGGCGCTTCGTACCCACACCTCTTGGGGAGGTCGTCACGGCGTTCCTGAAAGCTCACTTCGGGGAGGTCGTCGACGTGGGCTTCACCGCTCGGATGGAGGACGAGCTCGACGAGATCGCCGAGGGCCGTGAGAGCTGGTGCGGCATGGTCAACGGCTTCCTGGAGGAGGTCGACGACTGGGTCCGCGAACGCAAGCCCGAGCGGCCCCGCCTGCCGCTCGTACCGGCGGCGCAGTGCCCCCAGTGCGGTGCGCCCATGGAGAAGGTCTTCTCCGGCAAGTTGAAGCAGTGGTTCGCATCCTGCAGCCGCTGGCCTGAATGCGAGGGGACCTTGCCACTGGACGAGCACGGCCGTGTCACCGAACCTGACCCCGAGCCTGAACCGGACGAGCGGGTCCGCTGCCCCGAGTGTGGCAAGCCGATGATGCGTCGCACCGGCCGCTTCGGCGAGTTCTACGGCTGCATCGACTACCCGACCTGCAAGGGCATCGTCAACGTCGCCGCACGAACCCCATTCACCTGTCCGAAGTGCAGCGAAGGCCGGCTCGACCTGCGCAAGAGCCGCTATGGCAAGCCGTTCGTGGGCTGCAGTCGCTACCCGGACTGCGATTTTGCGATCTGGAGCGTGCCACTCCGCCGTCCATGCCCGACCTGCGGGGCTCCGCTGAAGCCCCCACCTCGCAACCGCAAACATCCCGTTGCGACCTGCTCGAACCCGGAGCAACCGCACAAGGTCGAGCTTGCGGACTTCGACCCCCCACGGGTCGTCACGATCCCTGCGGTGGCCGGAGTGCCGGGCCTCGATCCCGAATTGCCGGGCTACGAGGGCGCCACCTGGGAGGAGATCGCCGAGGCGGAGGATGAAGCGGTCCCTGCGGCCCCTATCATGGTGGACGCGTAACCGAGCCCCGGTGCGAGCCGGCTAGCGACGAAGACGACTCTGCCAGCTCGAGCCACAAGGCTCGACCATGAGCCAGGGGACCCCCGGGACCCGCGGTCGGAAGCGAGGAAGAATGCCACGGGCGCACACAGCAGGTGCCGTGCTGTGGATCGGAGTCCTTGGGCCGCGTGTCAGCTGACGATGACATCGAGCTGTTTGGCGGGCTGATCGCCACGAGGCGTCCTGCCCATCTCGCCCTGCTCGGCGACCCCACCTACCGGCGCTTCTTCCTCGCGTCCATGACGTCGAGCCTGGGCGACTGGGTCGGGGTCCTGGCCATCCTCGCTCTCACCGAGACCATTATCGGTCACGCTTCGCGGGCGGCCGCGTTCGCGCTGTCCGGAGTCATGATCGCCCGCATCCTGCCGGTCATGGTCCTCGGCCCCGTGGCCGGCGTCTACGCCGACCGCTGGGACCGCAAGCGGACCCTCGTCGCGACGGACGTCGGACGGGGCCTCATCATGGCCGTCATTCCCTTCTCCCAGGACTTCTTCCAGCTGTTCGTGGCGTCGTTCGCCGTGGAGGTCCTCTCCATGCTGTTCGTGCCCGCGAAGGAGGCGACGCTTCCCAACATCGTCCCTCGCAGACAGCTGGTCCAGGCCAACCAGCTGACGCTCAGCGTCACCTACGGCACGCTGCCGCTCGGTGGAGTGCTGTTCGCGGCGTTCGTGGGCCTGCAAGCACTGCTCCCGGACAGCCAGTTCCTGCAGCAGCGCCCTGAGGCGGTGGCGATCTGGGCCAACGCGGTGACCTTCCTGCTGTCCGCGGTGCTGTTCGCCGGCATGGACATTCCCCGCCACCGGGAATCGAGGACCCAGCTCCCCGAGCAGGAGGAGGAGCCGAACGCGTGGGAGGAGCTGAAGGAGGGACTGCGGTTCGTCGTCACTCGCCCCCGTGTGCGAGGCCTCGTCGGGGGAGTCATGGCCGCGGCCTTCGCAGGCGGCGTGCTGTTCGCCGTGGCGAAGCTCTTCGTCAGCATCGTCGGGGCGGGTCAGACCGGGTTCGGTCTGCTCGTCGCCTTCACGGGCGGCGGCATGCTCGTCGGCCTGTTCGCGGCGGTATGGGCTGAGGAGCGCTTCGGCAAGGACAGGGTGTTCGGCCCGGGGATCGGCATCGGAGGGCTGTTCGCGGCCGTCGCCGCCTTCATGCCCGGACTGTGGAGCGCTTCCGCGGCTGCTTTCATCATGGGCATTGGCGCCGGCCTCGCCTTCGTGAGCGGCTACACGATGCTGCAGGAGAGCACCGGTGACGAGGTGCGGGGACGGGCGTTCGCAGCCTTCAACACCGGCGTTCGCCTGGCGCTGTTCGCCAGTCTCGTGCTCGCCCCGGCCGCGGTTGGCGTGCTCGGCACGGAGGTCGGTCCCGGCTACCGGATCGGCGGTGTGCGCATAACCATGGCCGTGGGAGGCCTCATCGCCATCGTCGGTGCGGCCCTGTCCGCGCGGCAGCTGCAACGGGTGAAAGGCGAGCGTGAGTTCGAGGTCAGCGACGTCGAACGGGACGAGTCCGACGAGCCGCTCGCTCCAGCCGCTTCCGGTTGGTTCGTCGTTTTCGAGGGTGGCGAGGGCGCTGGGAAGACGACCCAGATGCGGCTGCTACGCCCGGCACTGGAACGCGAAGGCTTCGAAGTCGTCGTCACCCGTGAGCCCGGCGGCACCGACCTCGGGGAAGCGGTGCGCGAACTGCTGCTCGACCCCGAGAGCGATATCACCGAGCGCACGGAAGCGCTCCTCTACGCCGCCGCCCGCGCCCAGCACACCGAGGAGGTGATCCGGCCGGCGCTCGAGCGAGGAGCGGTCGTGCTCTGCGACCGCTACGTGGACTCGTCCATCGCCTATCAGGGGGTGGGACGGGGGCTCGGCGAGCAGCCCGTCCAAGAGATCAACCGATGGGGAACCGGAGACCTCCAACCCGACGCGGTCATCCTGCTCGACCTCGAAGCGGATGAGGGTCTGCGACGTCGGGGCACGGGCACCGACCGCCTCGAGGGCGAAGGGCTCCCGTTCCACCGTGCCGTGAACCAGGCCTACCGGCGCTTGGCCGGCGCAGCACCCGACCGTTTCGTGGTCGTCGACGCCTCGAGACCTCCCGAAGACGTGCATGCGGAGATCCGCGGGGCGATCCTGCGACTCCTCAAAGTCGAGGCCGGCGCTGACGACGAAGCCCCTGCCGGCCGAGGCGAGCACCACCTTGCAGAGGCGACCGGCTCTCCCGGACACGGAGACCGGGAACCGACCGCCGACATCCGGGCGTCCGAGACCCGTCCCGTCGACACGTGATGTGGGACCGGGTCCTGGGCCAGTCTGCCGCGACAGCGACGCTGCGCACTGCCGTCGAGCACGATGAAGTCTCCCACGCCTGGCTTTTCATCGGCTCTCCAGGAGTCGGTCAACGCGAGGCGGTGCGGGCACTCGCGGCGGACCTCAACTGCCCGAACCGCAGCGCGGGAGGCGCGTGCGGGGCGTGCTCGACCTGCCGGCGGGTAGAGGCCGGCACCCATCCCGCGCTCCGCGAGTTCGAGCCCGAAGGCGCCTACCACGTGGTCGACGCCGTGCGAGAGGAGTGGATCCTTGCGGCGAGCCGCACTCTCGTCGAAGGCTGTCGCAAGGTGCTCCGGGTGGTCGCAGCCGACCGGATGAACGAGGGCGCCCAGAACGCGTTCCTCAAGGTGCTCGAGGAGCCGCCAGAGTCGGTCGTGTGGATCCTCGAGGCGGAGGACGAGGACGCGCTCCTCGATACGGTCATCTCCCGCTGTCGAAGGGTCGATTTCGTACCGTGGGGCGTGGAGGTCCTCGGCGAGTACGCCGCTGAGCTCTGCGTCCCCGATGAGCAACGGGCGGCGCTCGTGCGTGCGGCGATAGGATCGCCAGAGCGGCTCACCGATCTTGCCGACCCCGACGTCGCAGCCGCTCGCCATGAGCACCTCGAGATCGTGGGACGGCTGCTCGACGGGGGGATGGCCGAGGTCGTGCCGACCGCGAAAGCCCTCGATGCCTGGGCCCGCAACCGGAGGAAGGTACAGGCCGCCAACAATGCCGCTGAAATGGCCCGGCTCGAGGAGTCTTTCGGGGGAGCCTGGCCGCCGGGGGTGAAGGGGCGGTTGCAGAAGCGGTTCGAGCGCTTCGAGCGCGACGAGCGTCAACGGGCTCTGCGGATCGTTCTCGACGATCTGGGCTCCTACCTGCGCGACCTTCTCGCCGTCGCGGGGGGAGCCTCCCCTACCCAAGCTGTGAACGCCGACCACGCCACGCAGCTGCGGCGTGACGCCGCCCGCGTACCGGCCCCGGTCGCGCTCGCCGGACTCGCCGCGGTCGGCGACTGCGCCGACGCCCTCGAACGTCAGGGAAACCCGGAGCTCCACCTCGAGAGGCTCCTGTTGCGCCTGGCAGCCGGATTCAAGGGGGGCGGAGCTGAGGGGGGAGCCGTTGGCGGGCCCACCCCCCACGGGTATCCTCGCGCTCCTGCACGCGCCTTCTTCCATTCCTCGCTGGAGTAGCTCAGTCGGCAGAGCAGCCGCCTCGTAAGCGGCAGGTCAGGGGTTCAAGTCCCCTCTCCAGCTCCACCTGAACCCCTGATGACCTGGGGTTTTCTTGCGTCAAGGCGTTGGGACGCGACGCCGGTGGTCCCGTTTGGTCACGTTTCAACGATCTGCGGGGGGATAGAAGGGCTCGTAATCACTGTCGCCAGCCAGCACCGGCGTCTCAGGTCTCAGGTGGTGCCCAACATCAGCTCATGAGTCCATCTCAAGACGAACGGGACAGCCATGTTCACGTCGTAGAGGCCGCGGCGGATACGTTGCAACGCATGGGCGTCGTCTTGCTGCGACTCCGCCCGGTCGTAGCGCTTACCCGGGGCCGATGAGGATGAAGGGTGAAGGCGGCCCGCGGGGGCTTACGGCGCCGAAGGTGCCACCCCCCTGCGTCGAGCAACGGGGCGAGCGATTTCGCTCGCGGGGGGCAGCCCGACCAAGAGACAGGAAGAGGGCGGCAAGATAGGCGACGAGCAGCCCCGGCCGCTGTTTGCTGGAGCGAACCTGTCTCACCCGCTGGACGGTCGAGTCACCTTGCTTGGTAGGACGGCGGAAAGGATCCCTGTTGAAGGGGATCCGAGAGCGGTCGAGCTTCCAGTTCGGACGTGACCGAACTCGAGCCTGAGCGCCCCGAGTTCGGCGATCACGGCTGAAAGAACCAGCACGAGTGCCAGGATCCAAGCGCGTGCAGTCACGCGTCGAATGCCGGCACGATAGCCACCGGCCCAGCAGCGCGCGTAATCTAGCGGTTGGGGTCCGACCCGTCGCCGAGTTCTGACGCCCGGTTTCGTGCCCGCCCCGTACCTGGGGCTCTGTGCAAGGTGCCCACTGCAGTTGAGCGCGTGTTAGTAGGTTCTTTTCCCCAGCTGGGTGCTGAAGGAGGATTCGATGCGGGTTCGGGCCCCTGCCTTCCTGCTTGTTGCCCTCTTCCTGCTTGTCGGCGGCACTGTCGTGGGCGGAGCGCTCCTGGCTTCGCTAGAGGGGACAACCTTCGGAGAAGGGGTATGGCTGGCATTCACGGTCGTCAGTACCACCGGCTTCGGTGATGGGCCCGCTACCACGCCCGGCATGATCGTCGTTATGGGAATCTTCGCTGTCGCCCTAAGCGCCTACATACTTATGGCCATAGTGGCTTTTGAGTTCGGACTCCGCCGCTTCGAACGCGGCCGACTACAGCGAGTCCCTATTCTGGTCGCCGAAAGAGACGTTCATCGGCTGCTACGACAGCTCAGCCGAAACTGAGAAGAACGGGGGATGTCCCGCCTTCGGCCCGGGTATCTTTCCCATCCGAGTTCGATGTCTAGCATCAAGATCCGCGGGGTCCCGAGGCTCTCGACTCCACGGCTGCGGCCACAGTGGACCCCGTACGTCCGGGCGGTGATTTGAAGGAAGAGCGCTTGGTCGAGTGCGACCAGTGGGGCAAAGCACCTTGTCGTCGTGGCGTGAGCCTGGAGGACGAGGCGGCTGACGAACGCGAGCGGCCTATCCTGCGGGTGTGACGCGGACGTGATGGGCAGGCGAGGGCCGGAACGGCTCCCAGGGGTGCGCAAACCATGTAGGGCCCTCGTGGACCGATGGGCCGCCAATGTGAAAGGCGTAGGGTGGAAGTGCTGAGCAAGCTTGGAACGACGTGGGCCACGCTGTTGCTGGCGGTGCTCTCGACGCTGGGCATCTTCATCTCCACCATCGTCTATACCCGCATCACCGGGCTGCGGAGCTTTTCGAAGATGTCCAGCTTCGACTTCGCCATTACGGTCGCAGTCGGATAACTGGTTGCCAGCGTGGGCTTGACCTCCTCCTCTCTGCTTACCGGCGTGGTCGCCCTCGGCACGCTCTTCGCCGTGCAGGCGGGGATCGCACTGCTGCGGCGGGTGGCTCAGTTCAGCAAGGTGGTCGACAACGAGCCGCTGCTGTTGATGGCAGGCGAGCACATGCTCAGTGACAACCTCCGCCGGGCCCGCCTCACTGAAGACGACGTCCGGGCAAAGCTGCGCGAAGCGAATGTCCTGAACTACGAGGAGATCCGAGCGGTGGTCTTGGAGACCACCGGTGACGTGAGCGTGATCCACGGCGAGGGGAAATTGGAGCTGGATATCTACGGCGACGTCATCGATAAGGACGAACTCGCGAAAGAGGCCGAGGGTGGTGGGGTCCGCGAGCACTCCTCGCAGTGACTTTGAGGTATCCCACGCGTGGCCTGAGACGCGCGGGGGCGTCATTCTCAGACGGGTTCACGTTACATGCGGCGGCGACCCATTACTCTGCGGCGGCGGCGAAAGCCCGTGAACAGGCTCAGGACGAGCAGGACGAGTGCGATGATGAGCACCCACTTCAGCCCTTTGATGAACAGTCCGACGCCGCCGAGCAGCAGGGCTAGCAGGAGCAAAAGAATCACTAACCACATCGGGGTTCCTTCGATAAGGAATGTTGCTACTAAAGGATACCTAGTGTGACTTGGTGCCGCCTGGACGGAGGGCCATGCCTCGTATTGCTGACTCGATCCGCCTGTTACCCCTCGTGGACCGCGAGGTGTACTGAGATAGAAAACGCTGCCAGGAGCACAGCGCTAGTCAAGATTTCGCTGTCGAACATCAGGACTTTCCACGTGGTGATCGACCATGTGAGAGCCTCGAGTTTGCCATACCTTGAGCTATCCTTGCCGCTCCTGGGACGGCTGGTCGTGATCGTTGCTTAGAACATCGCTGACAGCATCCTTGATCTGACGGGCGGCATTTTTCATGCCGTCAATCAGGTCTTCGAGAGGTCCGGACGGCTCGATGGGATGGGCCGTGACGGGGCCCTTGGAAGTCATCGCGGGCCGGGCCGAGGAATCGGGTGTGGTTTCGGGCGTGGTCGGGGTTGCGGCTGGGATACCCGGCTCCCTCGTTCGGGGCCGAGGTCGGCTGCTACCTGTAAGCCCGCTACTGGCGAGCTGGGTCGTGGCCGAGACCGTGCCAGGCCTGCTCGTCGCGGGTGAGCGCGCAGGCTTTGAGGGCGTCTCGCTTGGGGCTGTGTGCGTGCTTCTGATGTCTTGGGTTGGAAGATCGGCTTGCATACCTGCTTCCTGGCCTGCCCGTGGTGGACCCGGGACCGCGACTCCGGGCCTGGGCTGAGGGACGTCGTCGGGAAGGCCGGCGACCGTAGGTTGGGCTCCGTCCGTGGCGCTGTCCGGCTTCCCCGCTCTCGTGCCCTCGGTAGCGCGATCAGATGCGGGCAGATCGTTTGCATCAGGGGTCGCGCCCGGCGAGAGCCCGCTCGGAGGTGTTGGTTCGTGGCCAGCTTCGGGTGGTGCAGGTGGCATCGTGTGCTCCGAGTCCCGCTCTCCAACATCATT
>JBHELG010000133.1:0-3956 GCA_046263195.1 Nitriliruptorales bacterium | reverse complement strand
TCGGCGGGATCACGGGTGTGATGGTGGCCGCGGTGCCCTTCGACCTGCAGGCGCACGACTCCTATTTCGTCGTCGCCCACCTGCACTACGTGCTCATCGGCGGGGTCGTGTTCCCGATCTTCGCCGGCATCTACTACTGGTTCCCGAAGTTCACCGGCCGCCTGCTCGACGAGCGCCTGGGCAGATGGAACTTCTGGCTGCTGTTCGTGGGCGTGAACGTCGCCTTCTTCCCCATGCACCAGGTCGGCCTGCTCGGCATGCCGCGACGGGTCTACACCTACGAGGCCGGGCTCGGCTGGGACATCTACAACCTCATCTCGACCATCGGCGTGCTCATCATCGTGCCCGGCATCGCCGTGTTCCTCTGGAACGTGGCGCGCAGCTACCGGCGAGGAGAAGAGGCGGGCGCCAACCCGTGGGACGCCGACAGCCTCGAGTGGGCGGTGCCCTCCCCACCCGCGCAGCACGGATGGACCGTGCTGCCGATCGTTCGCAGCCGGCATCCGCTGTGGGATCAGAACGAGTTGGACCGTGGCGACGAGCGCCTCGAGCGGTTCGTGCACGGCATCGGGCAGTGGCCCCTGAAATGGCGGGCGGCGGTGATCGTGGGAACCGCGGACGCGCGACCCCAGGAGGTCTTCCGGGTCGCCGGCCCCTCGATGTGGCCGCTGGTCGCCGCGCTCGGCGTCGTGCTCATCTTCCTCAGCGAACTGGTCAAGCTCCGATTGGGTGCGGCTCTCGGGGCGCTCGTGATCGTCGCCGCCGCGATCGGTTGGAACTGGCCGCAGCAGCCACCCATGAGCGTCGAGGAAGAGGACGACTTCGAGCGCGAATACGGCGTTCCCGTCAATGCCCACGGCAGCGTCGTCGTCGCCCGGTGGGGAACGGCGCTGGCGATCCTGTTCATCGCCATCGCGTTCGCCAGCCTGCTGCTGAGCTACTTCTACCTGCGGCTCGAGAACCCGCTGTGGCCGCCGGCGGGGGTCAGCAACCCGCCGCTGGGCCAGGCGCTCCCCGCCGCAGCGCTCATGGTCGCAAGCGCAGGTGGCGTGCGCACTGCCCAGAAACGCATCGGGGTTGGCGACCGTCGCGGGTTCATCCTCGGCCTCGTCGCCGCACTGGCCCTGGCAGGGAGCGGGGCGGTCGTGCAGTGGCTCGACATCGCCCAACTCGGTATGGCCGCCCGCGATCACGCCTACGGCTCGATCTTCTACACGCTGGCGGGCTTCGTGTCGGTAGTTACGGTCGGAGCCATGATCATGCTGGCGATGGTCGTGTACTGGGCAACGCAGGGCACCTACAGCGTCCGCCGCCACGCCCCCGTCGCCAACGTCGTGCGCTTCTGGCTCGCGATGGTGGTGGTGTGGGTGGTCGGTTTCGGCACCCTCTACCTCGGTCCTTACCTGACATGAGCCGCCCGGACGCTCCACGTGACCGTCCCGCGCCGACGGAAGGGGCCACCACCGCGGGAGAGGGGACCCCCTTCGCGGTGGACGTCTCCGGAGACTCGCGTACTCACACCACGATCGCACTGTTCGTGGCCGGCCCGGTGATCTGGACCGCCCACTTCATGCTCGTCTACCTCGTCGTCGAGGCGGGTTGCACCGGGGACGGCCCCGGCTTGAATCTGTTCGACCCGCCGGCGCCGACCCTCGTGACCCTCGCCGCGACCGCCGTGGCGGCCCTGGCCTGCCTCGCAACGGCGGGGTTGGGCTATCGGCGGTGGCGGGCCGACAGGCGCGAGCGGCCTGACGAGCCGGGTCTGGAGCCACCCGACCGTGGAGGTTTGCTCGCGTTCGCGGGGTTCGTGCTCTCGCTGTTGGGGTTCGTGACCATCCTGTTCGTCGGTCTGCCTGCCCTCTTCCTGCCGGCGTGCCTGCCATGATCGTCGCCCACGGAGCCCAGCCGCTGGCACCTCACGACCTGTGGAGTGCCTGGAACACCAACCCCCTGCTCATCACAGGCTTCCTCCTGACCGTCTGGGTCTACCACCGCGGGCAGAGCCGTGGCGGGAGGCGGACGGGCGACACCTGGCGTGCGCGATGCTTCCTAGGCGCGCTGGTTGCCCTCGGTGTCGCGCTGCTCTCACCCCTCGACGCGCTGTCCGGGGCGCTCGCCTCCGCGCACATGGTCCAACACCTGCTGCTCGTGGTGGCCGCGGCGCCGATGCTCGCGCTCAGCGCCCCGTCGAGCACCCTGCTGCGGGGCAGTCCCCTGATCCTGCGCCAGGCCACCGGCCGCTGGCGCAGACGTCTCCGGCTCACCACGAGCACCAGGCGGGTCCTGCGGCACCCGGGCGCCGTGTGGCTGCTGCACGTCGGGACGCTGTGGTTCTGGCACGCGGCCGTCCCCTACGGCGCCGCCCTGGAGCACGAACTCGTCCACGTGCTGGAGCACGCGAGCTTTCTCCTCACGGGCCTGCTGTTCTGGCACCTGGTGATTGGCACCCGCGGCGCGGGCCGGGTATCACCCGGCCTCGGCATCCTGCTCATCTTCGCCATGTCGATGCAGAGCGTCTTTCTCGCGGTCCTGCTCACCTTCGCCCCCACCCCGTGGTACGACGGCTACGCCGCGACGACCACGCCTTGGAGTCTCGAGCCGCTCGCCGACCAGCAGCTGGCGGGAGCCATCATGTGGATCCCCGCGGGTCTCGTCTACCTCGCGGCGGCGCTGGCCCTGCTCGTCGGCTGGATCCAGCGCACCGAGCGACCCGCCGGGCTGACCCCGTAGTCAGCCCCGCTCCGACGGACTCTCGCGGGCCAAGGAACAGTAGGCCGCGCAGTCTTTGTCGAACGATCGCAGCAGGTTGGGGTCAGCTACTCGCCCCATGCCTCGTCCAGGCACTCCTGGTGCACCGGTCCCTGGGGCGCGATGACCGCGTCTCCGTCGATCGGTTGCCGGCACAAGGCGCAGAGCGTCACCGCCGACTTCGCACGGTCCAGCTCCGGACCACCGGCTTCGGAATCGCGTGCAGCCGCCAGTTCCCCCTCCGAGCGAGTGGTGTGTGGTTCTGGCCCCTCCTCGTACCTTCTTGCTGACGGCGCAGTGACAGCGTGACCCTGGCCGAAATCCCGTGGCCAGATCAATGGCACCTCTCGGGCGTAGCCACTCTTGCGCCCCGGGAAAGACGCGAAAGAATGAACCTGCGGTCTGGTAGAGGGCACAGCGATGGTTGGTACGCCTCTCGTCGTGGAGCGGACGTTTCTGTTCACCGACGTCGAAGGCAGCAGCCGTCTGTGGGAGTCCGATCCGGACGGTATGGGCGAGGCGCTGGCACGGCACTTCCAGGTCTTGGGGGAGGAGATCTCCGCTCACGACGGCACAGTCGTGAAGGACACGGGCGACGGGGTCTTCGCGGTCTTCACGACGGCCAGGGCGGCGGTGGCAGCCGCTGTCTCCGCGCAGCGGGCTCTGGCGGACACGACTGCGGTGGGGGGTGGCGGATCCCTGCGGGTCCGTATGGGGCTGCACAGCGGCCGGGCGGTCCAGGAGGATGGCGACTTCCACGGGACTGCCGTCAACCGGGGCGCCCGTGTCATGGGCATTGCGCATGGTGGGCAGGTGGTCGTCTCCGAGGCGACCCATGCCCTGGCGTGTGACGATCCGCCTGCCGGTGTGACCTTCGTCGCGCTGGGCGAGCAGCGCCTGAAGGACCTTTCCCGGCCCGAGCTCGTGTACCAGGTCGTCCATCCCGACCTGCCGTCCGAGTTCCCGCCGCCGCGTTCGCTCGAGGTGTTCCCACACAATCTGCCGGCGCAGTTGTCGAGCTTCGTCGGCCGAGCCGACGAGCTGCGCGCGATCGAGGCTGCCCTGGCTCGTTCCCGTCTCGTCACCCTCACAGGTGCCGGTGGAGTGGGAAAGACCAGGCTCGCACTGCAGGTCGCGGCGGACCGGGTGGAGCAGCATGGTGATGGTGTCTGGCTGGTGGATCTCGCGGGGGTGTCCGACCCTGAGCT
>JBHELG010000132.1:0-13502 GCA_046263195.1 Nitriliruptorales bacterium | reverse complement strand
CTTTTCCCCGGTAAAGAGACGGGAACGCGTGCTCGTGACAAGTGGTCACCCCTTGGCCGTATCGACCCCTTATCATCCCATTATGCAACCAGGTTCGGTTCTCCTGCTGCACGGCGCCGGCAGCGGTCCGGGGATCTTCACTGGCTGGGAGGAGTACTTCCCCGACTCGCACTTCGTTCCGGTCGACCTGCAGGAGGGCCTACGAATCGAGACCGCCAGCATGACGGACTACGCGGCCCGGGCCGTCGCCGAGGGTCGTCGAGCCCGTCCTCCCCTCCTCATCTGCGGCTGGAGCATGGGCGGCCTGGTAGCGATGCTGGCTGCTCGGCAGCTACGTCCAGGCTGGCTCGCGCTTCTCGAACCGAGCCCGCCTGCCGAGGTTCAAGGCTGCGACGAGACGGTAACCCCTCGTCCTGGTGCGTTTGACCCCGAAGCCGTGTACGGCCCGTTCCCGGACGGCATTCGGGCCCGGCCCGAGTCCTCCTTTGCACGATCGGAGCGCAAACGAGGCATCTCCGTTGGTCCACTTCCGTGCCCGACCCTGGTCGTCTACGGGCGGGACTTCCCCGATGAGCGTGGGCGTCTCATAGCGGAGGCCTACCATGGCGATGCGGTCGAGTTGGAGGACCTCGAGCACTGGGGGCTGGTCTTGGATCGTCGCGTATCGGCTGCTGTCAGCAACTGGGCCGCCAAGACACCCCCGGCGGGATAGCTTGCCAGAGGTCTGCGAGAAGTGGGTTAGGGGCCGGGGGCGCACACAAGGGGCCGGCATGGGACTGCGACATATGACTCGACTCCGGGCGGCTGCGCTAGGAATGGCGGCTGTCACGCTCATGGGCTTGGCTGGCTGCGAGGAAGGCGGCGATGAGAACGGCGAGGACGGCCAGATGCAGCAAGACGGGGGTGAACAAGAAGAGGAGGACGAGTGAGGACCACCCCTCGCGGAAGTACTGGTGTCAGCCCGGCTCGACAGTTGAGAGCATCTCGCCCCACCGCTGTCCAAGATAGGGCAACAAGTAGGGCCACCAGTGCTCGCCCGCCTTCCCGGCACGGACCACCAGCCAGAATGCGGGCGGTGGCACCTTCGGTGCCGCATTCAGCGTGAGGCCGGCCTCAATGGGGGTGCGGTCCTGCTTTGCGGCGTTGCAGCGTCGACAGGCGGCCACGACATTCTCCCAGTGGTGGGGGCCGCCACGGCTGCGTGGGACGACGTGGTCGACGTCCTCGGCGGGCCCTCCGCAGTACTGGCAGCGACCACCGTCTCTTAGGAACACGGCCCGCCGTGACAGCCCCGAATGCGTTCGTCGTGGCACCCGTACGAAACGGGTGAGCCGCACGACGGTGGGGGCCCGCAGCATCAACCGTTCGGAGCGGAACCACGCCCCATCCTCGTGTATCACCTCGGCTCTGCTCGACAGCACGAGCACGACCGCCCGCCTGGCGGAGATGACCGCGAGCGGTTCCATGGAGGCATTGAGAACGAGGGCCGGTCCGGCAGTGACCGGGGAGGAAGGTACGCGCTCGGGCGACAGGCTGGCACCGCCTGCTGCGCTCGACGCTCCCAGATCGGTCACGGAAGGCTCCCGACGGTCGCGGGGAGTCTACGCATCTCCGTCGCTTCCCGCCGTGTCGGCGAGGCCGAGCAGCCCTCCGTACCAGATCGCTGCCAGGGTTCGGACGATTTGGGTCGGTGCCTTCCCGGAGAGGTGCTCGTTCGCGTAGCCCTCGACCATGGCGACCAGCGCGCTCGCCGCAGCCCCTGGATCATGCCCGCCGGGCTCGGCCGCCGGGGCGAGGTTGGCCGCGACCTTTTCGACGAATCCGGCCCGTAGCTCGGTGCGCAAGGTGGCAAAGTCGGCGTCCACCGCTGCGGCTTCGGACCAGGCACGCATGACGTCGGCCTCGTCGCTGTGGATAGCGAAGAACTCGCCGATCACCCGCTCGAGGGCTGCTCGCACGTCCGGACCCTCCCAAGGGGCGGCAAGGACCCGCTCGAGGCGGGCTGCCGCAGTGTCCACGAGGTCGGCGAGGACGGCGGCCTTGTTGTCGTAGTAGGTGTAGAAGGTGCCGTGGCTGACTCGGGCGCGACTAACGATGTCCTCGACCCGCGCATTCGCATAACCGACTTCGGCGAAGACGTGGCGTGCGGCATCACGCAGACGGGCTGCGGTCTCGCGACGGCGACCACTCGTTGCCACTGGGACCAGCCGTCCTAACGCTGCCTTCGCACCGGCCGAGAGTGGAGTTTCCGGTGACCGGTCATCAGAGTAGCGAGCGGCCTGGCGCTGAGGCCGCGTTTGCGGGGTCGGAGACGGACCATTCGCCGGGAGTCTTCGAGGCGAACGAGCAGACGTGTCGCTCCCGTCTCCTCCCAGAGTTTCTTCGGCTGGCTACCATGCTTGGGCCGGTGCAGTGCAGCGGATCGGATGTAGCTCTCAGGTAAGCGGGGCGGTTGTGACGAAAATGGCAGCCGGGATGTCGCGCGGTCGACGTTCCCGGCTCGATCTTCACCTCGTCACGGAAACCATCGCACGCATCGAGGCCAACGTGCGCTCGGTGGTCGAGGGCAAGCCTGGTGTCATCCGGCTGGCCGTCGTTGCACTGCTCGCCGAGGGGCACATTCTCATCGAGGACGTCCCCGGCGTTGGTAAGACGCTGCTCGCGAAGGCGCTGGCCCGTTCGATCGACTGCTCGGTTCAGCGCATCCAGTTCACGCCCGACCTGCTGCCCTCCGATGTAACGGGTGTGAGCATCTTCAACCCCGATACGGGTGAGTTCGAGTTCAAGCCCGGCCCGGTGTTCGCCAATGTCGTGCTCGGCGACGAGATCAACCGCGCTGGCCCGAAGACCCAGTCGGCCCTGCTGGAGGCCATGGAGGAGCGCACGGTCACCGTGGACGGCGTCACCTACGCCCTCGGCGTGCCTTTCCTCGTCATGGCGACCCAGAACCCCATCGAGCTTGATGGGACCTACCCCTTGCCCGAGGCCCAGCGCGACCGATTCATGATGAGACTCGCAATCGGGTATCCGAACGTCGAAGCGGAGCTCGACATTCTGCGAACCCACGGGCGAGGGGACCGCCTGGCCGCCATTGCGCCAGTTACTGACGCGGCGACCGTGGCTGCGAGCATCGAGATGATCCGCGACGTCTATGCCACCGAGACGGTGGAGCGCTACATCGTTGCGCTCTGTCGCGCGACCCGGGTCCATGAGGATGCCGAGCTCGGGGCCTCCCCCCGAGCCTCACTCGCTCTTCTGCGCGCATCTCGCGCCTACGCGGCCACGCAGGGACGCGACTACGTGATCCCCGACGACGTGAAGACGCTCGCACCCCACCTGCTGCCCCATCGTCTCATTCTGCGTCCGGAGTCGCAGCTGGCGGGCCGTCATGCGAGGGAGGTCGTGGCAGAGGTCGTCGCAAGCGTTCCCGCTCCCATCGAATGACATCTCTCCCGCTTCCGTCACCGTCATGGGCGGTCCTGTCGCATTCGTGGGCGGAGCCGTCGTGCTCCATGGCAGACCCGTCGCCACTCCGGTTTCCCGCCCGAGTCGGCCGCAGCTGATCGAGCCGGGAATGCTCACCGACCGAGGCAAGCTCCTGTTGCTGACCGCAGGCGCCCTGTGGCTGCTGGGCCGGTCTTTCGGGATCGACGAGGTCTCCATGGCCGCACTCGCGTGCCTGGTCCTGGTGGCCCTCGCGGTGCTCTTCACGCGACTTGCTTCGCTCCGTTTGTCGTCTTGGCGTCATGTGCGTCCGACGCGGCTCTGGTTCGACGAGAAGGGCTCGGTGGACCTCGAGATTCGCAACGAGGGCTGGTTGCCCACGGCCCTGCTCTTGCTCGAGGATGAGACTGCGGGCGCTCTCGCAGCTCTTCCCCGTTTCGTACTCGAACCGCTCGGCCCGGGTCGGGCGGTGCATATGCGCTACTCGATTCAGGGCCGACAACGCGGTCTCCACACGGTCGGGCCCGCACGAATGCACCTGCGCGACCCTTTCGGGGTCGCCCAACGGCCACTCCGCTTCGACGATGCCGAGCAGGTAGTGGTCTATCCCCCCGTCCTGCCTCTGCCCTCGATCCTGCCGCGACTCGGCCGGCTGGGCACGACGACGGAGGGCACGGCCAGACCCGTGAGCACGAGCGGGGAGTTCGCAAACGTGCGTGAGTACGTCCGCGGCGATGACCTCCGCAAGGTGCATTGGAAGTCAACCGCGCACCGCGGGAAGCTCATGCTCAAGCAGGAGGAGTCCCCGTTCGAGGTACAGGCGACGCTCGTGCTCGACGCTCGCCGTATCGCCCATGGCGGCAGCGGCCCGGCCTCCACCTTCGAGACGGTGGTGACGGCGGCCGCGAGTGCCGCTTATCACCTCTCGGAGCGTCGCTACGAACTGCGCTTCTGCTGTGAGCCTCTGGCCCCCCCGGTCGTTCTGGGCTGGGAGACCCTCCTCGAGCGCCTCGCTGTCCTCCAACCGATCCCTGCCACGACGCTGACCCCCCTGTGGCGCGCGCTCGCTGAGAGGTCAGTCGGGGAGGGGCTGCTCGTTAGCGTCGGCCCTGTGCCCGAACCCGCGGAGCTGAGAGAGATGGTGCGGACAGGCAGAGCCTTCGGCGGCAAGGTCGCCGTGCTCGTGGCAGCGGCCAGCGAGCGCGGGGGAAGGCGTGCAGGTGGACGTGAGACTCCCGAGCTCGCTCTTGCGGCCCTGCGGGGGGCGGGCTGGCGAGCCACCGTCCATCGTCCGGGCCTGGCACTCGCCGACTCGTGGCAGGAGCTCGCACTGCGTCCCCTCCCGTCCGTCGCGGCGTTTTCGCGCACGTCAGGTCCCGACCGCCCCGCACCTGGGCCAGTGACATCGGAACCCCAGTGAGCGGCGCGACGCAGGAGCGACGCGAGAGGAGCCGTCTTAGGTCCCCTAAGACGGCGACGGAAAGGATGGCGTGAGCGGCGCGACGCAGGAGCGACGCGAGAGCCGGGGCGACGCCTTGCCTGCCGTGGGTGCACTCCTGCTTGTGCTGGCCACAACCGCTTCTGTGGAAAAGGTCATGCTCGGCTCGGCGTGGCGGCCGCTTCTGTGGGCCGCGATCCTCTCGGCGTTGGCAGCCGCGGCCGGCTCGCGTCGGCTCGGGGCCGGGCCCTTCACGGCTGCCCTGGTCAGCTTCGTCGCGTGGGCAGCGTTCACGAGCGCCACCCAGCTCAACGTCGAGGCGGGGACGGGCTCCCACCTGTCGCTGTTCTCAGGACTCTGGTCGCAGGGGGTCTCGGATCTCATTCAGGAGCCGGCGCCGGCACGTCCTCTACCGGGTCTCCTGCTCATCCTGACCACAGGGGGCTGGTGGCTCACCCACATCGTGCACGAGTTTCTCGTCCGCGCGAAGCGGCCGGGACTCGCGATCATGGCCGCGGCCACGCTGTGGATGTTCCCGCTCGCGGTCCCCCAGCCGCCGGGGCGCACCTGGCCCCAGGCGTTGCCCTTCCTCGCCGCCGCAAGCCTGGCCCTGCTCCTCGAACCGAACACGAATCTCGTCGGCTGGAATCGACCGGCGGAGCATCACGGACGGTTGAACGCCCCGGGACTTGCGCTCGCATCTCTGGTCGTCCTGATCGCAACGGCCGCACCAGGCCTGCTACCGGGCTACGGCAACGAACCCTGGATCGACGTCGCCATGCCGAGTGCCGCCCGGGGCTACCAGCCCATCGTGGACATCTCCCGGCGGCTGCACCTCCCCGAGCCGCGGGACGTCCTGCGGGTGCAAGCCGACCGTCCGCTCTACCTCCGCCTCGCTGGGCTCGACACGTTCGACGGGACGACTTGGCGGCTCGGACCAGCGGACGAGCGCTCCTTCTCCCCCCAGGACGTGCTGCCGGCCGACCGCACCCTCCCGCCTGAGGTCGAAATCCAGGAACGCGAACTGGTGGAGATGACGGTCGAGAACCTTTCGCTCGAAAACGTCTTCGTGCCGGTCGTCTACCACCCGCTGCGCGTCGAGGGGCCGGCAGCACGGCGAATGGTCTACTCCCAGGAGGGGACCTTCATCGCCAGCTCCGACCTGCTCGACGACGAGCCGGCGCTCATGCCGGGACTCACTTACCGGGTGGAATCCGCTGTGCCGGCCCCCAGCGCCGCACAGCTGCGGTCCATCAGATCCCAGGAGTATGACAGCCTGCGCTATGCGAAATGGCTCGACCTCCCTCAGAGCTACCGCACCTTGCGGGATACAGCAGAGGAGGTGATCGCCGAAGCGCACGCAACCACCCCCTACGACAAGGCCCTCGCCCTACAGGACTTCTTCCGCGACCGTAACCGCTTCACCTACTCGTTGAACGTGCCGGTGCTACGCGACGACGAGGCACTGACCAACTTCGTCACCAACACCCGGACCGGCTACTGCGAATATTTCGCGACGGCCATGGCGGTCATGCTCCGTCTCGAAGGCTTGCCGTCGCGGGTCGTCGTCGGATTCCGCCTCGGCGAGGAGATCGGACCGCGCGAATACGTGGTGACCACGGACGACGCCCACGCCTGGGTCGAAGTGCTCTTCCCCGGCTACGGGTGGATCCAGTTCGAACCCACGCCTGCACTGCGCGACACCCTCGTGCCGAGCCAGCAGGAGGCAGCGCCAGACGTGCCGATCGGGGCGCAGGAAGCCCACGCCTCCGAGGCGGCCGCGCCACCACCAGAGCCGGAGGAGGACACCCTCCGCGAGCCTGAGCCGCCGCAGGAGGTGGCATCCGAGCCGCAACCTCAACCTCCCGGGGTCGAGAATGGTGGGCCCCTCGCATCCGCCTCCTGGCGTCCCCTCAGGTTCCTCCTGGTGATCCTCACCGCGCTCGGAGCCCTCGTGGGACTGGTCGTCCTGTTGCGACGCCGCGAGCGCCACCCTCCCTCCGGGCCGAAAGAAAGGATCCTCGCCACCCAGCGTCAGGTGTACGCGGCCGCGCGAGGCTATGGGGTGGGGCGCCGCCCGCCCGAGACGGCGTTCGAGGTCGCGACCCGGTGGGCAGCCGAGGGCAGGGCCGACCCGAGCCGGGCACGTCGCCTGGCGGAACTGTCGCAGGCGGCAGCCTTCGGTGACGAGCTCGAAGCTGACGCGGCTGCGGAAGCGGAACAGCTCGGGGAGCTGGTCACAGCGAGCCTCCGAGCCTCCGTGCGCCGCCCGGCACGCGTAGCGGCACCGCTGCGAGCACCCCTGACTGACGTGTTCACGAACGGCCGACAGGCCGTGAAGGGCCTGTGGGGGCGACTGACCCGGCGGTGAAGGGCTCCCCCAGCACCTACCGTCGCTGGTGACGCGACAGGGAGCGCCCGAGCTGCGCGACGAGACCAACGATGCCGGAGCCGAGCCCTCGGATGGCACTGGCCGCGAGCAGCAACGACACGAGCATGATCGCGAAGCCGGTGACTCCGAATGCGAAGTTGAACGTGATACCCAGCAGGGTGACGAGCCCGATGAGGAAGCCGACGAGCGCCCAGCGCAGACGCCGCAGATGAATACGCGTCGCCGTGGTGCTCGCCACGTTCTCGACGAACTTCGGGTCCTCCTCGGACAAGTGCCGCGCGATCTCCTCGAGGACCCGCTTCTCGTGCTCCGACAGGGGCATCATGCCTCCCTCGTGTCTCTCCCCCTCAGGAGTATACGGGCGTGTCTCATGGCGGGGCACCGACTCGCGCGGGACAATCGGGTCACCGGCAGAACCGTCCCAGCCACGCTGATACAGCCTGCGGGGTGATGGACGATGGAACGCGGCCACCGGATCTCGGGCGACAGGCGATCCTCCTGGGCAAATCGCCGTCATTCCGACGTCAGACCTGACAGGAAGCTGAGCACGCAGTCTGGCAGGCGATCGCTGTATCCCCCTTCGAGGGCGGCGAAGAGAGGCGGACCGAGGCGGGTCAGTCGTGACCCGATGTCGTGGTACGTCTCGACCTCCAGGCCCAGACTCGTGAGCGGATCTTCCTTGTAGGTGTCGAAGCCCGCAGAAACCGCGATCAGTTCGGGCTCGAAGCTCCTGACCTCCTCCAGCGCAGCATCGAGCGTTTCGCGGTACCGGTCGGGGTCGGTGCCGGGCGGGAGCGGAAAGTTGCGTATGTGGTCGCGGGATTCGTCGCCTGTGCCTGGGTAGATGCCGCTCTGGTGCAGCGAGACGTAAAGAACCTCAGAGCGATCGGAGAAGATGTCCTCGGTGCCGTCGCCATGGTGGCAGTCGATGTCGACGATCGCGACCCGCTCGACCTCGCCGAGGGCAGACTGAACTGCGACCGCGACGTTGTTGAGGTAGCAGAACCCGCCGTACGAGTTCGTGGACGCGTGGTGGCCGGGGGGGCGCATGAGCGAGAGTGCCCGCTGCCCGTCCAAGGCGAACCTCGCGGCTCGAAGCGCACCTCCGACCGAGAGCAGGGCGTAGTCGTAGATGGTCTGCGAGCCCGAGCCTCCGGCGAGGGACAGGGTATGGTTCGCGACCTTCTCGACGAGACCTTCCTGGTGGACGGTCAACACATCTTCACGACTGGCGGCCTCCGGTTCGACGAACTCGAAGCCTTCCCGTTCCAACAGCTCGCGGGTACGGCTCACCCGCTCGGGCGATTCGGCTTGTCCCCCGTGGCCGTACTCCTCGCATTTCGGCGAGTGGACGATCTTCATGCCGGTCATTCCCCGCTCCTTGCGACGGGTGACGTCTCAGCGTTCAGCTCGGCTCTTCATGCACCCGGAGAGGGGCACGTGCCCCTGGGGCGACCGGGCCCTCGCCGAAGGCTAGTCCTCGCCTCCCGCCCGCCGCACGAGCGCCCAGGGCGGTGCACCCGATCGGATGCCCGCCACGACCCGCTCCGGATCCGGCCGGGGCCTCACCTGACCGCGCATCCCGAGAGGGGCACCAGCACCACCTCCGCGAGGCCGGCGCTGGGCATCCACCCTACGCCGCCCGTACCCGGTCATACCCCGTGGCTTGAACACCCCTAGCACCGTCGCCACGAGCAGGAGCAGCAGGGCGAGGGCTGCGTGCAGCGCGGGTGACGGACTCCGCACCACGCCGAGCTCGGTGCTCGGGTCTGCCGCCAGACTTGCCATGAAGCGGAATGTTGGCAAGTACAGGAGCAAGACGATGGTGGCAACCACGTTGATCAGGAGTTTGAACAGGACCCAATAGTGCCGAAAGAGGCCCCAAGTGGTGCCCAGCGACGAGACAAGTCCGGTCAGCAGCGAGGCGAGGCTCAACGGGACGAGCACGACCCAGGCGGCTGGTTCCATGACGAGATACGCGCCTCGAACTGTCTCAGCATCCTGGCTCGTCCATCCGACGATTGCGAGGGCGAGGAAGGCAGCCACCGCCCCGAGCCAGCCCACCGACGACGTGACGTGCGCGGTGAGGGCCGTCTTGCGGAGCCGGGGGCCCATGGTCACAACTGGACGTTCCGAGGCGCTACTTGGTTGTCAAAGCCACGGGACGGCAGGTGGCGACCAGGGCCGTGACGGCCACCGGAGCCGTTGGCGAGCATCAGGATGATGAACAGCAGGACCACCGCGAGAGCGATGATCCCGAACACTTTTACCCACCTCGGGGTGCCGCTGCTGGATCGACGGCTGGGTCCCCCTGATTCGTCGCCTGTTTCGTGATAGGAGGGCGGATGCGCCATGTGTCGTCCTCCAGGGCAGAGGGTGGAAGCCCGGCCGACGCTAGCAGTTTGCGAAACAGTGTGTCGATGCCAAATCAAAATGTTTTGAGAGCGGCGCAACGTATACTGGGCCGGTGCCGAGACTGTGGAACGACACGATCGAGGCGCACCGCCGTGAGGTGCGCGAGGCGATCATGGCTGCTACTTGGGACCTGGTCGCCGAGAAGGGGTTGACGGCGGTGACCATGTCTCAGATCGCCGAGAAGAGCGGCATCGGACGCGCGACCCTGTACAAGTACTTTCGCGACGTCGAAGCGATCCTCGTCGCCTGGCACGAACGTCAGGTCACCCGCCACCTCGAACAGCTCACCAGGCTCCGGGACGCGCCTGGCGACGCTCGTGAGCGGCTCGCGGAGGTGCTCGAGACCTACGCCCTCATCTCCCACCGTCGCGAGCACCATGGCATCGAGCTCACTGCACTCCTCCACCGTGGTGAGCACGTCGCCAGAGCACAGCAGCAGCTCAACGACCTGATCCGAGACCTGCTGGCCGAGGTCGCACAGAGCGGCGAGGTCCGGGGTGACGTCCCGGTTGACGAGCTCGCCAGCTACTGCCTCCACGCCCTCACGGCAGCCAGCGACCTGCCCTGCGAGGACGCGGTCCGCCGGCTCGTCACGGTTACGGTGGCGGGGCTGCGCCCCCAGGGCTCGCCCGTTGGGGGTAGCTCCACCGAAGATGACAGGCCATGACTACCCTCCCAATCGCATCCGTCGCGGGAGTTGCAATCAGATGCTCGAGCGGGAGTGGGTGAGTATCCGCGACCCAGGTGATGCTCACCTTCGCTACACCTTCGACGTCACGTTCCTACTCTCCCGCTACCGCTGCATCTACGGCCGGGGCTGCCCAGGCATCTACGCCGATGGCCCCGACATCGGCTGTTGCACACACGGGGCCTACTACGTCGACGAGCAGGAGCGGGAACGGGTCGAGGCCGCGGTGACGCACGACCTCGACGCCGACGTGATGCAGTTCCATGCGGAAGCAAGTGTCGGGGCCGCCACGGAAGTCGACGCGGATGGTGAGGCGAAGACGCGCATACACAACGGCGCCTGCGTCTTCCTCAACCGCGCCGGATGGCCCGCTGGGACAGGGTGCGCCTTCCACCTGCTCGCAAAGCGCCGGCGAGAGCACCCCATGACGTACAAGCCCACCGTCTGCTGGCAACTGCCGCTCCACCGCTCCATCGAGGAGCAGGTCGCGAACGACGGGCACACCCTGCAGGTTCACACGATCGCCCCGTTCGAGCGTGGCACGTGGGGTGAGGGCGGAGCGGACTTTCACTGGTGGTGCACCGAGGAGCCGGCCGCTTTCACGAGCGAGCAGCCGCTGTACCGCTCGATGGAACGCGAGCTGCGTGCCATGGTCGGCGACGACGTGTACGAGGAGCTGCGGGACTTCCTCGAGGATCGCGGGCGGCCCCGGCCGTGTCTCGATTTCCTGCCCCTGGCCTCCCCCGAGGGTTCGCGCTGAGGGTTGGGGAGGATTGTCGGTGCTCGGACGTCAAGATTGGGGTGGCCGCGTGCGGTCGCTTCTGCTTGGCGCCTCGTTTCCAGTCCTCGGGCCATCCACGAGCAGAGAACCGTAGGTGACGGCCTTGGGGCCGAAGCGGGCACGCAGCCCGTCCGCGGTGCGTTCAGCGTTCTCCCAGCGCGAATCCCCGTAGAGCGCGAGCTGCCGCGCAGACGCCCCACCGGCCAGGCTCGACACCCCGACGCCGAGCAGGCGGACCCGGGCACGTTCCAGCCGAAGACCGTCGAGCAGGCCGCCAGCCAGCGTCACGAGGTCGTGGGTACGGTCGGTGTGCATTTTGAGCGTGATCGAGCGGGTGACCGTCTCGAACGACGCGAATCGAACCTTCAAGACGATGGTCCGCCCAGCGAGTCGGGACGAGCGCAGCCGGTGCCCGACCCGCTCGCACAGGCGCAGCAACTCGCGGTGCAGTTGCTCGGGGTCGTCGATGTCGTGATCGAACGTCTCCTCGGCTGACACGCTTTTCGCGGGCTCGTGGGGTGTCACCGGACGGTCGTCTTCTCCCCGTGCGAGGCGATGCAGCTGAGCCCCGAGCTTCCCACCGAGCACCCGCTCGAGGGTGCGGGCATCGCTGTCGGCGACCTGCCCGATCGTGCGGAACCCGTAGCGCTCGAGCCGCTCCACCGTCTTCAGGCCCGCCCCCCAGAGGTCGGAGACCACCAGCGGACGGAGGAACGTCTCGACCCTCGTGTGTGGCAGATGCAGCAGCCCGTCGGGCTTCGCCTTCATGGAGCAGAGCTTCGCGAGGAACTTGTTGGGCGCCACCCCGACCGAGCAGGTCAGGTCGGTTTCACGTCTCACCTCTGTCCTGAGGCGTGTCGCGATCTGGGGCGGCTGCCCGAACAGGCGTACCGACCCGCTGACGTTGAGGAATGCCTCGTCGAGCGCGAGAAACTCGACGAGCGGCGTGTAGGACAGCAGCACTTGGCGGACCACGTCCGACACCGCCTGGTACTTCCCGAAATCCGGGGGGACGATGACGAGATCGGGGCAGAGCCGTCGGGCCCGCACCATCGGCATCGCACTGTGAATGCCGAAGTGACGTGCCTCGTAGGAGGCGGCGGCAACGACACCACGGTTGCCGTGCCCTCCTACCGCGACCGGCCGTCCCCGCAGTGAGGGGTCGTCGCGCTGCTCGACCGATGCGTAGAACGCATCCATGTCGACGTGGAGGATCGGCTCCTGTGCACGCTCCACCCGAACCTGCTCCGATGATCGAACGGACGTTCGGAACTAGCCTAGTAGCTCACTGCCAGCGGTAGCCAGGTGACAGGGCGCCGCCTCCGCCTGCGCTGCGGCACCCCAGACCTTTCGCCGAAACAGGAGCGTTACATGGGCTTCATCACCTGGAAACGACGCTGTGGATTCATCCCGCCGGCCGAAGTGAGGTAGGCGGAGGGGCAGACGATGGACTCGGGCAACACCGCATGGCTGCTCACGTCAGCCGCGCTCGTGCTGTTCATGACGCCAGGGCTCGCGTTCTTCTACTGCGGCATGGTGCGGTCGAAGAACGTGCTCGGCATGCTCATGCAGAACTTCTTCTCGATGGGGCTGGTGAGCGTGTTGTGGGCCCTGCTCGGCTTCTCGCTCGCCTTCGGTTCGGATCTCGGGGGTGGGCTTCTCGGAGGACTGGACTTCGCCGGGCTCCGGGGCTTGACGGACGTGTCCGTAGAGCTGCCGGGCTACGTGGATGACTTCGCCTTGACCATCCCACCGCTCGTCTTCGTCGCCTACCAGATGATGTTCGCGATCATCACGCCAGCCCTCATCACCGGTGCGACCGCGGATCGGCTGCGCTTCGCCGGCTACGCCGTCTTCCTCGCCGCCTGGTCGCTACTCGTCTACTCCCCCGTCGCCCACTGGGTGTTCAGCCCGAACGGCTGGCTGTTCGGGCTGGGGGCGCTCGACTTCGCGGGCGGAACGGTGGTCCACATCAACGCGGGCGTCGCCGCGCTCGCGGCCGTCCTCGTCGCAGGACGCCGTCGGGGGTGGCCGAGCGAGCCGATGCCACCACACTCGCTGCCGCTCACGTTGCTCGGGACCGGCATGCTGTGGTTCGGCTGGTTCGGTTTCAACGCGGGCTCGGCGCTCGGCGCGAGTGGACTCGCGGCGCAGGCATTCATGAATACGCATCTCGCCGCGGCGGCGGCGATGCTCGGCTGGCTCGTCGTCGAGAAGATTCGTGGTGGAAACGCGACGACCCTCGGCGCCGCGTCCGGGGCGGTCGCCGGGCTCGTCGCGATCACGCCGTGCGCGGGGTTCGTGGGCGGCCTTTCCCCCATCGTCATCGGGTTCGTGGCCGGCG
>JBHELG010000131.1:0-18194 GCA_046263195.1 Nitriliruptorales bacterium | reverse complement strand
TCGACGACCTCCGCCATCCGGTTCGAGAAGCCCCACTCGTTGTCGTACCAGCCGAACACCTTCACGAGGTTTCCGATGACCATCGAGGCCTGCCCGTCGACGATGACCGAATGCGGGTTGCCGACGATGTCGGACGAGACGAAGGGCTCCTCGGTGTATTCGAGGATCCCGTTCAGCTCACCGGCGGCGGCGTTGCGGTACGCCTCGTTGACCTCCTCGAGGTTCGTCTCACGGCCCACCACGGCGACGAGGTCGGTGATAGACCCCACCGCGACCGGGATACGCAGCGCCATGCCGTCCATGACGCCCTTCAGGTCCGGCAGAGCGAGCGATGACGCCTTCGCCGCGCCGGTCGAGGTCGGGATGATGTTGATGGCCGCGGCTCGGGTTCGCCGCGGGTCCTTGTGGGGTCCGTCGTGCAGCTGCTGGCTGGCCGTGTAGCCGTGGACCGTCGTCATGAGACCGCGCTCGATCCCGAAGGTCTCGTGCAGGACCTTCGCCATCGGCACGACGCAGTTCGTCGTGCAGGATGCGACCGAGACGACGTGGTGGTTGCCTGGGTCGTAGTCGTTCTCGTTCGTGCCGAGCACGATCGTGACGTCCTCGTTCTTCGCGGGCGCCGAAATGACGACCTTCTTCGCCCCCGCCTTCAGGTGCAACTCGGCCTTCTCCCGTGACCTGAACTGCCCGGTGGACTCGACCGCGATGTCGACGTCGAGGTCGGCCCAGGGGAGCTCCGCGGGGTCGCGGATGGTCGTGATCTGTATCTCTTCCCCATCGACCGTCAGCCCCGACTCCGTGGCTTTCACCTCACCGGGGTAATGGCCGAATAGGCTGTCGTATCGCAGCAGGAGCGCGAGGGTCTCTGCATCAGTGATGTCGTTGATCGCGACGAAGTCGAAGTCGAAGCCGCGCTGCTTCGCCACCCTGAAGAACACCCTGCCGATGCGCCCAAAGCCGTTGATCGCAACCCGGACAGTCATGCTCGGCCTCCTTGAGTAGCCCTACCCTGCTTCGAGGCTAGTAGAGCGTTTCGAGCGGCGGCCATGGCGCGACCCCGACTTCCGGTCGCCCGGGTTCTCGTCCCACCGGTCGTCGGTTAGGTCGCCTGGCTTCTCCGTCGCAGGAGGTGGTCGAGGGCGCCGGCGAGCTTGCGCGGGTCGTGCCCCCCGTCGCCGTCGAGCAGGTCGGTCAGCACGACCGAGGACGTGAAGGGCGCCAGTTCCTCGCGGTCGGCGCGCAGCGGTCGCTCCTCACAAGGGGGCCGAGGGCCGGTGTGAGCAACGATCGCCGACAGGGCCAGACCGGGCGCATGGTCGAGCAGGGCGGTGAGGTGGGCCGGCAGGTCGAGGCCCTCGGTCTCGCCCCGTTGTTCGCGCACGTTGCAGATGTAGACCACGGGGCACTCGCTCGCCACGACCGCTGCCCGGATGGCCGGGACGAGCAGGTTCGGGATGATGCTCGTGAACAGGGAGCCGGGGCCGAGGGCGACAAGATCGGCGGCGGCGATGGCGTCCACCGCCTCCGGCGTTCCTGGGGGTCCCTGCGGCTCCAGCCAGACCCGTTCGACGCCGCGCGAGCGGGCTATGGCCACCTGTCCGGTGATCTCGCGTCGCTCGGCTTGCCCGCACAGCTGCACGGGAACGGGTGTGCAGGGCAGGACCTGGCCGCGGATCTCGAGGAGGCTGGCGATGAAGTCGAGACCGGCGACGGCATCGCCATCGTCAAGGTCGGCGGCGGCAACGATCATGAGGTTGCCGATGCTGTGGCCCTGCAGCTCCCCGGATTTGAACCGGTACTGCAGGAGCCGCACGAGATCGCCCCGGGGGCTCAGCGCCGCGAGTGCCATGCGCAGGTCTCCTGGTGGCAGGACGCCGAGCTGACGCCGCAGGCGGCCCGACGAGCCACCGTCATCGGCCGTCGTGACGACCGCGGTGACGTGGTCGACGATGTAGGTGAGCGATCTGAGGCAGCGGCTGAGGCCGTGTCCGCCGCCAATTGCCACCGCGCGACTGCCGTCTCCCCTTCCCTCGCCGACGCTGTCGGCAGGGAGCCCGACCGGCGCTCTAGTCACGATGGACGTCCCGGTGGTCGACGTGCACCGGCAGATCCGTCTTGGCCCGCAGGTGGTCGGCTACCTCCTCGGCGACGGCGACGGAGCGGTGTTTCCCACCCGTGCAGCCGATCGCGATCGTGAGATACCGCTTGCCCTCCTCGACGTAGCCGGGGACGACGTGGTCCAGCAGCTCACGAAAACGGTCGAGAAAGGGGCCGGTGGCGGCCTGGCCGAGGACGTAGCGACGAACCGGCTCGTCGAGCCCGTTGTAGGGGCGCAGCTCGTCGACCCAGTGCGGGTTCGGGAGGAAGCGCACGTCCATGACGAGGTCGGCGTCACGTGGCAGCCCGTACTTGTAACCGAAGGAGACGACGTTCACCTGGAGCGCGGCCATGTCCCGCATGCCGAAGGCGTCCACGAGCCGGTCCCTCAGGGCATGGACGTTCAGGTCGGAGGAGTCGACCACGAGGTCGGCCATGCCACGCAGGTCCTCGAGCATGACCCGCTCGCGGGCGATGCCCTCCGCTACCCCTTCGACTCCGTCCGCTTCGCTCAGCGGGTGACGGCGACGTGTCGCCTCGAACCGTCGCACAAGGGTGTCATCATCGGCCTCGAGAAAGAGGACGCGCACGTCCCCGTGACGGGCGCGCAGGTCGTCGATGGCATCGATGAGTTCGCTGAAGAACTCCCTACCGCGTACGTCTGCGACGAGGGCTATGCGGTCGACGCTCGAGCCGGGACGCGAGGCCAGCTCTACGACCTTGCTCACGAGCGCGGGGGGAAGGTTGTCGATGACGTAGTAGCCGATGTCCTCGAGGACTTTGGCGGCCTCGGTTCGTCCGGCCCCCGACATGCCCGTGATTACGACGATCTCGCTCTCGACGGTGCTTGGCGTCACCGGCCGCAAGACCTTCACGCCGTCGCCTCCTCGGTGGTTTCCACCAATGGACCGCCGCCCCGCGCCGAGGCCAACGCGCCCTCATCCGCACGCAGGTGATCGTGCACGGCGGTGGCGATGGTATGAGAGACGCGGGGAACCTCCATGAGCTCCTCGATGCTTGCGGCACGCAGCGCCTTCACGCTCCCGAAGTGACGCAGTAGAGCCTTGCGTCTGGCAGGGCCCACTCCGGGAACGTCGTCGAGCACCGAGCGGGTGATGCCCGCCGTGCGCCGCTGGCGCTGGTAGGTGACAGCGAACCGGTGCGCCTCGTCGCGTACGCGCTGGACGAGAAAGAGGGCTTCGCTGGCACGAGGCAGGTTGGCCACGCGACTGCGCCCCGGGCCATAGGGACGGTGCAGCTCCTCCAGCCGTTTGGCCAGGGCGGCTAGCTCGACGCCTTGGATACCGAGCTCGTCGACGGCTTCTGCGGCCGCGGCGAGCTGCCCAGGTCCTCCGTCGACGATGATGAGGTTGGGTGGATAGGAGAACTTCCTCACCGTGACGGGCTGACTTTGCTCGTCGATGTAGCGCAGGAGGCGGCGGCGCACGACCTCGCGCATCGCCCCGTAGTCATCGTTGCGATCGACGCGCAGCTTGAAACGACGGTAATCGGACTTCTTCGGCAGGCCGTCTTCGAACACGACCATCGACCCGACGACGTCCGTCCCTCCCAGGTGCGAGATGTCGAAGCATTCGATGCGTAAAGGCGGCTCGGCGAGGCCGAGTGATTCTTGCAGGTCCCGCAATGCCTGCGAGCGGGCATTGAAGTCCTGGGCCCGGCGCAGCCGGTGGCGCTGGAACGCCTCCCTGGCGTTCTCCCGCACCATGTCGAGCAGAGCCCGCTTTTCTCCACGCTGAGGCACTCGAAAGCGCACCCGTCCAACTGCCGGAGTGCGGCCCTGCGCCCGCCGCTCCCCGAGAAGCGCCGCGAGGGCTTCGCTGTCCGCGGGCTCGACCGGAACGAGCACGAGGGGGGGCACGTCATCGGCCCGCTCCTCGTAAAGCTCGAGCAGGAAGGAGCTGAGTAGTTCTGGCGTGTCGAGGGGCTCGACCTTGTCCACACTCCAGCCCTTGCGACCCACCACCCTCCCGCGCCGAACGAAGAACACTTGGACGACCGCTTCGAGTTCGTCCTCCACCAGCGCGACCGCGTCGAAGTCCTCGCGCCGGCTGGAAACCATCTGCTGCTTGGAGAGCGCCGTCTGTGCCGCGAAGAGCTGATCTCGCAGCCTTGCCGCTTTCTCGAAGTTCAGCTCGCCGGCGGCACCGCGCATCTCCTCTTCTATGTGCCTGAGCGTGGACTCGGTGTCGCCGTCGAGGAAGGCAGCGAGGCCCTCGACGAGTTGGCGGTGCTCGTCGAGGGTGACGTGGCCGACGCAGGGAGCCGCGCAGCGGCCGATGTGGTAGTAGAGACACGGCCGCTGGGCGCGCTGACAGCGCCGGTAGACGCCCTCCGAGCAGGAGCGGACGGGGAACACGCGCAACAGGAGGTCGAGAGTTTCCCGAATGGCGTAGGCGTGGGCGAAGGGCCCGAACCTGCGGTCGGCCCGGTTGCGGGGGTTGCGCAGGACGCGGGCCCGCGGTACTTCCTCGGAGGTGGTGAGGACAAGGTAGGGATAGCTCTTGTCGTCGCGGTAGCGGACGTTGTAGCGGGGCCGGTGCTGCTTGATGAGGTTGTACTCGAGGTGGAGTGCGGCGACCTCGTTGTCGACGACGATCCATTCCACCGAACGGGACATCTCGAGCATGGCCTGCGTGCGTGGCGCGATGAGCTGCCAGGCTTGGAAGTAGCTCGACAGTCGTTGGCGCAGCGACTTCGCCTTGCCGACGTAGACGACCCGCCCGTGGGCGTCGCGGAAGAGGTAGCAGCCCGGTGCGTCGGGGATCGCGCCGGGCTCGGGGCGGAACGCGAGGGCGGGATTTTCCATCGCCCCCATGATGTCAGAGGTCCCTGGATCGCGCTCGTGACGCCCCGCGCCCGCCCGGGGCGGGCTGGTGAAGCCCGCCTCTAGCTCTCCTCTGTGGGCATCGCGAGGTCTATGACCCCCTGCATCTCCTCGCGCGAGAAGGCTCGCAGCGTCTCGGTTCGAACATTGCCCAGTGCCCCTAGCGCCAACAGGGCGGCGGTGGCGCTCTCGGTATCGGGCGCCTCGATGATCGCCACGCTGTCGTACGAGCCAACCGTCCAGTAGCAGGCTTTCAGGCGGCCGCCGAACTGTTCGAGTTGCTGGTCGAAGGCCTCGGCACGTCGCAGGGTGTCTGGGAACTGGCGGATCCCCTGGTCGGTCCAGTTCATGAGCGAGATGAAGGTTGGCACGGCTGTCCTCCCCTGGTCGGCATCCCAAGAGAAGCAGGAGACGTCAACACGGGAAACCCTTCGAGTTACAGATGGCGGGAGATCCCGCCGGTCAGCTCTCGCCTCCGTCCACGAGCCGCGATCCACATCGGGTGGTCGAGCCAGGCCGGATATGCGGCCTGAGCCAGCCACTCGTGAGTGAGATGGCGCAGAATCCACAAGCATGAGCGGGCCGCCGCCACTTTGGCCCGCGAAACCATCCACGCTTCGTGTATGAGCTCTGAAGCAGATCGCCGACTCGCAGCTCGGGCGAGGCGAAAGGGTGGCGTCTTCACTAGGAGCGAGGCCATCGAGGCAGGTCTGCCGCCATCCACACTGGATGACCGGGTGAAAGCCGGCCGTATCGACGGCTTCGGCGCGGTGTCTACGCAATGGCGGGCTCCCAAGACACGCTGCAGGGGAGGTATCTCGCTGTCCTGGCCCTGGGTCGAGAAGCTGTGCTGGCGCATGAGTCAGCCGCTCACCACTGGGAGCTTTCCGGCGGCCGTCGTGACGACAGGATTCATGTCACCACGCTCGGTCGCCGTGCCCAGAGCTTGGTGGGTGTCACCGTCCACCGCACCCGGTGCCCCCATCCCGACCACGTCTCGATCCACCGCAGCGTCCGAATTACCTCGGTTGCGCGAACTATCTGCGATCTCGCCGCGTCCATGGGCCAGCCCGACTGCGGGGCGCCGTCTCGGACGGGCTCAGGCGGGGGCTGATGACGACGAGAGAGCTGGAGAGTTGTCTGTCGGATCTCGGCCGGGTTCGGGGAAAAGGATCGTCCGGGGCATCCTGAAGGAACTGTCCCCACGGGAGGGGCGGACACGCTCGGAGCTGGAGTCCCTCTATCTACGAGTGGCGACGAGGAGTGGATTGCCAGCCCCGATCATGAATTATCCAGTTTGGGACGTTTATGGACAGCCCCGTAAGGTTGACGCCGCCTACCCGTCTCAGCGGGTCGGTGTCGAGTTGGATAGCCGTGCCTTCCATGCCCGGGGCCTGACTGCCGGGACGACGACCGACGCCAGAATGCGATCGTGCTCGTCGGCCGGCGAGTTCTGAGGTTCACCTGGTGGGATCTGGTCGACGAGCCAGGGCGGGTCGTCCGGGAGGTGCGTGCGGCCCTTGAGGTCGCGGGACACGCCAAGCGCTAGTTGCGTCCCAAAAAATCCGACGGGTGGCCGACGCAGTCCGGACGGTCGGTCATATCCACCATAGGACGCACAGATACCGGCTCGCTGCGAACCTGCCGCGACAGGCGCCCCCTACATGGGGAGCTTGCGGAAGATCGGGCGCGGCAGATGACGGACGGCAGCCATGACCCAGCGCAGGATCGACGGCACCCAGACGATCTCGCTGCCGGAGCGCAGCCCCTCGACAATGGCATCGGCCACGGCTTCAGCGTTTGTGGCGAACGGGGCCGCCTGACGTCCCTGCGTCATCTTCGTCTTCACGAACCCCGGCCGGACCACCATCACCTTCGCTCCGCTCCCATACAGAGCGTCTCCAAGCCCCTGGGCGAAAGCGTCGAGGCCGGCCTTGGACGAGCCGTAGACGAAGTTCGAGCGCCGGGCCCGCTCGCCGGCGACCGACGAGAGGACGACAAGAGCACCATGTCCTTGCACACGCAGACGCTGTGCGAGCGGAATGGCGACCGACACCGCCCCGACATAATTCGTACGAATGATGTCGAGCGCGTGCTTCGGGTCGTTCTCCGCCAGCGACTGGTCGCCGAGCACCCCGAAGCAGAGGAGGACCACGTCGAAGTCTCCGTGCCGCGCGAAGACGTCATTCACGAAGCTGGGATGGGTGTCGGTGCCGAGCGCGTCGAAGGCGACCGCCTCGACTGTCGTCGCTCCGGCGTTGCGGAGCGTATCGACCACCGGCTGCAGCGCGTCGGTGTCACGGCCGGCGAGCACGACCCGGCGGGCTCGGCGCGAGACGAGCGCCAACGCGATAGCCCTACCGATGTCGGAGCTGCCACCGAGCACGAGGACGGATTGCACGGCGCCGAGGGCGTCTTGCACGTCTCAGCCTTCCCGTCGCGGCATCTGTCCCAACGTTAGGCGCAGGGCCGCCGGTGTCCTTGTACGAATTCCCGAAGCGGACCGCGCCTGACCTCATCCCCCGAGTCGGGCAGGGCGACAACACCCCTCAGGCGTCGGAGGCGAGCCCGAGCCGCCGCGAGAGGTCGGAGCGCAGGATTCGGTCCGGGTCGAGCCGGTCGCGGATGGCGCGCCACTCGTCGAGACGGGGATACATGGCCTTCAGCAGTTCCGGACGCAGCCGGGAGTCCTTGGCGAGATAGATGCGCCCGCCGGCTTCCACCACGAGCTCGTCCAGCTCGTCAAGGAGCGGCGGGAGACCCTCGACGGGCGTGGGTATGTCGAGGGCGAGGGTCCAACCGGGAGTGGGGAATGACAGGTGGCCCGGGTTGCCGTCACCGAAACGCTTCAACACCGCGAGAAAGGACGGGATCCGTTCGAGGCTGAGACGTTCCATCACCCGTCGGAGCGTGTCCTCCTGCCCGAACGGTACGACGAACTGGTATTGGACGAATCCATGGCGGCCGTACAGCCGATTCCAACTTCGAACCCCGTCGAGAGGATGAAAGAAGGTCTCGAGCCGCACGATTCGTCCGCGATCCTCGCGGGGCGCCTTGCGAAACCAAAGCTCGTTGAAGGCGCGCACCGTCAGGGAGTTCAGCAGCCCGGATGGCACCCACGGGGGCGCTGCGAGCCGCACCTTCGGGTCGAACGCGAGCGGCCGCTCCCGGCGACGTTGCGGCAGCTCCTCAACCCGAGCGTGGTCTCCGCGCGTGAGCACGGAACGTCCGAGGGACCCGCCGCCGGCCAGCACGTCGATCCATGCCACCGAATAGCGGTATTCGTGGTCCCGCGCCTCCATGCGAGCCATCGCATCATCGAGGTCACGCGCCCGCTCGGTGTCCATCCGAATCGCGCTCGTCCTGATCGGTTGGAGGTCGAGCGTCGCCTCGAGGATGATCCCGGTCATCCCCATGCCCCCGGCGGTCGCCCAGAAAACGTCGCGATCCTCCTGCGGGCTGACGGTGAGCGTCCTGTGGGGAGTGCGCAGTGTCAGCGATCGCACGTGGGCGCAGAAGCTGCCGTCGCGATGGTGGTTCTTGCCGTGGATGTCCGCGGCGATCGCCCCCCCGACGGTCGCGTGTCGCGTTCCGGGGGAGACCCACGGAAACCAGCCGAACGGAACGAGGAGCCGCATGAGCGCGTCGAGGCTCACGCCGGCCTCGACCGTCGCGACTCCCCGCTCGAGGTCGATGGCTCGCACCCGGTCGAGGGAGGTGAGGTCGACCACGATGCCCCCGGCGTTCTGGGCGGCATCGCCGTAGCTGCGGGCGAGCCCTCTCGCGACGAGACCTCGCGGCGGTTCCCGCTCGAGGATCTCGCCCACCTCCTCGAAAGAGCGGGGACGGTGCACCGTGGCGCGGGTAGGGGCGGTGCGTCCCCAGCCGGTCAGCAGCTCCTCTCGAGCCGGCAGGCTTGGGGGGGAGAGCGGTCTTGGCTTGCCCGGGGATGGGCCTCAGGCCCGGCGGGTGGGGAGATCGAAGACGCCGGGCGGGACAAGTCGGCGGGCTCAGCCGACATAGACCCCCCCGAGGAAGGTGATCACCCACAGCACTCCAAAGACCTGCAGCGGCCGATCGGAGAGCACGATCTGTTCCGGCGCTTCGCCGTGACCGGCTTCGAGCAGCAGCGCGTAGCGGAGGATGCCAAGCACGAAAGGAACAATGGACAGCTCCGACCACACCCCGCCACCCTCCGCCGCCTCCTGGAAGGCCCACAGGCAGTACGCGACGATCGTGACGGACGAGGCGATGAAGCGGATGTAACGCAGGTACGCCAGCGAATACTCGGCCAGTACGAGTCTCGTCTCAACCCTGTTGTCGCCGAGGTCGGCATGCTCGGCGTGGCGCTTGCCAGCAACCATGAACAAGGACCCGAACGAGGCCACGATGAGAAACCAGCTCGAGATCGGCACCCCCGTAGCCACGCCTCCGGCGATGGCCCGGAGCACGAAACCAGCTGCCACCCCTGCGAGGTCGACGATCGCAATGTGCTTCAGCCGAAGACTGTAGGCGATGGTGAGGACCACATAGCCGCCTACGACCGCCGCGAAGGGAGAGCCGAGCGTGAGCCATCCGCCGACCACACTGCTCAGGAGCATGCCGAGCGCCAGCACCGTCGCGAGCCGGATCGGCACGATGCCAGCCGCGATGGGACGGAAGCGCTTGCGTGGGTGACGCCGATCTTCCACGACGTCGGCAATGTCGTTGAAGAAGTAGACGCCGCTCGCGGCGAGACAAAATATGCCGAAGGCGCCGAGTGTGCGAGCCAACGACCGAGGCTGGAGCAGGACACCCGCTGCGGCGGGTGCGGCGAAGACGAGCACGTTCTTGGCCCACTGCCTGGGCCGCGCCGTCCGGACGAGGCCAACGATGAGCCGCACCGCACCGGAGAAGGACGAGCGCGCTGAGACGTTCGGGCGGGCGACGAACGTCTCGTCGACGCCATCCGCTGGTGAGGTCACGGCATTCTTCCCGTGTCAGTGTCGTCCCCGGCGGGGAACCAGTGGAAGAGGCGCGTACCTTACCCTTCCCGCATCCGGAGAGATGGAAGCAGCGCCCGGCCGACGATTACCCGGTCGGAGTCGAACGACCCAGATAGCCCACGTACGGGAGAGCGGGGACGACATGCCAGCCACGATCGGACGAGACGAGCTCAGCCGACTCGTCGAAGACCGCGATTTCCAGGTCGCAGAGGTGCTGCCCCGTGCCGAGTACGATTGGGCCCACCTGCCCGGCGCCATCCACCTGCCTCTCAAGCAGTTCTCCTCCGAGGTCGCGACAACGAAACTCAGCCGCGAAAGGCCGGTTGTCGTCTACTGCCACGATTACCAGTGAGACATGAGTCCCCGAGCCGCGTGGCGGCTCGAGAGCTACGGCTTCAGCCGCGTTTACGACTACACGGCGGGCAAGGCCGATTGGCTCGCTTTCGACCTCCCCTACCAGGGCAGCGCACAACTCATTGGCCCGCTGCTCACCCGCGATGTCACCACGAGCAGTCCCCATGAGCGGCTCGGGCATGTTCAGGAGCAGCTGGCGACAAGCCCCCACGGTCTGGTCGTCGTGGTCAATGATGCGGGTATCGTCATTGGGGCTCTCCGATCGGACAAGTTGCAGGGGGACCCCGACTCTTGGGTCGAGGACCTCATGCGTGAAGGGCCGAGTACCGTCCGACCCAGCGAGGAGGTCGAGGCCCTCCTGACGCGCATGCGGCGCGCGAACAGTGCGACTGTCGTAGTCACCCGCTCCGACGGGACACTCCTCGGTCTCTTCGAACGCGCGCGGGCCGAAGAGGCGCTTCAGACGAGGAACCAGCAGTAACGTCGTGGTGAAGGACGCCAGCTTGCCCCTTCACGTCGCTCGGGGGCGGCCGTTGGAGGGGCTTTTCCCCACGGACGTCGGGCCGAGTTGGCCACGGCCTTCCGCCGCGCTTGCCATGGTGGCCATGGGAGTCGCGTTCGTCGCACCGGTCATGCGTCAAGTGGGTGCCTCGGCGCTCGAAACCATCTGGGCCGAGGACGGGCGGGTCTTCCTGCAGTCGGCGCTCTTGCAGGGACCGGTCGAGGCCGTCTCGAGCCTCTACGCCGGCTACCTCCATCTCGTGCCCCGGCTGGTCGCCGAAGTTGCTGCCCTTCTGCCGCTCGGACAGGTGTCAGAAGCCATCACGCTGGCCGCGAATGGGGTTGCCGCACTCTGCGCGCTGGCGGTGTTCGTCGCCACCCGCCCCTTCTTGCGCTCCTCCGGTGTCCGTGCCCTCCTCGCCGTCTCGCTCGTGCTCGTTCCGACTGCGGGCGTCGAGGTCCTGAACAACGTCGCGAACGTCCAGTGGTACCTCCTTGTCGCCTCGTTCTGGCTGTTGCTATGGCGTCCCCCCTCGATCCTGGGGGCGGTCGGTGCGAGTGTCCTGCTCGTGGCTACCGCTCTGAGCGCCCCACTCAGCGTGCTGCTCGTTCCGCTCGCGCTCGGACGGCTGGTCGTGACGCCCCGCGGGCGCAGCGCGGTGCCCGCGTGGCTGTTCGGGATCGCAGTCGTCTTGCAGCTCATGGCGGCCTCCTCTTCGCTGTCCCAGCCAGGATCATTCGGTGGCGCACCAGGAACCATGCTCCTGGCCTATGCCCAGCGCGTAGCTGCCGCCGCGTTCCTCGGCCAGCGCATCGGTGGGACGCTCTGGGCTCGCATCGGGTGGCCATTGCCTCTGGTGGCGACTGTCGTGCTCGCCGCGATGTTGATTCTGGGCCTGACCGTCGGTGCTCGGCAGACAAGGGGGCTCCTCTTCGTGACAGCCGCCTACTCACTCGGGTTCTTCCTCGCGACCACGTTCCTACGAGGCAACGCGGAAGGCCTGCTGTGGCCTCAGAATGCATCACACGCGAACGGGGGGCGCTATACGGTCGTGCCGCTGCTCCTCATCTACGGCATGGTCGCAGCGTTCCTCGAGGGCTTACGCCTTCGAGGCCGCCAGGGACTCTTGAGGAGCGTCCAGGTCATGGTCTTGGTCGTCGCTGCTGTCGCTGTGCTCGGCGATTTCCGCCTGCGGAACGGTCGCTCGGGCGGGCCCCTGTGGGAAGAGGCTCTCGAGGGGGCTCGGCCTGCGTGTCCGACCCATCTGGATCGCACGGTGCCGGTTGCCATAACTCCCCCGGGGTGGACCGTCGACGTTCCCTGCCACGAACTCGAGGCAGGCATGTCACGCGCTGGGCCCAGCGGTGGGTCTCGGCGTTGACCGCTATCCCCGCACGTTGTGCGGCGTCCTCGGAGAGGGATCGAGGTCTTCGGTCGGCACGTGTTGCGGTGGGAGTCGTGCGCAGTCGATGCGTACGAGTTCGCCGCTCACCGGTATGAGCGTGAATCCCTCTCCCCGGAGCATCGGCAGGTAAGCGGCACCGTAAGCGTAGGCGGGCAGCCCCGAGGGCGCGTGTCCCACCACTCCCCCCAGTCCGATCTGCTTGCCCTGACAGTAGAGACCGATGCGCTCGAACCCTGGGTACTGGGAGTAGACGTTGAGCTCTGCCTGGCGTCCGCGACCGATCAATTCGTAGTTGAAGTGGTGGTAGTGGTAGCTGAACACGACACCCCCGTCGGGCATGGCGGCAAGTGCACTCCGGATCTCTTGACCGGTGGGATCGTCGCTGAAGTCGACTTGGTCGAAGTTCGAGCGAGCCACGAGCAGGGGTGCGAGCAGGACGAGTGCGCCGACCATCACCCGCGCTGGAGTGAGCGCCACGGGGGGCATACGCGCAAGGAGGGACTCGGCGATCCAGTCGAATCCGACGCTCGCCCACAGGACGAGGATGAAATACGTGAGGATGAAAAAGACGAACACGTCTCCCACGTCGTATTCGAGGCCCCACAGGGTCACCGCTACCCACCACGTCGCAAGCAGGAGGTTGATCGGACGCAGCCGCAGTCGCACGAGCCCTACGAGCGCGACAGGAACGGCCCACCAGAGGGGCTCGTCGCGCAGCAGGTCACGAAGCATCGGGATGCGCTCGGCCACCAGCGCCTGGGGTCCGAACGACCACATCATGTCGCGGTAGTGAGTCCCCCGCAGCGCGCTCAGGAGGTCGCCGACGCTGCGGATCTGGACCTCGTAGTAAAGGTTCGAGGGGTCGAAGCTGCGCCACACGATGTAGGCGTAGGGGCCCAAGGCCAGCAGGGCAAAGAGCGGGATCCAGCGCACGATCCGCCAGCGCAGCGGTGCCCGCCAGTCGACGAGTCCCAGGAACAGCGCGATGCCCGGCGCCAGCAGGATCGTGGCGGGAGTGTGCGCGAGCGACAGCGCGTAGACGGCCAGGGCGAGCACGAGGTCGCGGTCTGCCCGGCTGCGCTGCCAGCGCACGAGGAGCCAGAGCACGACCGCGGCGAACAGGGTCTGGAGCGTGTAGACCTCGATGACGACGGACTCCAACCAGAAGGTCTCCGTCACGCCGATCAGTAACGCAGCGGTGCAGGCCAGGACGCGGCGTACCCTCAACTCCAAGAGGACGAACAGACAAACCGCGCACGTCGCGATCCCGAAGGTGGCCGACAGGAGGTCGACGCGGAGGGCGTCGCCGCCGAACGGGATCAGTCGCACGGCGAGCGCGAGGAGGGCGGTGAACATCGGATAACCGGGCTGGTGCGCGGTGCCCAGCACCCGCCCCAAGTACTGGAACTTCGCCGTATCGGTTTCGAAGCCCACGTCTCGGAGCAGCGTCGCCGCGTAGAGGCCACCGAGTGTGACGACCACGACGGCGAGCCACCCCCACGGCGGATTCTCGGTCGGCGCGTCAGCTGCCGCGGGTTCCTCGCCGCCGGCGAGGGCAGAAGGCGGTACCGACCTGCGCTTGTCGACGAGCCGGTTCAGCACGTCGAGCCTCCGCCAGGACGTGTGCGAGGGGATGAGGCAAGGCCGGGGTTAGGCTAGCCGTCCGATCCGAGTGCGCCCAGGCGGGGAGTGCCGGAGGCGCGCTGATCGCAGCCTCAGCGGGGTGGTCAATGCGACCTCGTGCTCCGGCGGCGACCGGGGGGTGACAAGTGGCTGGGGAGCGCGGATCTTGGCGCGCTCTCTTCCCGCCCGATGCGCCACCGGTTGCAGCGGCCCGTGATACCGCTCTGTCGGGGCTCGTCGTGGTCGTGGGCCTGCTCGTGCCCCTTGCCCGGCAGGCCGGCGTGGGCGTCCTCGATACCGTGTGGGCGGAAGACGGCCGGGTCTTCCTCCAGGAGGCGCTGGCCCTCGGTCCGGCTGAGGCGCTGTCCCGAACCTATGCCGGCTACCTTCACCTCGGGCCGCGACTCGCGGCCGAACTTGCGACGTTGTTCCCGGTCGACGCTGCCTCCGAAGCGCTCGTCCTCGCCGCCAATGCCTTGACGGCGCTCTCCGCCCTCGCGGTCTTCGTAGCCTCGCGCAGCCACCTTCGCTCTCCCTGGGTCCGCACCCTCCTCGCCCTCGCGGTGCCGCTCGCCTCCTCGGCGGGGGTGGAAGTCCTCAACAGCGTGGCGAACTCCCAGTGGCCGCTGCTGTTCGCGTCCTTCTGGCTGCTGCTGTGGCGTCCGGCCACCCCCACCGGCGTCATCGCGTCCAGCCTGCTGCTCGTCCTCGCCGCCCTGAGCGCGGGTCTCGGCATCCTGCTGCTTCCGCTTGCCGTCCTGCGCTTGTTCACGGAACCCTTTGCTCGTGACCAGCTGCCTGCCTGGTTGTTCTGCTCTGCAGTGGCGGTGCAGTTGGCTGCAATCCAGGCGCCCGCCCCGCACGCCGGCAGTGACCCCTCGACCGTCGTCGCGGCCTTCGCCCAACGGGTCGGGATCGTGGCCCTGGGAGGTCACCGTGTCGGCGGCACCTTGTGGGCCCGAGGCGGGTTGGGGATCATGGCGGCCGCAGCCGTGCTGCTCGTGGCGATCGTCGCCGTGGGCGTGCTGTTGCGCGGCAGCCGGACCCGGTGGCTCGTCGTGGTCTGCGCCTGCTACGCCGTCCTGTTCTTCGCCGCAGGCACGTCGCTGCGTGGGGTCGCATCGGGACTCGTATGGCCACGAGGCGGATGGCACGAGGTCGGGGGGCGCTACACCTACGTGCCGGTGTTGCTCGTCTACTCGTTGTTCGCGGCGGTGTTGGACGCTCGCACGGTGGATGTTCGCGGCCTCCGGGGCGTGCCCCGGGACGTAGCTCAGCTGCTGCTGACTGGCGCCCGAGTGGCCACGCTCGCCGTTGTCCTCGTGGCCAACGCGGGTGATTTCCGGCTTTGGAATGACCGGACTCCAGGCCCCCGCTGGGGTGAAAGCCTCCGTCAGGCCCGCGTCGCCTGCGTTCGTGATGGTGAGGAGGTCGTCATCGTGCCCATTGTCCCCCCAAACTGGACCGTCACGGTCCCGTGTCGGGAAATGCATGACGAGGAAGGATGAAGGGCCAGGATGCCCCCGGGAACGACCCACGTAGTCGCACGAGTTCGGGCCTCAGGCCGGTTGGCCGAGGTACCGGGAGGGAAGCCGGCCGCAGTCGATCCGCGCCAGTTCAGCGAAGGTGGGCACGACGGCGAACCCTTGATTCCGGAGCAGCGAGACGGTGTCAGCCCCATAGGCGTAGACGGGCAGGCCCGGCGGTATCAGGCCCACCACGCCACTGAACTCGATGGGCGCGCCCTGACAGTAGCGAGCGATGAGCTCGTAGGGCCGGCGATCGCGGGCATAGACGCCTAGCTCCTCCTGCCGATCCTGGCCGACCAGCTCGTAGTTGAAGTGGTGATGGAGGTAGGTGAACACGACTCCCCCCTCCGGCATCGCCTGGAGAGCGGAACGGATCTGCCTCCCGGTCTCATCGCGGCTCAAGTCGACCACCGGGTAGTTCGACCACACGACCAGCACGGGCGCGAGCAGGGAAAGCGCCGGGAGCAGAACGCCTGCTCCCCGCAGCGCGGGTCTCGAGGCCCGGTCCATCAGGAGTTCGAGGAGCCAATCGAACCCCAGCGCTCCCCAGAGCACGACGACGACGTAGGTGAGGGTGAAGTAGACGAACACGTCGCCGATGCTGTACTCGAGTCCCCACAGCGTCACCATCGCCGCCCACGCCGCGAGTAGGAGGTTGACCGGGCGGAGCCGCATCCGTACCGCTCCGACCAGAGCGAGTGGAAGCGCCCACAGCAGTGGTTCGGTGACCAGGAGGCGGTGCAGCATGGGGAGACGCTCGGTGAGGAGAGCCCTTGGCCCGAACGAGAACATGAGACTCGTGTAGTTCGTGGCCCGAATCGCCCGGATCAGGTCGGCGACGCTGCGGATCTGCACCTCGAGGTAGCTCGCGCTGGGGTCGAGCGACCGCCACACGATGTACGCGTAAGGCCCGACGGCCAGCAGCGCGAACAGCGGCAGCCAGCGCAGGACGCGACCTCGGAGAGGCGCCCTCCAGTCCACCGACGCGATGAAGCAGCCGATGCCCGGGGCGAGGAGGATCGAAGCGGTCGTGTGCGAGAACGACAGCGCATAGACAGCCAGGGCGAGGACAAGGTGCCTGTCCTGGCGGCTCCCCTGCCACCGGAGCAGGAGCAGGAGAACGGCCGCGGCGAAAAGGCTGTGGAGGCTGTAGACCTCGATGGCTATCGCCTGGGTCCAGAAGGTCTGCGTCACACCGACCAGCAGCGAAGCCGCGAACGCGACGACCCGGCGCACCTCGAGTTCGAGCAGCGCGAGGAACAACAGGGCGCAGGTGGTGACGCCGAAGGCGGCCGACATGAGGTCGACACGAAGGGCATCCGATCCGAAGGGGACCACACGCACCACGAGCGCCAGCAGCATCGTGAACAGGGGGTAGCCGGGCTGGTGGGCTGTGCCGAGAACCCGCCCGAGGTACTGGAACTTCGCGGTGTCGGTCCCATAGCCCACATCACGCAACAGCGTGGCTGCGTACAAGACCGCGAGCACGACGATGAGTGCCAGGAGCCCAAACCGCCACTGGCGGTAAGCGGACCGGGGACGAGTAAGGCCCGCGCTTCGCGTGCCGGCGGCAGGCAGCGCCTCAGCCGAGGAGGTCACGGAGGAACTTCCCCGTGTACGAGGCGGGAAAAGCCGCGACTTCCTCAGGGGTGCCGGCAACCACGACGGTTCCCCCGGCCGCTCCTCCCTCGGGTCCCAGGTCGATGAGGTAGTCGGCGGTCTTGAGGACGTCGAGGTTGTGCTCGATGACGATGACCGTGTTGCCCCTGTCCACGAGGCGGTGCAGCACCTCGAGCAGGCGCCGCACGTCGTCGAAGTGCAGCCCGGTGGTGGGCTCGTCGAGGATGTAGACGGTCTGGCCGGTGGCGCGCTTCTTCAACTCCGCGGCCAGCTTTACCCGCTGGGCTTCGCCGCCGGAGAGCGTGGTGGCTGGCTGGCCGAGCCGGAGGTAGCCGAGGCCGACATCGGCGAGGGTCTGCAGATGGGTGGCGATCGGGGGGATGGCCGAGAAGAACCCGAGCGCCGTGTCGACCGTCATGTCGAGCACCTCGGCGATGGTGCGCCCCTTGTAGTGGACCTCGAGCGTCTCACGGTTGTAGCGCCGTCCCTTGCAGACCTCACAAGGGACGTAGATGTCGGGCAGGAAGTGCATCTCGATCTTTATGGTGCCGTCGCCCTTGCAAGCCTCGCAGCGCCCGCCTTTCACGTTGAATGAGAACCGGCCGGGTTGGTAGCCGCGGACCCTCGCCTCGGGGGTTGTAGCGAACAGGCGACGGACGTGGTCGAAGACCCCCGTGTAGGTGGCGGGGTTGGAACGTGGGGTCCGCCCGATCGGCGACTGGTCGACGACGACGACCTTGTCGACGTGTTCGAGACCCTCGACGCGCAGGTGGCGGCCCGGAGCTTCCCGGGAGCCGTAGACGTGGCGCATGAGCACCCGACTGAGGATGTCGTTGACGAGCGTCGATTTGCCGGATCCCGATACACCGCTGACGCAGGTCAAGACCCCGAGGGGAAAGGTGACGTCGAGGTTGCGGAGGTTGTGCTCAGTCGCCCCCACTACGGTGACGGCGCGCTCGCTGGTGAGAGGCCGCCGGGTCACCGGCACCGAGATGGTGAGTTCCCGGGACAGGTAGCGGCCGGTCAGTGAGGCGGGGTTTGCCTTGAGGTCGGCGACGCTGCCGGCGTGAACGATCTCCCCGCCGTGCTCGCCGGCGCCCGGCCCGATGTCCACGACGAAGTCTGCCGCCTCGATGCTCGCCTCGTCGTGCTCGACGACGATGAGGGTGTTCCCAAGATCACGCAGGCGCAGGAGGGTCTCGATGAGCCGGGCGTTGTCACGCTGGTGCAGTCC
>JBHELG010000130.1:0-16949 GCA_046263195.1 Nitriliruptorales bacterium | reverse complement strand
TTAGCGGATGCCGGCCGCCTCATCGCCCGATACTTCTCCTCATCAGACCTCTTTGAACTGCTCATCGCACGTTCCCTACTCCGCTGTCGGGGCGGCAGAAGCTGAGCTGCGGAGGATGGACTCCCCGAGGCTGGCCACGTCGCAACACGGCCTCACCGGCGTCGTGTTGCAACGGGACTGGGAGGTGGGCAAGGCCCATCGGGTCGACGGCACCCCTTCAGCTGTGCTCATCACACCGCAGGGCAGCAACGCAAGCCCCGCCGTGGCTGGGCCAGAAGCTATACGAGCGCTCGTGGACCACGCCGCCGGGAGTGCTCAGCTGCCCCCCATCGTCTCTCACCCAAGGCCACCCCTGCCCCAACTGCGGCAAAGCCCACCCCAACAACGGCCACCACCCCTACCAGGCAGTGCCAGCCGGGTGAAAGGTTAGCGAACCAGCCCCCCAGCTACGGCTGCCCAACCTGCGGGGCGTGACCGTAGGGCTCGAGGACTTCCAGGGCGAAGAAACGCTGCTTCTTTTCTGGAACCCTAACTGCGGCTTCTACCAGCAGATGCTCGACGACCTCAAAGCCTGGGAGGCCGAACGGGCAGAGGGTGCTCCCACCCTCCTAGTGGTCTCGGCCGGAACACCCGAAGCCAACCGGGAGATGGACCTTGCTTCCACCGTTGTGCTGGACCAGCAGTTCGCAGTAGCCAGCGCCTTTGGGGCATCCGGCACGCTATCAGCCGTGTTAATCGACGCCCAAGGCAAGGTCGCCTCCGACCTCGTCGTAGGCGCCAAAGCCTGGCCGAAACCAACCGGACACATGCCTAAAGAGCGTCGCCCCCAACTACGATCCTCGTTGCGCTGATCGGCGGGGCGTCTACCGAAGACACATGAAGCCTCCGAGTCGCGCCGCTCTAACCACGTGGCGCCGGAGCAACTCGTGCCGCAGTAGGCCGCGGCCCACGACGACTAGTGTGGGCGCCACCCGGTCGGCTTCCAATCAGGAGCATGAACGTGACCGTCGACGAAACGACCGTCCAAGGCGTGGTGGCGTTCCACGGCCACCTCTGTCCCGGCTTGGCCATGGGCATCCAGGCCGCGCGTCTCGCCTTGGATCGCATCGGTCCCCACGCCCGCGACGAGGAGGTCGTGGCGGTCACCGAGACCGACATCTGCGCGGTCGACGCAGTGCAGGTCCTGACTGGCTGCACCTTCGGCAAGGGCAACCTCATCCACCAGGACTGGGGCAAAAACGCCTTCACGTTCTTCCGCCGCTCCAACGGCAAGGCGCTACGCGTGGCCGCCCGGCTCGAGGCCTGGCGGCGCGACCCTGAACACGAGGAGTTGTTCGCAACAGTGCGGGGGGGAGACGACAGCGACCCAGAGCGGGCGCGTTTCCGCGAGCTCCAAGAGGCCCGCTCATGGAGCATCCTGGAGGCCGATCCCGAGCAGCTGTTCGAGGTACGCGAGTTCCTCGGCGCTCCCCCGCCCCGAGCCCGCATCCACGCCTCCATCCCGTGCGCAGACTGCGGGGAGGCCGTCATGGAGACCCGTATCCGCAGGTTGGAGGGACGCGACCTGTGCCAACCCTGCTTCGAAGCCGGGCTGCACCCAATTCCTGCCCCGCCCGTGTCCGCCGACGCTCCACGAATGGGCTAACAGGATGTCCTAGCCAAGAACAGCTACAGCGCCTGCTGGCTGCGCTGCTGGTCGAGGCGGGGGCGTGGTGTCTGTGGACCCCTCGCCGACATTCTATGGAGTCACGACTCTTCCCCGGGGCGAACAGGTCCTCGCTCTTCCCCGGGGCGAACAGGTCCTCGCTCCGTCCCGTGGTATTCGCCGCAATTGCTAGCCAGCCTGTACTCCCAGCGCAGAGCCGATTGCGAAGGTGAGAGCGGCCGCCCCGCTCCCAAGGGTGAGCATGCGCAGTGCGCCGGTGACGCGAGGCCTGCCGGCGAGCAAGGCCGTCTGGGCTCCTACCGTTGCCAGCGCCACAAGTGACAAGACGACACTGAGACCGAGGCCCCAGGAACCCGAGGTGAAGAGGTAGGGCAGCAGTGGGATGGACGCGCCCAGAGAAAACGTGCCGAGGGAGCTGAGCGCAGCGGCCATCGGCGAGCCGAGCGCTTGGTCATCGATGGACAACTCGTCGCGGGCGTGGGCCTCGAGCGCCAGGAGCGGGTCAGCCATGGCTTCGGCAGCCATGCGCTCAGCAAGCTCGGTGGAGAACCCTCGCCGCTGGTATATCGCTGCGAGCTCGCGACGCTCACCCTCGGGATCGCGGGCGATCTCGGCTTGCTCCGTCGTCAGGGCCTTCTCCGCAACCTCACGCTGGACCCGCATCGACAGGTATTCCCCCACGCCCATCGAGAAGGCTCCTGCGAGCAGCCCGGCCAGTCCGGTCAACAGAATGAGGTCGCGACCGACATTGGCGCCGGCGACTCCCATGATGAGGGCCAGGTTGGACACCAGCCCGTCGTTGACCCCGAAGACCGCTGCGCGCAGTGCGCCGTTGCGGGTGGCCTGACGCAGGCGCTCCTCCAGGGCGACGCCTGCCGTTTTCAGGCGCATCATCTCGGTGGCCCGCAACACCCTCTGGACCCCACTTCGAGCGGCCATGCTTACCCCGCCACGGGAAGAGGTGGGTGGGTCAGCAACGAGTGGCCGCCTTCAGATTCGTCCGCTCTTCCACGTGAGCCCTGCGACCCGGACGCTCGCTGGCCCCATCCGTGTCCACTTGCAGCAGCTCTCAGCCCCTCGAGCTTCGGACGATTGCCCGACAACATCCATCGGCGCAGCATTTCGATTCCGTTCCGTTTGGCCGACCGGTCAGGACGGCTAGGAGCAGGGTCCCCAGTCGAGGGCGCTGGTAGCTGTCGAGTTTCCACGTCCGCCTGGGATGTCGCATCCGTGTCCGCCGCGGCACCGCCACTTCAGCCGCACCGAATGTCCCGGCTGCTCGCTGGTGGTCGCGGTGCCCGCTCGTACAACAGCAATAGTTGATGCATCATCTAGCATATATGATGCATCAACTATTCCCAGTAGAATCTTGCAGGTGGACGAGGCGCGCTGGCTGGACGATCAGGAGGAGCGGGCCTGGCGTGCCCTGCAGCTCATGCAGATGCGCCTAACGGCCCAGCTCGCGCGCGACCTTGCCGCACACTCCGACCTTTCATACCCGGATTATGTCGTGCTGGTGGCGTTGTCCGACCAATCCGACGGACGCATGCGGCTGTACGAGCTCGCCCGGGTGCTGGGCTGGGAGAAGAGCCGGCTGTCGCATCACCTCGCTCGGATGGCACAGCGGGGACTCGTGATGAAGGAGAAGTGTGCGTCCGATCGTCGCGGCGCCTTCGTCGTGGCGACCGAGTGCGGCCGAGACGCGATCGAGCGGGCGGCCCCCAGCCACGTCGAATCGGTACGGCGCCTGTTCATTGATCGCCTCACCCCGCGCCAGCTAGCCACCATCAGCGCTGCTGCCGAGACCGTCCTAGCCGCGCTCTCCGAGGTCGAAAACGGCCACGCCCCGCCGTCAGGGAGCGGCGAAGCGACAAGCGACACGATCCCTCAGCCCCCGGCCCCACCATCCCAATAGTTGTCCCCTCAACGCAGTTGTCCACCCCACGCCCGCACCCTCGTGATGCGGGACCGTGCGACGAACTCCATCCATCAGGACCACTGGTCCTGCTCCGACTCAGCGACAAGGTCGTCCTCGAATTCGAGGTATCGGCCGTCAAGACCGACTGACAGCGCCATGCAGCCGTCCGGAGCGGTGCCGCCGCTCGGGACACGGACAAGGAGCTTGCCGTGCCCTTCTCCCCTGTTCGCCTCAACCATGCCGTGCTGTTCGTCTCTGACCTCGAACGTGCCGTCCGGTTCTACGGCGACACGTTCGGTATGGAGGTGATCGCCCGCGAGCCGCGTGCGAATGCCGCCTTCCTGCGGCTTCCACGCTCCGGCAACCATCACGATCTCGGCCTCTTCGGCGTCGGTACCGCCAGTGGACCGAAGCGGCGCGGGGCGCTCGGCCTGTACCACCTCGCCTGGCAGGTCGACACCATCGACGAGCTCGCCCAAGCGCGTCAGGCGCTCCTGGAGGCAGGTGCCTACACCGGTGAGTCCAACCACGGCGCCACAAAGAGCGTCTACGGCGCCGACCCCGACGGCAACGAGTTCGAGATCATGTGGATGCTGCCTCGCGAGGAGTGGGGCTCCTTCGAGCAGGCCGCCCCCGTGGACCGCCTCGACCTCGACGCAGAGGTCGGCCGCTGGTCTGGCCTCCCCACCGCCGGGCGGATCGTCCCCGAGCCGATCCCAAAGGAGTCATAACGAGCAGGCGTTGAACGTGGCACCTCGCAACGACGCACGAGGACCAGCGCCGGTTGACCCAGCTGAGAACACCACTGCCCCACAACGTGCTTCATCGCGCAGCCTCCTCCCAGAAGACGGCGATGGCGCCCACGAAACGCCCGCTCACGCCTTCCAGTGGGAGGGCTGTCACCGCAAGATCCCGACGCACCCCGTCCAAGCCACGGATACTCATCGTGCGGTGGGTCGGCTCGCGCTTGTCCAAGGCAAAAACGAGAGGGCGTTCGCTCAGGGGCAGTGGCCGATCGTTCGCGTCTACCTGTTGGAAGGCCCTGCTCCACTGCTCGACCGACATCTCACCGGTCTCATCGAACCGCTGACCGAGCAGCCGCTCGGCCGGCTCGTTGTAGAAGAGCAGGTTGCCCCTCGGGTCTACGAGAAAGATCGGCATCGCCAGGTGGCTGGCGAGCCGCTTGGCCAAGATGACCTCGATCGGCTCCTGTGCCACGGCACCCTCCTCAGGAGTTTCGCAGACCCTGTCAAGGATGCTCTCCAGGCGCCGACGGAACCAGTGTGACGAATCGGAGAGGCGGTAATGGGCCGGTCAGACACGGAGTTGCTCTACACGTCCCGATTCCGTGACCGGCCCCACCCCCCGGCTACTTCCCCGGCCACCATGCCAGCCAGAGCGGGTGATCCGGCGCCCCGAGGACTGTTGAGCTGCTGCGAATACAGACGCGTGGCAGCGATGAGCCCGCTCTCACCTGCGCTGACAAGGGACGCCCAGGTCGAGGGCATTCAGGATCTGGCGTGCCCGGTGTCGGCTGAGATTGAAGGCGTGCCAGGGCTCCGGTCGGTGCAGGTGGTCAACGTCGTCGGTGAGCACGCACGAGCGCAGTCGGGGCGGCAACTTGGCCAATGCTGGAATGGCGTCGGCGCTGAGACCGTCGAGGTAGGCGAGGTCGATCAGTCCGGTCTGCGACCAGCGGGCGACATTGTGCTTTGCCACGAGTGCGTCGGGGTGCAGGAGCGCGCATGCCAGTAGCGCGATGCCGGTCAACCAGACGAGGCTCCGTGGGAGCCAAGTCGACTGCCTGCGGACTCCCGCCCCGATGAGGAGCAGGAAAAGAGCCGCGAACCAGAGCAGTATCCCGTGGGCGAGCATACGCGCGCGGGTGAATCCGAAGGCTTGCTCGTACAGGTCCAGGCGCCGCAGGGCCGAGATGACCACGACCAATGTCAGCAGGCACAGCACGCCGAGGAGGATGCGCAAGATCCACACCTCATGAGGGTTCTCGCATCGTGCCCAACGGACTGAACCGGCGATGACGGCGAGTGTCAGCCCAGCGACGACGAGCAGCTGGAAGAAGCCTTGCCGCGCGTACTCGGCGTAAGTGAGACCGGCGGTCTCGAGCACGTGGGTATGCCCGCCGAAAAGCACGGCAACCTGCACGGCGACGAAGGCGGCGAACAGCAGGTCAAGCGCTCCCAGCGCGGTAAGCCATTCCGCCCGCGTCAGCTGGCGTTGGGCAGGTTCGAACGCTTCCCTGCGCGCAAGGAGCGGAGCCGCCGTCAACGCTGCGCCACCAAGAGCGACCAGCGCCCCGACGCCCACCCGAACAGGCAGCAGTCGGAGGTTCCAATGGGGCAGCAAGTAGCGTTCCGTCAGCTCAGCGAAGGCCCGGTCGGCCGAAACGAAGAGGGTTCCGAACACCGTCACCAGGACCAGAGCGAGGCCGACGCCGCGCAGCAGGGTGACGTTGCGGTGGGGCGTGTTTGCGCCCAACCGCTCCCCCAACGAGGTCCAGAAGGTTGGTAGGGCGTCCCTCGTCGCCCGTAGAGGCGCCAGGGGCGCCGTCAGCACTTCCCCCCATGACCGACCGCCGGCGAGCGCCAGCGACGCGAAGTAGAGGGCCGCTGGCAGTGTCAGCGCCAGCATCCACCTGCCGGTCGTTGCGGTCGTCGTAGCGGCAAGTAGGAGGGCGAGTGCGGCATCCATGACCGTCGCGCCTCCCAGCGGTCTTGGGACCTGGGCTACGACCGCAGCGGCCACCGCGACAGCAGACATGATCGTGCCTAGCCCGACGGGGTTGCCTACGACCAGGACGGCTGCGGCAACGCCGGCGGCGAGCAGAGCTTCAGGTCTTGGTAGGTTGAGGTTGACGTCGTTCACCGCTGCGCCGCCGGGAGCTCGACGACCATCCGGCAGCCGTGAGGCTCGCCACTCTCGACGCGGATGTCGCCTCCGTGGAGGTCGATGATCCAGCGGGCGATGGATAGCCCAAGCCCCGCCCCGTCCCGGGACCGTGCAGCGTCCGCCCGGTAAAAGCGCTCGAAAATGCGTTCGGCCTCGTCCGGCGGGACACCGGGTCCCTCGTCGGCGACGACGATTCGGACCCTGCCGTCGGATATCCCCGCACGCAGCTCTACCACGCCACCCGGGGGGGAGTGGCGAATCGCGTTGTCGAGCAGGTTGGCGACGACTTGATGGATCCGTTCGGGATCCCCATGCGCCTGCACGTCGGAGTCCTCATCGACGGCCAGCATGACGGTTGGCTCGCGCAATCCGGCCTCCTCGACCGCCTGCTGCAGGACCGGTCGCAGCGCAAACTCACGAGGATGGAAGGGGACGGCCCCCGACTCGAAACGGGACAAATCCAGCAGCTGATCCACCAGACGCGCCAGCCGCTCGACCTGAGCCAGCATCGTCTGGAAGGTTCGTGGGTCAGGCTCCTCGACGCCGTCCACCAGATTCTCGAGGACCAGCTGCAGGGCACCGATGGGCGTGCGCAGCTCGTGGGACACGTTCGCCACGAGGTCTCGACGCATCTGGTCGACCTCCGCGAGCTCGGCCGACATCCGGTTGAACGCGCGGGCCAGCTCGCCGACCTCGTCCTGCGAGCTCGCTGTGACACGGCGGTCGTGGTCGCCGTGCGCCATGGCCGAGGCAGCCTCCGCCATCTCCCACAGCGGGTACGTCATGCCACGGGCAAGCACGTGAACCATCGCCAGACCCACGACAATGCCCACCAGCGCCAGGACCAGGATGGGCCAGCCGTGGCCCTGCCCGACCGCAATCGTCAGCGACGTCACAGTGACCGCGGCGACGATGAGGACACCCAGCTTCAGCTTGATGGACGGGACACGGTCGAGCGGCCTGAACCGGCGCTGCCTCACGACGACTCCTCGGCGGCGTAGCCGACGCCATGGACAGTGCGGACGATCCCGTCGCCGAGCTTGCGTCGCAGCGCCCCGACGTGAGAGTCGACTGTCCGAGCGCCAGTACCGTCCCCGTAGCCCCATACCTCCACGAGCAGCCTCTCACGGCTGTGGACCACGCCGGGCCGGCTCGCGAGGTGGTGAAGGAGGTCGAATTCCAACGGGGTCAGGTGGACCTCTTCACTGTCGCGTGTGACGCGCCGGCGGGCAGGATCAATCTCGACCGGGCCCAGTCGAACTACCTCGCCACTCGGCCGTGACTGACTGTCGACGCGCCGCAGCACTGCGCGAATGCGGGCCACCAACTCCCGAGGGCTGAACGGCTTGGTCACATAGTCGTCTGCGCCAACTCCAAGCCCCACCAGCAGGTCGGTCTCGTCATCCTTGGCTGTGAGCATCAATACGGCCACGGGCCGTTCGGCCTGTATGCGGCGACACACCTCCAACCCGTCCAACCCCGGCAGCATCAGGTCGAGCAGGACGAGATCAGGGCGCAGCCGCCGTACGAGTTCCACTCCCTCGTGGCCGTCGTGTGCGACCTCCACCTCGAAGCCTTCGGCGCGCAGCCGAGCGGCGACGGACCGCGCAATGGTGGGCTCGTCCTCGATGACGGCGATCGTGTAGGACATCGGCCGAGAGTCTAGGAACGGGATACTCGCGGCCGGCGCGAGCAGTGTGGAGATTTCGTGGAGACTCGGCGCGGGCAGGCGGACCCCTAGGTGGTCGAAGCTGCGACCGCTTCCACGAGAGCGCCGGCCTTCTCCTCGGGCAGGGCCCGCGCGAGGTCGGCCTGACTCACGACTCCGACGAGGTTCTCCCCTTCGACGACCGGCAGGCGACGCACTTCCGCTGCCGTCATCCTCTTTAGGGCTTCGTCGAGCGAGTCATCCGGGGACACCGTCACCACACTGCCCTGCGCCAGAGCACCCGCCTTCATCTCGCTGGGATCACGTCCTTCAGCGACCACCTTCACCGCGATATCACGGTCGGTCAGCATGCCCCTGACCTCGCCGTCGGCTCCCAGGATGGGCAGGGCGCCGACGTTGGCTTCGGCGAGGCGCCTCGCCGCCTCCAGGATCGTCTCGTCCTCGCCGAGCGTCTCTGCGCCGGCCGTCATCACATCGCGTACGGTTCCGGCCATGCAGTCTCCTCTTCGCTCACAACTTCTACCCAGCTTCCTGCCGACGAGGGATAGCCAGAAAATAGCTGGGAGCGGGGCATGGGGGCGCACGGGGGTTTGATCCAGAGGCCGCCTCCTCGACGGTCATCGTGGACTTTCGCCCGGTAACGCTGGTCCAGAAACGGCGAGGTGATACCCGCCATCGAAGAGGGACGCGTCGCGAAGCCCGGTCCACCGACCCGGCCCGCCCTATCCGGCGCAGTAGGCGCCTTCGGCGAACAGGCCCGTGTAGGCCCTGAACCCGGTGCACTTCGCCGTCCAACCGCGGACGTTCGGAGTCTCGATGAGCCATACGTAGGGCAGGTCTCGGGCTACCTCTTCCTGGAAGGTGTGGTAGTGCCCGAAGCGGGCGGCCGGGTCGATGGTCTGCACGGCAGCGTCGAAGGCCTGATCCACGACCGGGTTCTTGTAGCCGGGAGCGTTGTTGGGCGTTCCGGTTGTGCTGACTTCGTCGGAATGGTGCGGGTGCCGTGGAGCGGCCTATTTGTAGCATCCACACGACGCGACGAGGAGAGAGGCATGGCTCTGACCGAGGTGATGCGACCGACCCTTGAGCAACTGTTGAAAGCCGACCCCGAAGCCACCAATGAGCAGATCGCGGAGCGGGCCTTCGAACTCGACGAGGTGCAGGCCGTCCTGCTCCAGTTGCTGGCGGCCGAGGCCGCGCAGGTGCGCCGCGAGCTGCACGGCGCATGAGCCGTGCGACGACCCCTATCGGCCGTCTGACAAGCGGAGGCAGAGCGAGCCGCGGTCGATGAGGTCCAGCTCATGACCCCTCGGCATCATCCAGCCTGCGCAACTCGATGCGGTCGGCGAGGTGCTCGATGTCGGTCTGCCGTCCGCTGCCTAGTCCCCTGCGTGTGATGTTCAGCGCCGCGGCGGCAGCCGCGAACTTCAGTGCCGAAGATGCGTCGAGGTCACGGGACAGTGAAACGGCAAGCGCCGCAGTCATGGAATCCCCCGACCCCCTCGTGTCCACGGGCTCCAGGCTGGGCGGCTCCACTGCCACCGTCTTGTCGTCGACCAGGGCCATTGCGGGCTCTGCGCCGCGTGACACGACTATCTCCTGCGCGCCGGCCTCGCGCAGCCTCTTCAGGCCCTCGATCACGCCGGACTCGTCGTCGCTCGACGCCCACCCGCCGTCGACAAGCTCATCCTGGCTGACCTTCAGCAGACGAACGCCGCCTTGCAGCGCCTGGCTCAGCTGCTCGCCGGAGAGGTCCGCAAGCACCATCACGCCGTTTGTGCCGAGGTCTGTGGCAAGTCTGCGATAGACCGTCGGCGACAAGACTTCCGGGTCCTGCGGCCCAGTGAGCACGCACACCTTCGCCGCCAGCGACGCGGTCAGGGTCGCACTGTAGAGGTCGTCGATCTCATGGCGAGTCAGCGCACCGGCAGGCACGTTGATGATCTCCTGGCGCTCTCCGCTGCGACGATCCTGAATGTACGCGGGGTTCGGGCTGGCGCTCGTCGTCGCCCGCAGGGACATCGATGCCTCCTCGACCAGGTGACGGGCGACCGACCCCGTCTCTCCTCCGAAAGAGGCACACAAGGTCAATGTGGACCCCAGCGTCTTGATCATGCGGGCCACCCAGAACCCCTGGCCTCCGCAGTGCACGTGCAGCTCGGGCTCCCCGTTCGTGGTTTGTTCGATGGTCACGGTCAGCATCGGCGCGGGCGCGAAGACGCAGATCTCGCCCGGAGGACCCTCTTGACTCATCGGTCTCTGACGCGGAAGGGGGAGCTCTCACGCCCCGTCTGATTCTCGGTCAGTATAGGAGCCTTCCAACGAGGAACGGTCTGATCCGGCCCGGACACGGCACGACCAGAGCAGACCCCGACGCCCCACCTCGTCGCGCCGGCGCCTTGGGCAAACCAAGACCGCCCTCCCACCCAACTGCGCACAGCACAGCCGCCGACCTGACAGAGGTGGTCCGGGAACCCGCCCGCCCCGAGGATGGGCACATGTCGCTGCGAGAACTTGTCCTGTTGGGTACGGCGAGCCAGGTCCCTACCCGCGACCGCAACCACAACGGCTACCTGCTGCGCTGGGACGGGCACGGCATCTTGTTCGATCCGGGCGAGGGAACCCAACGGCAACTCACCCGGGCCGGGGTGGCGGCAACCTCGATCACTCGGATCTGCATCACCCACTTCCACGGTGACCACTGTCTCGGGCTACCTGGCATCATCCAACGCCTGTCTCTTGACGGGGTGACGCGCCCGATCGAGATCTACTTTCCCGCGTCGGGCGAGGTGTACTTCGAGCGCCTGGTCGGCGCAGCCATCAACCGGCATGAGGCGGAGCTGCGACCTCGACCACTGTCGGGAGGCGAGACGATCGACTTGGGCGATCTCCGCTTGAGCTGTCAGGAGCTGGACCACGGCGTGGAAACGTTGGGCTGGCGCCTCGAGGAAACCGAGGGCCGGACGATGCTGCCCCATCGGCTCGAGGAACTCGGCATATCAGGCCCCGACATCGGCCAACTGCAGAGGGCCGGCAGCCTGGAGGTGCAAGGACGAACGGTGCTGGTCGAGGAGGTCAGCGTCCCGCGTCACGGTCAGCGCTTTGCCTTCGTGATGGACACAGGGGTGTGCGATGCAGCGCTGGACCTAGCCCGGGGCGCCGATCTGGTGGTGTCCGAGTCGACCTTCCTCTCCGAGGACGCCGCGCTCGCGGCCGAGTACAAGCATCTGACGGCGGCGGACGCCGCACGACTGGCGCAGGACGCGGGCGCCCGACGCCTGGTGCTGACACATTTCTCGCAGCGCTACTCCAACCTCGAGCCGTTCGGCCAGGAGGCCCGCGAGATTTTCGGCGAGGAGGTGATCGTCGGCCGCGACCTCACCCGCGTCGCCGTCCCGCCCCGAGCGGCTACGCGCCCGTGATCGGGGACGAGAGGCAGTCCAAGAAGTGCAGCGCGACCGGACCTTCATCGGACCGTAACTGCCGGGGCCAGGGCGACGAAACGATTCCCTGCTCTCCTGGCCCCATGCCCGCTTCAACGCTCGCGGGAGGCGCGACGCGACGCATCGACATGAGCGCACGAGCGCGAGGTGTCCACATGTCGCCCGGGCCGGGGATCGGGAGGGATGGACCTTGTCGAGATGGATCGAGCACTGGGATCCGGAAGACGAAGCATTCTGGGAGAGCGGTGGAAAGGCGATCGCGCGACGGAACCTGGTTTTCTCCGTCTTCGTCGAGTTCCTCGGCTTCTCGGTGTGGTTGATCTGGAGCGTCCTGGCGGTCAAGCTCCCTGAGGCCGGTTTCGCTCTTTCCAAGAGCCAGTTGTTCACGCTGGTCGCCGTACCCTCCCTCGTCGGCGCCACGATGCGATTTCCCTACACGATGGCAGTCCCGCTTCTCGGGGGGAGAAACTGGACAGCGATCAGCGGGCTGCTACTGCTCATTCCCACCGGTCTCATCGCCTGGATCCTGCCAGATCCGACCACCCCCTACTGGCTTCTGCTCCTGGTGGCCGCCACGGCCGGGCTCGGGGGAGGGAACTTCGCCTCCAGCACGTCCCACATCTCCTTCTTCTACCCCAAGCAAAAGAAGGGGCTCGCACTTGGTCTAAACGCCGCCGGTGGCAACATCGGCGTGAGCTTCGTCCAGTTCGTCATCCCTCTCGCCGTTGGTTTCCAGATCGCGGATCGCTCCGACGCGTCCGTAGTGCACCTCGAGAATGCCGGCCTGCTGTTCATGCCCTTGATCCTGACATCAGCAGCATGTGCCTGGCTCTTCATGGACAATCTCAGAGTGTCGCGATCCCGGGTGCGGGACCTGGCCCCGATCCTGGGCCGTACACATACTTGGGTGATGTCCTGGCTCTATGTAGGTACCTTCGGCTCCTTCATCGGCTATTCCGCTGCCTTGCCACTGCTCATCAGCACCGAGTTCCCCACAGTGAACCCGGCCCACTACGCCTTCATCGGTCCTCTTGTCGGCTCGCTCGTGCGACCCGTAGGAGGATCGTTGGCAGACAAGCTTGGAGGAGCCCGCGTCACGTACTGGAATTTCCTGACGATGATCGGAGCCGTAATCGGAGTGGTCTACTTCCTCACCCACAAAGCAGAACCGTTCGCGTTCGCCGGATTCCTGGCTATGTTCCTCGTGCTTTTCGTCACGACGGGCCTCGGCAATGGGTCGACGTTCCGCATGATCCCCCTGATCTTCCGCAGCCAGCACCTCCGCAGGGCTGGTCAGGGACTCGAAGCCCGGCAGAAAGCGGAAGCTGCCGGAGCGCAGGAAGCCGCGGCCGTGCTCGGCTTCACTTCAGCGGTTGGAGCCTACGGTGGATTCGTGGTTCCGCAGACGTACGGGATTTCCATAGCAGGCACAGGGACCGTCCTCACCGCGCTCGCCGGCTTCGTCGTTTTCTACCTCTCCTGCGTTGGCCTGGCGTGGTGGTTCTACCTGCGCTCCAGCTTCGCGCTCCACAGGTTCCCCAGCCTCGCTGACGCGAAGGTCTAGAGGGTTCCGGTCACGTCACCGTCATTCCAGGCCGCGCCACGCCTGCGTGGCGAGTGAAGGCCTCCTGTTTCGTGGCGGCCTTCATGCGGCCTGGTGAGGCGCAGACACGGTGTGGCGGCTCGTGAGCCCTCAGCCCGCTTCCCCGGCATCTCCTCGCGCCATCGGGGTCTGCGCCTGCCACACTTCGTCCGCGTACGTGACGGCTCGTTCCACCAGCCGCAAAGCTCGACTGGACGCGTCTTCCGTCGTCGTCGCTTCGACCAGGAGGCGGACGTCCACGGTCACGTCAGCCGCGGCCACTTCGACGATCTCTCCGAGTTCCCCCAGGACGTTCCCGATATCGCGGGGCGACCTTGGCTTGACGACAAGCCGCACCTCGTATTGCACGCGTGTCTCCGGTCGCCCTGGGAGGAGGTCGCCATATTTGGCTGCGTCCCCCGCAAGGTCAACCCGGGCAGTCCATGCTTACCCGCTCAGAGAGCTTGATCCTCCGCTCGAGGACCCCGCACGGTCGCGAGGACGTCATCCGCCCGACGGGTGACCGTCAACTCGAGCGTGACAAAGGCATCGTCGACCGCCACGTCGCGAACCACGGCAACGGGAAGGTTCTCGAATTCGACCACGTCGCCTGCCTGCAGGTCGGCGGCGGCGATGGGGCTGGCTGAGTATCGCGTTACGTCGGTCATGGTGACTTCTCCCCAGTAAGCAGCAGTACTCCGGTCTACAGCGCCGGAGACACTCTGCGAAGAGCGTACCGTGCGAGCAGATGAGTGGCCGTTTCGGTCGGCGCTCCCCTGCTGGCGTCGGGGCGGCACTTGGCCGGGCCGTTGTCCGTTTAGCCCTATATGTACCACTCGTCCTGGGCTGAGAGGTGGCCAAAGGTCACGGTCGCTCTGGGTCGGCGGCCGGCAGTCCCCCTGACGATCGGACATCCTCGCCTCCATCTCGGGGGTCTACACTGCTTCCTAGTCGCCCCGAGTGGCTGCTGCGAAAGCAATCGTCATAGTTTCTGTGAGAACATTGGCTATGGCGACTGTGAAAGCGGTGGTTACTCGGGGCGGCGTTCACGTCTGCGCCGAGCTTCAGCGGCCTGATCCTCAGGCTCCCTGCCTCCCCGTTGGCCGGGACCCTCACGGCTGAGGGTCTGCGGACGGCGCCGGTGCGGTCTCTCGCGTCCCCGCCCCCTCCTTCAGGAGCCAGGCGACGAAGGCCTGGTTGTTGAGCGCTCTGCGGTGCCGGCGGTGGCGGATGAGCTGAATGGCCTCAGCGGGCTGAAAGCCGCGCTCAACGAGCGTTCGGGCCACGACCAGCCCCGACCGGTTCAAACCCGCCTGGCACCGAACCAGGACACGTTGGCCCTCGTCCAGCCACGCCGACACCTGCCGTGCCACCCGTCGTATCGTCTCTTCGTCTGGTACCGCAGCGTCCGCTATGAACCAGGTGAGACACCGCTGCCCCGGGGGCAGGGGAGCACGCCGGTTTCCTCTGGCGCAGAGGGAGACGACGACGTCGAAGCGAGCCGGCTCCGGCGACGTACGGCTCCCGCCCTGCCATAGGCCAGGGATGACCTCGTGCCACACCGCGCGTCGCAACCTCATCCTGCCTCCGTCCTGGTTGAACACCCCACGGAAACGCCTCGGGAGACGAATTCGCCCGGTGCGGGTCACCCCTTTGTACCCGGCCAAGCATGGTTGGCACAGCGATCACCTGCTTCGATCTCAGCCGCCCAGCTGGTCCTCCTGGCCAGCCCAAGGAGTGGTGATGTCGGACCGGGACGAGACCCTCCTGCCCTTGCCGGCATGGACCGGCGTCCTCGAGCAACTCTCCCTGCCCATTCGGGCCTACCGGCGACAGCTCATGCGTTCCTACGAGCCTGTCCTGCAGCTGGGCGAAGAGCTCTTGCGGGCGTACGGAGGGTGGATGCGCTACTGGGAGCGGTTGGTCTACTGGGAGCGGTTCGTGACCATCACGGGCTCCTCGCACGACGTTTCGGAGTGGGAGTTCGGAGAGGGGACGTCGGCTGTCGCGACGGGGACCAGGGCTGCCGAGCGTGGAGGGGAGGTGACTCTTCCTGGTGCGACGCTCGGTCCTCAGCTGCCCTCGGCTGGCGGGACCGCGCGGTCAGACGCCGGTGGCAGGGTCATGAGGACAAGCCCGCCAGCACAGCCGCAGCGTTCACTGGAGGACCTCGTAGCTGCGCTGGAGGCCGTGCGTACCCAACTCGAGCAGATGACGTCCTCGCTGATCGGCATGCTCGAAGAGCAGATGAGGCTGCTCACTTCCCTGGCGTCTCGACCTCGGCAGGAAACGCCCGAGGAGCAGTAGCAGACCCCGCGGTGCGGGCCGCTCGCGCTCCAGGGCCCAAGTAAAGGTCGGCGTTCGGCTTCAGAGCGGGAGGGGGAGGGGCAGCAGACCGATTCCCCCCGACATGCGCTGTCGGACACGTTGACGCATCTCCGGCAGCCGCAGGTAGAGGGCGTCTCCGGGACACTCCGTGTCCCCCACGTCCCGGTGGCCACTCAGGGTCCAGATGCGCGCCCTGCTCCCCGCCGGGTAGTTAGACGACCCACCGCTCGTGACCGTGACCTGCTCGTTCGGGTCGACCCCATGGATGTCGAACTTCCACGCGATGGTGTTCACCGCTGCGTTGTAAGCGGCCCGAGGGACGCTGGAGGTGAGCTCGCCGATCACAGAGACCCCGAACGACTCGGTGTTGAAGCCTGCCGCGTGCGCCCCGATCACGGGCCGATCGACCCCCCCGGCTCGTCCCTCGTAGACCTTGCCGCAGCGGTCGACGAGCAGGTTGTAGCCGATGTCGCTCCAGCCCCGGGTCTGGGTGTGGAAGTAGTAGATGCCGCGCAGGACCGCGGCGGCCTCCGAGCAGCTGTAGCCGTTGAGGCTCGCCGTGTGATGGATGATCCCGTAACGGACCCGCGATGCATACTCGGGCCGTCCCCGTCGCAGCGATTCATCCGCCCCCCACTGCCTCCTGGTGATGATGCGTGGTCGGGCGGCTGCCGCCTCCGCGGAGGGCGGACGGGTCGCGGTCAGGGCACGAAGTACATCGTCGAGGAACCGCTGTGAGAACGAGCGACTCAGTCCCTCGGAGTCGACGAGGTGTGCCGTCACCTCTTCGGGCTTGATGGCGTCGACGCTGATCTGGAGGAAACGGCTCTCTCCCACCCAAACGGGCTCGGTGAAACGGACGGGCCTCGCTTGGTGTGCCTCGACCGATGCGGGGTCGGGACCCTCGTCCGGGTCGTGCTCGGCCTCGACCCAATCCGACCAGACGTTCCCGTCCTGAGAGGTGCGGAACTTGAGCGACGCATGTGGCGGATCCGGAGGCAGTTCGAACCCCACCATCCCGAACGGGATCGGGGTTCGGGTCGGAGCCGACGAGTGGAGAGCGGGGCCCGATACTTCAGGTGCTTCGCTCAGGCCGAATAGCTGGCGGGAGGCGACCGTTCGGGGGCCGGCACTGGCCTCGGCCCAGCCCTGGAGCGGGACGAGGCCGAATACGAGGGTCAGCACAAGCAGGCAGACGAAGCGGGTTCGCATCCGGCTCCTCCTTACAGCGGCAGGTCAATTCGGTGTCGGCGCGCCCGGTTCTGCTGCGGGCGTCGTCGTTGCCGTCGCTTGGCGTGATCGTGATGACGCTGCTAGCTGCACCCCGCCCCGGACTCTGCCGCAAGTCTCCGCCTCGCATCAACTCGGTGCGTGGTCGAACACCGAGCGTATTTCCCGAAGAGACTGTTCCGGCGGAAGGAGAACGGTCCTAGATC
>JBHELG010000129.1:0-14762 GCA_046263195.1 Nitriliruptorales bacterium | reverse complement strand
CGAGCGAAGGTGAGGACATCTCACCGCCACTGCAATGGACGAACGTGCCCGAGGGCACCCGGCAGTTCGCGCTCGTCGTCCACGACCCCGACGCGCCCATGACTCACGGGGCGGTGCATTGGGTTGTCTACGGCATCCCCGCATCCACGACGTCGCTCGAGGAAGGCGGCGGCCGCGACTTCAGCCATGGTGTGAACTACCTCGGCAACCAGAAGTACGACGGTTGCGCTCCGCCGTCCGGCCACGGCCCCCATCACTACTTTTTCCACCTCTACGCGCTGGACTCCGAACTCGACGCCGAACCCGGATTGACCCGCGAGCAACTGTTGGAGCGGATCGACGATCACATCATCGAGCAGGCACGGCTGGTGGGGACGTACGAGACCTGAACTCGTCCCCCGCTCCTGGACCTCCTGCACCCGTAGCGGACACGCGAGGTCTCACGACGGAGGCCGCTCCGGATGCCTGGTGAAGCGTGGTTCAATTTGGGGCCTGCCCCTCGCGCATATCTCACGTGTTCTGACTGCACGCTTGCCCTAGCCTGGGCGCGGGTCCCATTCACCAGTCCCGCCCGCCGTCTTGGACAAGCCAGGACCGCTGTGCCACCCCACGTCGCTTTCAACGCTTTCGAAATCAGGACTGACGAGCGGGCCCTGTGCACGAGGGAAGGGGCCCCGCGTGAGCGCGATCGATGACAAGTATGCCGAGTTGGGCGGTGCTTCGGGCTTCTTGGGCAGTCCGGTGGGAAACGAATTCACCACCCCAAATGGGCTGGGGCGTGCTCGCCACTATCAGGGCGGCTCCATCTACTGGACCCCGGCCACCGGTGCGCACGAGGTGCACGGCGCCATCCGCGACAAGTGGTCGTCCCTGGGTTTGGAGTCCGGCTTTCTCGGTTTCCCTCTCATCGACGAAACCGCCACCGACGATGGGGTAGGTCGCTTCAACCATTTCCAGGGCGGCTCCATCTACTGGACCCCGGCCACCGGCGCGCACGAGGTGCACGGCGCCATCCGCGACAAGTGGTCATTGCTCGGCTGGGAGGAGAGCATCCTCGGCTTCCCTCTCACCGATGAGACCTCCACCCCAGATGGAGTTGGCCGCTTCAACCACTTCCAGGGCGGCTCCATCTACTGGACTCCGGCCACCGGCGCGCACGAGGTTCACGGCGACATCCACACGCGGTGGAGCCAGCTGGGCTGGGAACAGGGCCGTCTCGGCTACCCGATCAGCGACGAGCTGGACACCCCGCACGGCTTCGGCAAGGTGGGCCACTTCCAGGGTGGAGCGGTGTTCTGGGATCAGGTCCGAGGGGCCTACGAGGTTTGGCCCGCTCCTGCTCCTCGCGTCTGCAATGCCCAACTGGAGGGCCGCTGGGAGATACCGGCCCACACTTCCGGGGTGGTTGGAGTGCATGGCGCCCTGCTGCATACGAACAAGGTGCTGTTCTTCACCTACGAGGAGCCTGCCGAGCCGCACGGGCCACCCGGCCCCGTGTCCGAAGGCGATTCCGCGCTGCTTGATCTCGCCACCGGCACCGTTGTGAAGCCCTCTCCTGCAACCGGGAACATAAACCTGTTCTGCGCCGGTCAGGCGTTCCTTGCCGACGGCCGGCTGCTGGTGGGGGGCGCAGAGCGCGAACAGCAGGTCGGGCGCGACGCACTGCACACCTTCACCCCCGGAGGGCCCAACGGCGGGTCCTGGCAGCGCCTGGGCGTCACCATGCAAGACGGCCGGTGGTACCCGACCTGCATGACGCTGCCCGACGGACGCGTGCTCATCGTCGGCGGGCGTGACTGGCAGCCACCAGACCCCCCCGCGAACACAGACCTGCCGAACCCGACCTACGAGGTCTACGACCCCACCGCCGGCGCTCTGAGCGCGCCGAAGGAGTCGAAGCTCCTCAAAGAGGGGGCTCCCGCCCACGACACCTATCCGTTCCTGTTCGTGCTGCCCTCGGGCAAGGTGCTCATGCACGCTGGAACCCAGACCCGCTTCCTGAGCCTGCCGGGACTCGCGGAACAGGGCCCCGTCCTGGAGGCGGTGCCACGCCCCGGTCGCAACGCCCGCACCTACGGCGTTCAAGGCACGAGCGTATTGCTGCCGCTGCACCCTGACGCGAGTCCGGCCTACCGAGCGCGGGTGATGCTGATCGGCGGAGGCGGCGCCCCTCCGGTCAGCCAGCCGGTTGACATTCGGACTCCCGCCACCGAGACCTGCGAGATCCTCGATACTTCCGCCGCCAGCCTGGCCTGGAGTTCAGCCGCCCCCATGGCGCATCCGCGCGTGATGCCCGACGCAGTGCTGCTACCCGACGGCAAGGTCTTCGTGTGCAACGGCAGCAGCACCGGCTACGCCGACAACGGAGCCAACCCCGTCTACGACGCCGAGATCTACGATCCCGAGGCGAACCTCTGGACCACCGTGTGCACGATGCAGGTGCCCCGCCTCTACCACGCCATAGCGCTGCTGCTACCCGATGGGCGAGTTCTGACCGCCGGTACGGACTCGCAGTGGAACCCCGATCCCTTCCACTTCTCCGAGCTGCGTCTCGAGTGCTACAGCCCTCCCTACCTCTTCCACGGTCCACGGCCCATCATCGACAGCGTTCCCCAGGAGATCGACTACGACTCCAACGTGAGCATCCAGTGCTCGGGCCCGCCGGTCGCTGCGGCGTGCCTGATCCGCTGCGGATCGGTCACCCACTCGTTCAACTCCGACCAGCGCTACGTCGGCCTCGAGCTGACCACCAGCGGTGGGAACGTGGCGCTGCGGACGCCGCCCGATGCCCTCGTCGCACCTCCTGGCTTCTACCTGCTCTTCGTGCTGAGCGGAGGAGGCGTCCCGTCGGTGGCCAGGTTCGTTCGCCTGTCGTAGGCGGATCTGACCTCCTTCCCGGAATCCGAACGGGCTCGGTGGCGTCGCTCTGACTGCCAGTCCAGGAAACGTGATTTGCCTGGCCCCTGCAGCCCTCCCACACTCGCTCCATGGACGAACCCGCCGGTCGTATCCACTTCGAGCATCCCTTCCTCACCCCACTGCAAGAGCGCGCACCGACCCGGCGATTTCGAGGACGACTGGCAGCGCCGGTGACCGTGTGGACGTCTGGGGCGTTGACCGCACGGGGTGGTCTGACCGTTTCCTCGTTGCTGGTCGCCGAAGGCGATCCCCCGCTCGTCCTCGGCCTACTGAGTGATGTCTCCGAACTTTGGGCCGCCATGCACGAGAGCGGGGCGTTCGTCGTGCACGTACTCGACCACAGCCAGCGGGCGTTGTCGGAGCGGTTCGCGTTGCGCACCCCAGCGCCCGGAGGCCTGTTCTCCGGGTTGGAAGTGTCCGAGTCTTCGTGGGGCCCGGTCTTACGTGACGTCCCCACCCGGGCGTACTGCCGCCTCCAGGGCGCCTCCCCGGTCGGCTATTCCAGCCTCGTGACGGGCAGCATCGAGCGCCTGGACCTTCATGAGGACTTTCACGATCCTCTCGTGTACTTCCGCGGCCACTATCGGACTGGCTAGAAGCGTTGCCGTCGGCACCGTCACACCCGCCGCTGGCAGGCCGACCCGCCTCACACGAGTCGGCGGTCCACCGCCCACCGCGTGAGCTCGTGACGGTTCGAGAGCTGCAGCTTGCGCAGAACGGCTGACACGTGTGTTTCGACCGTCTTCTTCGAGATGAGCAGCTCCCGCCCCACCTCCTTGTAGGTGTAGCCGCGGGCTATATGGCGCATGACATCCAGCTCGCGAGGCGTGAGCAGGTCGAGCTCGGGGTCGACCGTTCCCGTCAGCTCGCCCGCGAACGCGTCCAGCACGAACCCGGCGAGACGTGGCGAGAAGACGGCGTCTCCCTCGTGGACGCGATGAATGGCGGCGACGAGATCCTCGGGACGGATGGTCTTCGTGACATAGCCGCGCGCACCGGCCCGTACCACACCGATGACGTCCTCGGGTGAGTCCGAGACCGACAGGGCGAGGAAGCGGATGCCCGGGCCGGTGGCATGTACCGCCTCGATGACGCTGCGACCACCTCCGCCCGGCAGATGCACGTCGAGCAGCACGACCTGGGGTGCGGTGGCGCATATGCCCGCGATGGCGGAGGAAGCGTCCTCGGCCGCCCCCACTATGTCGAACATTGCCCCGAGCTCGCTGCGCAATCCCGACAGGAACAGCCGGTGGTCGTCGACGAGGAAGAGCCGAACACGGCTGGTACCGCTCAATGACCCTCCTCCTGGCCGTGAAGCGTCGGGGCGGGAAGCCGCAGTCGGACCTCGGTGCCCTCTTCCAGCGCGGTGGTGATGAGCACCTCGCCGCCCCACCGCTCCACGCGTCCACGGATCGAATGGGCTATCCCGCGCCGGTCCGCTCCTACCGCGGCCGGATCGAAGCCCCGTCCGCGGTCGCGCACGTACGCCTCGGCCGTTTCCCCTCGACGTTCCACGTAGAGCGACACACTCGTCACGCCGGCGTGCTTGGCGGCGTTCACGACGGCCTCGCCCGCCGCCTCCACCAGCGCCCGCAAGCGTTCGTCCAACGGCCCGTCGCCCACCACGATCGCATCGACGACGATGTCGTGATCCGCCTCCACCTTCTCGACGAGCGCGTCTATAGCTTGGCCGAGCAGCTCACCGTCAGCGGTGGTCTGCCCATACAGCCACGCCCGTAGCTCGCGCTCCTGCCGGCGTGCCAGGGCCACCATCTCCTGCTGGGAGGTCGAGCGTTGCAGCAGAGCCAGCGTCTGCAGCACCGAGTCGTGCAGGTGGGCGGCCACCTCGGCCCGCTCCTCGGCGCGAATGCGCTCCCCCCGCTCGGTCGTGACCTGACGGGCGAGGCGTAGCACCCACGGACCGAGCACGAGCCCGAGACCCGCCGTGGCCACGGCCGCTCCCACCAGCAGTGGACCGAGTCCGGCGAGCGACGTGTTTGCGGCGAGAGAGGCCGCCAGCCCGACCGCCACGAGCAGCCCGCCGACGATGACCCGCCCGAGCGAGGCTCGACCACCGAACACGGCCTCCACGGGGTTGCCGGGGATGCGCGCCCCCAGGCGGCTCCATCGTTCCCGGTCGTCCTCGCTGCTGCGCGCCCAGATCACTGCCGAGCCCACTGCGGCCAAGGCGACCGGCCAGACGATCGCGTCGCCGAACCACAAGCCGAGATCTCGGAGAAGCAGGAGGGTGCCGAGGAGGATCAGTCCCAGTGCGAGCGCCTGTCGCGGGTCGGTATGTCGCTCGTCTGTGGAGCGGTCGTGGTCGTCGCTGCTCTCCGAGCTCACGAGCCAGCCGAGCAGGTAGAGCACGATGCCCGAACCGCCAGCGGCGGCGAGCACAACGAGCGCGATGCGGACGAGCAGCACGTCGACGCCGAGCCGGTGGGCGAGGCCGGCGGCGACTCCCGCGATCACCCGATCACTGCTGCTGCGCTCGAACAGCGCCAACTCCTCGCCGACCTGCCGTTCCACGTGCCCGAGCATGGTGTCACAGGCGCGCCGGGGAGGCCATCGGGGAGGGCCCTGAGACGGCTTCAGGGTCTGGGCCAGGGTGTCTCCGGGAACTTCGCGGGTCATCCCGGATGGTGAGGAGGTGGTCCGGAAGTCACGATGAGGGGGCGCGCAGCCGGTAGCGATCGCCGGTCCCCGCCCCAGCCCGGAGGCTCGACCATGACCGGTACGTCCCCGCCCCCCGACGCTCCCACCGTCCCCACCCAGCCCAAGCCACCACCCCCGCGTCGCCTCGTGCGCAGAGTCGACGACCGTGTCGTTGCCGGCGTCGCGAGCGGGATGGCCGACTATCTGCAGATCGACCCCGTGCTCGTGCGCATCGCTTTCGTCGTCCTCGCCCTCACCGGCGGCGTTGGCGTTGTGGCATATCTCGCGGCCTGGCTCCTCATGCCGGAACCAGCGGAGGGCACCCCAGCACGCCAGGGGATCCCGGCCGGCAGCCGGGAGCCCCGGAGTGAGATCCGCCGCCATGAACCGCGCTTCTGGGTCGGTGTCGCGCTCATCGTCATCGCCGCCGCCCTGGTCGCCGACGAGCTGTGGCGGCCCGGCATCGTGTGGCCGCTCGCGCTCATCGGAATCGGCCTGCTGCTGCTGCGGCGCGAGCCCGAGACCACCCCCGCTGACGAGCGCGACCCGCCTACTACGGCCCGGACAGCTGGATCGGAAGTGGCAGGCCCGGCCACTCCCCGAGACGAGCCAGCAGCACAGGAGATGGCCGGGGCGAATGACGAGGCAACCCACCCTCGCCGTCCGCGCTCGATGCTCGGACGCGCGACGCTGGCCATCGGGCTCGTGATCATCGGCTTCGTGACGCTGCTCGACACGGCGGGAATGCTCGACCTCGGCCTGAACACCTACCTCGGCCTCGTCCTCGCGATCATGGGAGGCGGCCTGCTCGTGGGAGCGTGGTGGGGCCGCTCTGCCGTGCTCATCGTGCTCGGTGCGCTGATCGTCCCGGCCCTCGTCGTCACCTCATTGATCGACGTGCCCCTGCGAGGTGACGCCGGCGCTCATGTCTTCCGGCCGAGCGGCTGGCACGAGGTGCGTCCCACCTACGAGCTCGCGGCGGGCGAGCTCACCCTCAACCTCACCGACCTCGATACCAGTCAGGAGAGGACCCACGTGGAGGCCAGGGTGGGCGTGGGCGAGATTCAGGTCGTCGTCCCGGCAGGCGTCGCCGCGCGAGTGGAAGCACGGGCCGGGGCCGGTGACGTGCACGTGTTCGGCACCGAGCGAGAGGGCCTCGGGGTGGAACTCGTGCGCGAGGTGGGACCGGCGCCGCCGCAACTGTGGATCTTCCTCGAGGTCGGCACGGGAGAGATCTCCGTCCGCTCCGCTTCACGCTGATCGGAGGCAGCATGCGCATGCACCGCCACCCCTTCGACCCCATCTCGTTCGTGGCCGGCGCCATCTTCCTCGGGCTCGGTCTCGCGTCACTCGTGGGCGTCGACCTCGATCCCGACAAGCTGCGCTGGCTCGTCCCGATCGTGCTCATCCTGCTCGGCCTGACCCTCCTCCTGCCGCTGCGTCCCACATCCCGGAATCGCGGCGAGAAGGGCCCCTGATCATCCCGCAAGGGCGACCTCAGAGCTCGCCTCGATCCCTCCGAGCAGTGTCCGCATCTGCCCCTGCCCTCGCGGCGACCTTCCGTAGCCAGCCCTGGCCGGGATGGGCCAGGCGAGCCGCCTTCATGTTCAGGTAGTTCTTCTCGGGCGCGCTCGTCGTGCGCTTGGCGGCAGACCGGAAGTGGTCGATCGGGCGTCGGTCTCGCCGCCATCCCGCAGGTGTGTGCGTACGGCGGCGAGCCGATGTCGAAGGGACCGCTCACGGCTCTCGAAGGTCGCTGCGAAGTCCGAACGGACCTGGGTCAGTCAGTCCTTGTCCGGCGGGGGCGTCGCGTCACGGGTCTTGTCCCCGCCGCCGGGACCTGGGCCCGGACCGGGGCCGGAAGTACCACCGCCGGATTGGCGTGCCCACCACGGCGCCTTGGCCTCCTGGCCGGGTGGCACACCCGCACACAGCCGAGGGTCGTCGAATGGCAGCGCGAGCTGAGGCGGCTTCGAGCCGGCGAGGTTGCCCAGCCCGATCTGCAGAACCCCCGGATACGGGTCGCAGGGCGGCGTGCCGGGCCACGTCTTGCGTTCCGCTCCCGGGGCGGGATCCGGGTTGGCGGTCCGGGCGGGGGGGCGGAAGGCCTGGTTCGCGTGGCTGACCCCTTCATCCCGCTTGAGGGCGGACTCGGTGTAGCGGTTGCCGGCGTTCCACAGCATCCACCCGTCGATGCCATTCTCGTACACGGCACGCATCTGTTCGGTGACGTGCTTGGGGGTGTGGCTGGGGTAGCCCATCCATGGGGCCGAGAAATCCTCGAGCCAGGGGCGGATCTTCGCGCGCAACCCCTGCACCCGCATCTGGCCCTCCTGCATCGCATTCCACACCGTTTCGTAGGGATAGACGATCGGGTGCGGCTTGAGCCCGTAGTTGCCGGCGTTGTAGTGCGACGGGTAGACCATGAGCGAGATGAAGTCGACGTGCTCGGCGATGCGCTCGAGCACCTGACCCGTCCCGCCGGCGTCCCAGCGGAAGTCGTAGGTCACGAGACCGAACAGGTCTGCAGCGACGTAGCCACCGGCCGAGTGGATCTCCTCCGAGGCCCGCGCGAGGAAGTCGACGATCTCGTCGCTGTGGCGCCACTGGTCGCGAGGCCGGCCGGGAGGCACGCCGGGCAGTTGGATGCCGGTGGTGTCGCCGTCGCCCGCGTTGGGAAAACGGATGTAGTCGAACTGGATCTCGTCGAACCCGACCTCGAGCGCGGCCAAAGCCACGTCGATGCACCATTGACCCGCCTCGTCCTGATAGGGGTTCAGCCACGAGAAGCTCTTACGAGCCTTCCAGGTCTTTCCAGACTGGTTCTGTACGGCCAGGTCGGGCCGAGCGTCGGCTACACGGGTGTCCTTGAAGCAGGCGATGCGGGCGATGGCCCAGCCTCCGGCGTCCTTGAGCATCTGCAGCCGGTCCCCAAGGCCCTCGTAGTTGTCCCGCCACTTGCCACCGCCGCCGGCTTCGGCCAGTGGGTGGTTGATGTTCCACAGCAGGGTGCCTGCCTCGTCCTTGACGTCTACCACGATCGCGTTCAACTCCGTCTCCTTCACGAGACGGATGAGGTTCGACCAGTGGTCGCCCCAGAACGAGGACGGGTGGGCGTACACGCCCCGCACGACGCCTGGAACCTCGGGCAGGCCGCCGGCTCCTGGAACCTCCGCCCCCTGGTCCTCCCCGCTCGCCGGGGCGGGAAGCTCTTCGGCCGGCTCGACAGGAGCTCGACCGGAGGCGGTGGTACAGGCCGCGAGCACGACGGCCAGGAGCAGGCCAGCGGCGAGGCGGAAGCGTCCACAGCCGCACGCTCGCGCAGAAAACGACACGGTGAGCCCCCAGGAGCTTGCCCGACGCACCTGTCCGTCGGCGCGCGGCGGCCCACGATAGTCATTGCACTGGCCACCCCCAAACCGTTCCGAGGACGCTGGGGAGGGGGCGAACCTCCAGGGGTGGAGCTACCAGATCGTGCGTCCAGCGCGCATGGAAGACCAGATTGTCCGATCCTGACGTCAGTTTTGCCGTTTTTGTCATGGTCTGCCTTCGACAGGCGGCATGAGCAGAGGGCAACCTGCGCTCGCAAGAGTTAGCGGTAGCCGCACTGTAGGCGCCGACGGGGCGTCGGGCGCCGGCGGCCTGCCGCGACACCATCCTCTCGGGAGATACCCCTATGCCTCATGCTGTCGCGCGTATTCAGGTCCGTAGCCGGCTCCGTCACGCCAAATCTCCCCGGCCTCCGAACCTCGCCGGGGTTGTCACCGGCGTGGCGCTGACGGCACTCGTGGTGTCCCCGGCGCATGCGAGCAGGAAACAGCCGGGCGAGGGGAGCATTCGAATGCGTGCCGCCAGCAAGCAGATCGCGGGAGCCCCGCAGACCCCCGTCGATCGCTCGCCGGTCCGCGTTCCGATCCCCCGGATCGACCCCAAGGACCGCCTGGCAGAGAGACCGCGCAGCCACTGGGACCGGCTCGCCGACTGTGAGTCGGGCAGCTGGGATTCCAATGGCAAGCCGATCGAGAACTCCGCCCGATGGAATTACGGGGCCGGGAGCGGCGGAGGGGGCTTCGAGGGCGGTCTCAATTTTCACCCAGGCACCTGGGACGCTTATCGCCGGCCGAACATGCCGGCCCATGCCGGGCTGGCATCGAAGGGCCACCAGATCGAGGTGGCCGAGCGGGTACTCGCCTCTCAGGGCTGGAGCGCCTGGCCGCGATGCAGTCGCAAGCTCGGGCTCCGTTGACCTCCCTGCCCGCGTGGCGAACGCAACCAGTACTCCGGAAGGCGGCCGACCGGGCGCGGGTTACTGTTACGAGTCGAACGTCGGCGTCGAAGAGGCCCCGGTGGCTCTGGAGTGGGAGGAGTCCGCTTGGTCCCGATGAGCCCGAACAACGTGACCGCGACGGTGGACCGGATCCTCGATCGCTGTCAGACGTTCGCGGTCGTAGGCGCGTCCCCGGACGAGAGGCGTCCGAGCAACGGGGTTATCCGCGTTCTCCTCGAGCACGGTTACCACGTGATTCCGGTGAACCCGAACGCTGACGAGGTGCGGGGGATGCGCTGCTACCCGGACCTCACCTCGATTCCCGAAGAGGTCGAGGTGGACGTCGTCGACATCTTTCGACGCTCCGAGGAGGCGGGACGACACGTCGACGAGGCGATCGCGATCGGCGCGAAGGCGGTATGGCTGCAGCTGGGCGTCATCGACGATGCTGCGGCGCAGCGTGCCCGCCGCGCGGGCCTCGAGGTGGTCATGGACCGCTGTCCGGCGATCGAGCTGAGGCGGCGGGGCGGCCGGGCGAGGAGGCGGGCCGACTGACAGCCGGGTGATGCGCCAACCGCCTTTCGGACCCGCACCAGGGGCCAAGCCCACTCCCCCAGCACTATTCTCGGGAGCAGGTCTCGTGTGACCGCGAAGGAGGCGGTGTTCTGAGCGACGACGCGCATGAGGTGAAGTTCGATGACGTCGCCTCAGATCGGCGCTGCTGGGCGTCGGGGACGACGGGGCATGGCTGCCGCCGCGAGGCGACATCGCAGGTGGGGCTCTGTGATTCCTGTCATGCCGAGATCATGAGTCGCGTCGAGGAGGGTCGGGCGCAGCGGAGGGCCGCATCGGGCCGCATCCTCGAGATGAACGTCGAATTCGATTGCGGGGGTAGGGTCGTTTCGAGAGCGTCGTTGCGGCGCGGACCCCTGTGATGTCGCGTCGCTTCCCGCTTCATGCTGGGGGGCGCGACGTCGGTTAGCTCAGCGTGGGGCGCGCGTGAGACGCACGCCCTCGACGCCTTCGGCGACCTCCCCGGCGAGACGGGCCCGTGTGAGGGCGGCGAGCAGCTCGCCGGTGTGGAGCCGGGTCTTCTCGGCAAGCTTTCCCACCAGGATCGCCCGAGGCCAGAGGCGTACGAGCTCGCTGCGAACGGCTGGTGGCAGAACACTGCCCGATGTGCGGTCCTCACCGGGCTCCTCGCCGAGTCCGACGGCAGTGAGGAGATCGGCGGGGCTCGTGCAGGGTGCCGCTCCTTCGGAGAGGAGGCGATGGGGTGCCATCGAGCCTGGCCTTCCCACGTCCCCCGGAACCGCGAGCACCGGAATACCAATTTCGGCAGCGACAGCAGCGGTGCGTAGAGCACCTGAGCGGGCGCCGCCCTCGACGACGACGACCGCGTCAGCGAGGCCGGCCACGAGCCTGTTACGGGCCAGGACATGCGGAGGAGTGGCGGGCGCATCGGGCAGCAGCTCTGAGAGGAGCCATCCGCCGCCGCTCAGGATGCGCTCGAACAGCCCGCCCGGGTGTGCATGCGCCCTCGGATAGGCCACGTCGTGACCGCAGCCGAGCACGACCACAGTGGCACCCCTCCCCGCGAGTGCTGCTTCGTGAGCAGCCGCGTCGACCCCTACCGCACCGCCGCTCACAACCACAGCGCCCGCTCCCGCCGCGGCAGCCGCGAGCCAGGCCGCGATCCCTGTCCCGTAGGAGCTGGCGCGTCGCGCTCCGACGATCGCAACCGACGGGGCATCGGGCGGCCCGAGCGCCCCGCCACGCCAGGCCACCAGGGGCGGGGCACCACTGGCGGGCCAACCTGCCGCCAGACGGCGGGAGTAGGCGGGATCACCGACGAGCGCGGCACGGACACCGAGCCGCGCCCATCGCCGGGCCACTTCCTGGGCCGCAGAAGCAGTCGTGGGCGTCGGGGTAGGGGCGAGGACTTCAAGCAGTCGACGGGTGGAGGTCGGGAGCGTGTCTTGGACGCCAGGGGCCAGCGGCAGCCTCAGATCGTGAGTGGTCGCCTCACGCGCCAGGGTGCGAGGGTCGCCACGCGGGCCGGCGAGTCGCGCCACCACACGGGCGAGCAGAGCCGGGTCCGTCCCCGGGGCAGCCACACGAGCCCATGCGCCGCCGCGGGTCACGCCGACAGCCACGCGCGAGCAGGTGGGAGACGATATGCGAGCGCCTCATCTACGTGGCCGGAGTCCACCGTCGATGCGCCCTCGAGGTCGGCGAGCGTTCGCGCTACTCGGAGGCAACGGTCGAACCCTCGCGCAGACAATCCCAGCAAGTCCACGGCGCGCCCGAGCGCGCCAAGCGCCGCACTCGAGCAGGTGGCTCTCAGACGTTCGAGGGGAGCGTCGGCGACGGTGACGTCCGTTCCCCAGCGCTCGGTCGAGTTTGCGCGGGCAGCAAGAACTCGAGCGGCCACGGCGCCACTCGACTCAGCGTCGGCCGGTCCGAGCAGCCGCGCCGGTTCGACCGGCTCGAGTTGGACCTGCAGATCGATACGGTCCAACAGGGGACCGGACAGCCGCCCTCGATAACGCTCGATGAGGTCCGAACGACAGCGACACTCCCGACGAGGATCGCCCAAGTGCCCGCAGGGGCAAGGATTGGCAGCCGCCACGAGCAGGACCTTCGCGGGGAAGCGCACCGCCGCACGGGCCCGCACGACCGTCACGGCGCCCTGCTCCAGCGGCTGGCGGAGGGCATCGAGAATCCACCGGGGCACCTCGAGAAGTTCGTCGATGAACAGCACGCCACGATGGCCGAGACTGCACGAATGTCACTCGAAAGGGGCGATCGCAGAGATGGGAGCCTCAGATTCAGTCTCCTCGCGAGCAGCGTGCACGTTAATTGCAACGACGTTCATGCGGGGGTGAGTTCGAAACGCCTCCGCACCTGACACCTTCCCAAACCGTCCACCCGCGGACCTGGTCGCCTCCTGAGATCCGCCCTGACCGCGGACCTACGCCAACCTTGGCGCCTGCGAATGCACTCATCCTGCGTCGTCAGCGCTCAGGGCGAAGACATCACCTCCCGGTAGGCCACGCGCCCTCCGTCGGCTCGACGACAGGCGCGGACTGAACTGGTCAGGCGACCGGAAACCGGAGAACCCCAGCTGGTCCCATCACTGGCAAACACGTGGTCCCATACTCCTGGCAGAACCCCCCCAGGGTGGTCCCATGCTCATGGCAGGCGACACTCCAGCGGTCACTAGTTCTCATCTGGTTCTCAGGGAAACCTCATGGAATTGGCTGGCGGCTGCGTACCGTCTACGCCAGCTGATCAGAGATAGGAGACGGTTATGCACATCCAGATCGTGAGCTTCCGCCTGAAGGGTCTCACGGACGAGGAGTTCCTGGCGGGCTGCAATGAGGACGCCGCCGCCTATGCCGCCGTGCCCGGTCTGATCTCGAAGGTGTGGCTGCACGACCCAGGCAGGGGGCGTTACGGGGGGGTCAAGACTTGGACGGACCGGGATGCGATGCAGGACTACCTCAACAGCGACCTTTGGCAGTCCTTCGTGACCAGCCCGCAGTTCACAGATGTGGTGTCCAGTGACTTCGAGGTGATCGAGAAACCGACCCGTGTCACGCGCGGCTTTGTTAAGGCTACGGAACTGCAACGCCTGCTGCGTAGCGCCCTTGCCGTGTAGACCGGCGACAAGGAGAAATGATGGACCCCAACAGTCTCCGGATGCTCGGCGAAAACCCCCCAGTGAAATGGGGTCTTGCTTCGAGACCCGATACCCGCCGGTTACCAGCCGCTTCGAAGTGGAGTGAGAGCCCCATACCGTTGAGAAGCCTCGTTGTCGCACTTGCTTGCTTGCTGTTGGGCACGACACTTCCCGTGCCAGCGCAGGCGTCGTCGCGTACCCAACTCAAGTGCAGCGCCGTGTTCGACGTGACCGTCACCCCCGGTCTGTCGCTGACGCCTAGCGAGGGCAGCTACACCACCGGCGGTGAGCGGGGCACGTGGGATTGCCAGGGGCTCTACCGGGGTCGCACCGTCACAGGGCTCGGCACGATCAGCGTCGCGGGACGCTACGGCGAGAGCTCGCCACTCGGAGACACCTGCCTCAACGTATCGGGCCCAGGAACATACTCCTTCACGCTTCCCACCGATGGAGGACCGGCGAAGGAGCAAGGAACGTATGAGCAATCTCTCTTCAACCGCCGAGGGGATGTCGAGGCCAGCAGCGCTGACCGGCAGACGAGTTGGATGGGGGACTTCGTGTTCATTCCCACCAAGGGAAATTGCCTGACTGGCCCGATCACCGCGGCTCGGATCGAGATGAATATCCAGGGGCACAGCGTGAGCTGATTCCGGGGGTAGCCGCCCGCCCCGAAATGGGCGGGCGGTTCGCGCTCGCCGCCTGGTTCGCTACGTTTCGCCGCGGGTCCGGCGACCGCGCCGATCGCCTGCATGATGCGCTCGCGCCTGGACGCGTTGCAGTGATGGCGAACCGTGCGATCAGGCCCTCGACCGCCAGCTGACGGCACCACGGCAACTGGCCGGGCAGGTTTGACCGCGCAACATCGGGCTGTGGCGCCGCGACGTCCAAGAGGCGTTCACCGCGATGGGCCGGCGAACTCCATCCGCTTCGCCAAGGAAGTAGCCGAAGCGACGACAACATGAAAGAGGGGGCTTCATGCGGACCGTCGGCGACATGCTCGCCGAGCGCAGCGGCGCGTACCTGGTCGGACGCGAGCAGGAACAGGCCGTGCTGCTCGAGCTGCTGCAGGACGAGGGTCCCCTAGTCGTCGTGGTTCACGGCCTGGGTGGGATCGGCAAGACGGCTCTGGTGGATGCGTTTGCCGATGCTGCCCGGCGCCTTGGCGTGGCTGTGGTTGCCGTCGACTGTCGAACAGCGGAGCCGACCGAGCGTGGGCTGCTTAGGGAGCTTGCT
>JBHELG010000128.1:0-5867 GCA_046263195.1 Nitriliruptorales bacterium | reverse complement strand
GTCCACGCCGAGTACAAGCGCCTTCGGGAGCGCGGGGTCCGGTTCACCCAGGAGCCGCTGGAGATGAGCGGGGTCACCACGGCAGTCTTCGACGACACCTGCGGCAACCTCATCCAGATCGCGAGTACGGGCTGAAGTGAGGACTAGTGGGGCACGCAAGCACAGCACGAGCGCTGCAACTTGTGACGAGCTGTGACCGCGTGGCCTGCTCGCAACGGGCTCACCAGCGGTGAGGCGAGCGCGGGAATCCCGCGTTGACGACAGACGTGCAGAGACGTATGAGCGGAGGGTGAGGGATTCGAACCCTCGAGGGGGGTTACCCCTACACGATTTCCAATCGTGCGCCATAGGCCGGACTAGGCGAACCCTCCAAGTTCGATACGCGTGAGGAGTGGAAATCGATCCGAGACTTTGCGGGCCACGCCGCCCAGGGGGGTGGCCCGCAGGGATGGTACCCGACAGGCGGGCACACGCCTCTGCGACGATGCCTACGCTCTCGTGCAGTTTTCAGGCCTGGCCTCCACGTAGTGAAGTTCCCAGACGTCGCATCGCGCCTTCGCGGTTCTTCCTCTCGCCAGGGCTTCGAGGTCACGACGACGGAGCTGCCCCCGCGCCTCACAGCAGGCGGGACTCGATGTTGCTATGCCCTCGGCAGACGGCTGAAGCCGTCGACCGGGGTCTTGATGGTGACGCGGACACCGGACCCGGCGACCTGCCGTAGCCCCTCGAGGAGAGCGTCGCTGGGCCTCCCGCAGATCACGAGTCGCATGGTGGACCAGTCGATGTAGTTCTGCCATGTGGCGTGGACGTCGGCGACCAACCTCATTTGCAGCTCCATGGAGGCCGCGTCGGGGTGGACCTGGATGTTGGTCATCTCGGGGCCGTCCTCGCTGAGATACACCGCGTGATGGAACAGGCGCGGGTGGTCCGCCTCGTTCCATGCGAACCACGTCGCGGCAGCCTTCTTGTACTGGTCGAGCTTGCCCGCCTGGAGCTTGTAGTTGTTTATGAAGATGAGCGGCTCAGGCATGGTGACTCCCTTCCTTTCGGTCGACGTCTGGTAATCAGTCGGCTTCGCTCGTTGCGTTCGTTTCAGCGGCCCTATTTTTCCTCCTGTGCGTTTTCGCCCTCTCTACGAGGACCGCGTCGGGAGCGCAGGCGGCCAAATCGGGCGGCGGTCACCCGAACGAAGCTGCCTTCGACGGCTCAACGGTGGCTCCTTCCCTGTTCACGCCTCGTCCTTCCCCCACCGCGTCGCGTCTTCGCTCTCGGTATTCGATACTGAACAGGGAGCGGTAAGGGATGGGTAATGGATCGTCCGTGGCCGGCTGGCGGCGCTTCGACACAGGGCGTGGGCTTGGGACCTGCGTCGCCTGGGTTGCAGGACGCGGAGTCCGGGATGGAGTTCCGGATCCTCGGGCCGTTCGAGGTCGTGGCTGATCGAGGGGCCGTGGTGCTGCCCCGGGGGCGGGGCCGGGCCTTACTGGCCCTGCTGGTGTTGCGTGCCGGCGAAGTCGTGGCGGTCGATCGTCTCATCGAAGAGCTGTGGGGCGAGTCGCCACCGCCGACAGCGGCGAAAGCACTACACGGTCTCGTGTCGACGCTGCGCAAACGCCTGCAGCCCGTGCGGGACAGCCGTGCCCAGCCTGCGATGCTCGAAACCTGCCCGCCCGGCTACGTGCTGGCCATCGACCGCAGCCAGATCGACGCCGACCGGTTCCGACGCCTGGTCACGGCGGCGGCGGGGGAGCCTGCCCGAGAGCGGGCGCGTCAGCTTCGTGCGGCGCTGGGCTTGTGGCGCGGACCTGCGCTGGCCGAGTTCACCTACCAGCCGTTTGCGCAGAACGCGATCGCTGAGCTGGAGGAACTTCGGCTGGTCGCGCTCGAGGAACGCATCGATGCGGACCTCGTGCTGGGACGCCACGTTGAGGTGGTGGCGGAGCTGGAGGCCCTCGTCTCCCACCACCCGTTCCGGGAACGACTACGCGGGCAGCTCATGCTCGCGCTGTACCGCTCCGAGCGCCAAGCCGAGGCGCTCGAGGTCTATCGCGACGCCCGTCGCATGCTGGTCGAGGAACTCGGGATCGAGCCGGGAGAGGCCCTGCAGGGTCTCCAGCAGGCGATCCTCTCCCACGACCCCGTGCTGGACCTGCTGTCGTCTGCAGCTCCCGCACCCACCACTCCCGAGACGTCCGAAGACGAGGCAGGCCTTGCCGAGCAACCCTGGCTCATGCAGGAGCGGAAGACCGTCACGGTCGTGTTCGTGGGCCTTACCGAGTCGATGGAGCGAATCGAACGATCGGATCCGGAGGCCCTCCAGCGGATCATGAGGCCGTGCTTCGAGGCCGCGACTGGCGCACTCGAGCGTCACGGGGGGACCGTTGAGGGAGTCCTCGGGGGTGTCGTGGTGGCCGTCTTCGGGGTCCCTTCGGCCCATGAGAACGACGCCCTGAGGGCGGTGCGGGCCACGGATGAGGTGCGCCGAACCCTGACGGCGATGAACGAGGACCTCGCGCGCGAGCACGGCATCAGGCTTGCCCCTCGGATCGGTGTCAACACCGGGGAGGTCGTGGTCGGCTACCCCGGGGCTGGACCGACCGCGTCAGGAGATACCGTCAACCGCGCTGCCCGACTACAGGAGGCGGCAGCGGACGGCGAGGTGCTGATGGGGGAGGCGACCCGACAGCTGGTCGAGGATGCTGTGGTCGTGGAACCGGCGGGGAGCTTGACAAGCGAGGGGCGGGGTCAGCAGACGGTGGCGTGGCGGCTGGTCGATCTGATCGCCGGCTCTCCAGATCGCACCCCTCGCCGTGATGCGCCCCTCGTGGGACGCCTGGGCGAACTCGTCCGGCTGCGCAGGGCCTTCGACCGCGTCGTCCGCGAGGGGCAGGCCGCGCTCGTCAGCGTCGTTGGAGAAGCTGGGGTCGGCAAGTCGAGACTGGCCCTGGAGTTCGCCGACGCCCTGGCAGGTGAGGCTCGGATCCTCATCGGCCGTTGCCCCTCCTACGGAGAGGGAATCACCTTCTGGCCGCTGCGGGAGATCGTCCTGCAGGCCGTCGGTGGCGGAGGACTGGACGAGATCGTCCACGTGTTCGGTGGGGATGAGGACGCGAGGTCTGCCATCGCCCAGGTTGCGAGCGCGATCGGTCTGGCCGAGGAAGCCGTGCGAGCCGTGGACCTCTTCCCGGCCGTCCGCCGCTTCTTCGAGGCTCTGGCCAGGCGGCAGCCACTCGTGGTGATACTCGACGACCTGCACTGGGCCCAGCCCACCCTTCTCGACCTCGTCGCCTACCTCGCCTCCGCCGTTCGCGGGGCGTTGCTGCTGCTTTGCCTGGCGCGATCCGAGGCCTCAGAGCAGCATGCCATCGGGGCGGAAGACCGCGTTGCGGCGTCCCTTCTACTCTCGCCCTTGAGCCCCGTGGACAGCAGGCAGCTCGTCGCCGAGCGACTGGCCGGCCAGGTGCTCCCACCCGAGACGGTCGCGCATGTAGTAGAGACCGCCCAGGGCAACCCGCTGTTCCTCGAACAGCTCGTCGCGGCGCTCCGAGACGACAAGGCCCTGCCGATTCCACCGTCGCTGCAGGCACTGCTCGCTGCCCGCCTCGACCGGCTGGGGCCCGCCGAGCGTGACCTGCTGCGGTACGCCTCGGTGGTGGGGATCGACTTTTCGCTGCAAGGGCTCGCCGCCCTCGTCCCGGACGAGGCCCGCCCCTTCGCGGTTCGGCACCTCCGCACGCTCGAAGACAGGGAGCTGATCAGGCCCTCCCGGCGGCCCTTCCTGGGACAAGAGGCTTTCGGCTTCCGGCACGTTCTGATCCAGCTCGCTGCCTACGCCAGCATGACGCGCCAGAGCCGTGCGGAGCTGCACGAACGCTTCGCCCGATGGCTGGAGACCGAGGCCGGAGCGAAGCCCTGGGAGTGCGAGGAGGTCGTGGGCTACCACCTCGAGCAGGCGTACCTGCACCGCCGCGACCTCGGGCTCGTCGACCCCCACACCCGTACCCTGACCCTGCGCGCGGGCGAGCTCCTGGCGCATGCTGGGGATCGCGCCTTCGGCCGCTTCGATGTGGCGGCGGCCGAGAACCTGTGGGCGCGGGCGATCGCACTTTTGCCCGCGAACCACCGCCAACGCCCGCAGGTGAACCGCCGTCTCGTCGAGGCGTACCAGGTGTTGGGGCGGCACGAGGACGCCGGCGGGGTGCTCGCCGAGATGCTGTCGGAGGTGGGGGCGGACGACAGCCCCGTGCTCGAACAGCGCATTCGACTGGAGCGGGCCAGGATCCGTCTGTTCACCGGCCCGGATCCGATCAGTCTGCGATCCATTCGCGACCTGGCGGAGCAGGCCCGCAAGGTGTTCCAGGAGGCCGGCGACGAGGCCGGCTTGGCGCTCGCCAGCTACGTCCTGGGAGTCGTGCACCTGTGGACAGGGGACATCCGCCAGATGGAGAAGACCGCCTGGCAGGGGCTCGCGCAGGCCGATCGTTCTGGGGAGCCGCGCGAGAAGGCGGCCGCTCGGGTCAGCGTCGTCCTCGCGCTGGCGTCAGGAGAGACGCCTGTCCCCGAGTGCCTGCGAGCCTGCGAGCAGCTCACCCCCTGGCTCGGTATGGAGCATCCACTCGTGATGACCGAGGCGGCGCGCCTGCGCGCCATGCTCGGAGAGTTCGACGAGGCCCGTGAACTGATCTCCCGCGCGCGACGTCTGCTGATCGAGCGGATACGTGCCCGACGGCCACAGATGTTCGCCACCGGGTGGAGCGGCGAGGTGGAGATCATGGCCGGCGACTCGAGCGCCGGGGAGCGCGAGCTCCGCACGGCCTTGGACATGGCAGTCGAGATGCGGGAGCGGGAATGGGTGTCACAGTTCGCCGCGCACCTGTCTCGCCTCCTGACCGCTACAGGTGCGGCAGAGGGGGAAAGCCTCGCTCGTCTCAGTGTCGAAGCGGCTCCCGCGGAGAACATCGCCGCTCAGGCCCTGAGCCGCGCCGCACTGGCCCGGGTCCTGGTTCATCGGGAGAGCCTGGGCGAGGCGGAGCGGTTGGGACGCGCTGCCGTTCAGCTGGTACCTGCTCAGATGCTCAACCTCCGCGCGGACCTCCACGTCGATCTCGCCGAGATCCTGCTGGCGGGCGGACAGCTGGCGAGGGCGCTGCCCGTGATCGACGAGGCGGAAGCCCTCTACGAGCGCAAGGGCAACCTCGTCGGGGCCGCCCGGGCTCGCACCACCAGAGCCAGGGCATCCACCGGCTAGTGGCTGCACTGCGTACTGCAAGTTTGGCCCACCACGGGAAGTCACCGCAGCGGCGGGCGAGCGGACGAGAGGATCTTGACGAGAGAGTATTCCTTCAACTCCCCGGGGGGTGGCCCCGCCTGCTCGGACGATTCGCGACAGCTGCCACAGCGTCTGAGCCCACGATTCGCACGCAGGTTCCGACCGATGCCCCTGCCAGGAGGTTTGTCCGGTGCTGTCGCGGTCGGTCTTGCAAAGTGGTCTTGACCACGCGGGGAACCGGCTGGCGCCCTGGTCCGCGGCCCGGCAGAGTCGGCAGGAGCTCGCGGCAGTAACCCCGCTGACCTGCGAAGATAGGCGGAGGGAGTGGGATTTGAACCCACGAGACCCTTGCGGGCCTACCCGCTTTCGAGGCGGGCCAAGGGGGTGTCACCGTGTACTCTCTGATGCCGCACCATGCCTCTGAACTGGGAAAACACAGTGGTGCCATTCCATCGTGTAGCGTCGAGTGTCGCTCTGTGTCATGTTTCTTGTGACCATTCTGTGACCATTTTCGGGGCCCCGAGCGACGGATCTCTCGCCCGGCTGGCAGATCTCGCGGAAGTTACCTCCCCTCTTCGTCGCGATCGTCCTGCCCCCC
>JBHELG010000127.1:0-8562 GCA_046263195.1 Nitriliruptorales bacterium | reverse complement strand
GCCCTCTATCTCGAGCGCAATCCGGGAGCCGGCCCCGCGGCCGTGCGCAACGCGCTCTACGGGAACACGACCAGGGATGTCGTGAGGTCGTCCAGGTCGGCGAACGACCACCTGCTGTTCACGAACTACTAGAAGCGCGAGCGACTGAGGTGGCGGCAGGGCCGCTAGCGCTGCTTCGTCTGCCTGATGGTGGGACCGCCCGCGGCAGGCGCCTGAGAGGGTGTCGGCGACCCACCCGGGGTAGCGGCACCCTCGGCTGCCGGCGGAGGTGGAGACCCCGTAGTGGGCTGTGGGAGCCCGGCGTTGTCCGCTGCCGCGACCACCAGTGTCCCCTCCATGCCCTGCTGGCGATGGCCGGGAACCGAGCAGTAGTACGTGTAGTTGCCCTGGAAGAGTTCGAGCGTCCCCGTCGTCGTCTCGCCCGGTAGCGCGACGACCTCATCCATGGCGCCGAAAGCCTCGTCGATCGTGAAGGTGTGCTCCGCGCCCCCGATGTTGTGCAGGGTCACCCGAACCGGCCCTTCGACTGCCGTACCCGTGAGGTTCCTGAAGAAGAACTCGCCACCCTCGACGGAGAGGGTGCCGCCTGGCCCATCAGGTCGTGCGGGGTCATAGCAGTCGGCATCGCTCGGACACTCGACGGCGGCGGCATTGATGATCTCGGGTGGAACCTTGGTACAGGCCGCAAGCAGGCCGAAGACAGCGAGCGCGAGCGGCCGGGCCGCACGTCTCATCCGCAGAACTCCTTGTGGGACGAGCCTCGGGTGCGAGCGGTCTTGACTTGTCCAAGAATGACGGGTGGGAGCGGTCTTGGCTCGTCCGGGACCGCGGGTGGGACGAGTTGCAGGCGGAGGCTACTCGACCCCCGCTGTCGCCGGCGAACAGGGCAATGCAAGGCTTACAGGGCCGGCTAGCATGCGCACCGGCCTTTCTCGGGAGCGGCCACCGGGAGACGGAGTCGGTGTCCTGCGTTCGCCCGGGAGACCGAAGGAGCGGTCTTCTGTCCAAGCCGCCTTGAAAGGCGGGCGGGCCGGACGGAAACGACGACCGAAGCCGCGGACTGGTCGAAGATCGCGACGTAGGCGGAGGGGCTTCATTCCGACAAGGAACGTCAGTGTTCGACGCCGTCCTCGTTGCGAACCGCGGAGAGATTGCGCTGCGGGTCCTGCGAGCCTGCAAAGAGCTCGGGATCCGCGGCGTCGCCGTGTACAGCGAAGCGGACCGTGATGCCATTCACGTTCGAGCCGCAGACGAGGCGTATCTCCTCGGACCAGCGCCAGCTGCCGAGTCGTACCTGCATGTGGAGCGGGTGCTTGGGGTCGCCCGCCGGGCGGGGGTCGACGCGATACACCCCGGCTACGGCTTTCTGAGCGAGAACAGCGACTTCGTCGAAGCAGTGCACGAGGTCGGTTTCGTATTCGTGGGACCTCCGGCCTCCTCGATGCGCAGTATGGGGGACAAGCTCGCGGCCCGTGAGGTGGCTCTCGCCACGAGCGTTCCGCTCGTACCCGGCACGCTTGAACCGGTCTCCGATGCGGCCGAGGCCGCGGCATTCGCCGATGAGCACGGCTACCCGATCGCGTTGAAGGCGGCGTTCGGCGGCGGGGGGCGTGGGATGCGGGTCGTTCGCTCGCGTCAGGAGCTGAGGGAGGCCTTGGAGTCCGCGACCCGTGAGGCCGAGGCCGCGTTCGGACGGGGCGAGGTCTACGTGGAGCGCTACCTCGAGCGCCCCAGGCATGTCGAGGTCCAGATTCTGGGCGACCTCGACGGGACCATCATTCACCTCGGCGAGCGGGACTGCTCCCTGCAGCGTCGTCATCAGAAGCTCATCGAGGAAGCCCCGGCGCCAGGTATCGGTCCCCACTTACGCAACCGTCTGGGCGAGGCCGCTGTCCGTATCGCGAAGGAGGTCGGCTACCAAAACGCCGGCACCTGCGAGTTCCTCCTCGACGGCGATGTCTTCTACTTCCTGGAGATGAATACACGACTACAGGTCGAACACCCGGTGACCGAGCTCGTCACTGGAATCGATCTCGTCCATGCCCAGCTGCGCATCGCCGCCGGGGACGGTATGAGAATCCGCCAACAGGACGTGCGGCTGCGCGGCCACGCCATCGAAGTACGCCTGAACGCCGAAGACCCGTCGCTCGGCTTCGCCCCTGGCCCTGGTCGCGTCAGCCACTTCTCGCCACCGCAGGGGCCGTGGGTGCGTCTCGACGCCGCCGTCGAGTCGGGAGCGGACATTCCTCGGGCCTACGACTCGATGTTCGGCAAACTCATCGTCTGGGGAGAGGATCGCGACGATGCCCGCCGCCGCATGCTTCGAGCCCTCGACGAGCTCGTCGTGGCAGGCATCCCGACGACGGTGCCCTTCCACCGGGTCGCGCTCACCAACGAGATGTTCATGGCGGGCCGGCACTCCACCATCTCGGTAGAGCAGGAGTGGGACCTGTCGGCCCTCGAGCCTTACATACCTTCGCCGGAGAGCGACCACGCAGAGGTGCCGAGCCGACGGGTGACGGTCGAGGTCGATGGCCGCCGGCTCGAGGTGCGTGTGTTCGGTGACCTGGCACACGCGGACGCCGCTCCCCGCCCCGCAGCGCAACGCGTACGGCGCCGGGCCGCAGCCAGCGAGCAGCGACGGGTGAGTGCAGGCGGAGAGGAGGTACTCGCACCCATGCAGGGCACGCTCGTGAAGTACGCGGTCTCGGAAGGTGAAACCGTGGCCGCGGGCGATCTCGTGGCGGTGCTCGAGGCCATGAAGATGGAGAACCACGTCATCGCTCACTCCGACGGCGTGGTCCGGGATCTGGTCTATCGGCCGGGCGATGCGGTCGATTCCGGTTCCGTGCTCGCCCGGATCGGGCTCGATGCACAGGAGGGTGGAGCCACGCTCACAATGTCTCCTCCATGAGCAGGCGGGCGGCTTCGGTCACCGAACCGGCCATGGACGGATAGACCGTCAGCGTCTGCACGAGCTGGGTAACGGTCAGACGGTTCTGCACCGCGACCGCGAGGGGCTGGATGAGGTCCGACGCCGAGTGACTGACAACGACCGCGCCGAGCACCGTCCCCGACCCGGGCATCGCGTGGATCTTCACGAACCCATCCTGCCTGCCGGCCATCTTCGCCCTGGGATTGCCACCGAAGTCGAGCCGGGAGGTACGTAGGGGAATGCCCTGGTGGCGGATATCGGCCTCTGCCAGCCCACAGGTGGCGACCTCGGGGTTGGTGAAGATCGTCATGTTGATGGCGTCCCACCGGATGGGTGTCAGCGCCTGACCGAGCGCATGCCACATCGCGATTCGGCCCTGCATGGCGGCGACGTTGGCAAGCATGACGCGTCCTACAACGTCTCCGGCCGCGTACACCCAGGCCCGGTTCGTACGCGAGACCGCGTCGACGGGGATCGCCCCTCCCTCGGCCGCGACGACGTCCTCGATGTCGAGACCGATTCCATCAGAGGCGGGTACCTGACCGACCGTGAAGAGCACATGGGTGCCCTCGATGGTCGAGCCGTCGTTCAGCCCGACTGCCACCCCCCCCTCGGTCCGCTCGCAACTGACTGCCCGCACCCGGCGCAGAATCGTCATGCCGCGCCGTTCGAAGACGTGCTCGATCACCTCGGCGGCGTCGGGATCCTCCGTCGGCAGGATGAGATCGCGGGAGGAAACGAGCACGACGTCGGAGCCGAAGCGAACGAACGCGTGCGCGAACTCGGCACCGGTGGCTCCCGAGCCCACCACGATGAGTCGCTCGGGGACCTCCGGCAGGGAATAGACGTCCTTGCTGGTCAATACGCGCTCTCCGTCCGGCTCGAAGAACGACAGCACCCGTGGCCGGGAACCCGTGGCAACGAGACACACGTCGGCCACGAGCTCATCGGAGACGCCGTCGACGCTGATCCTGTGGTGTCCGGATATGTGGCCACGGCCGCGCAACACCTTGGCCCCGCTGGCTACCACCTTACGCTCGATGTCTCGCGACTGGTCGTGACCGAGTTGCATCACCCTGTTGGTGACCGCCTCGTAGTCCACGAAGGTACGGTCGAGCCCACCGGCACCCGGCACTCGAACCCCGAGGTCGGTGGCGGTACGCATCCATCCCATCGCTTCAGCCGAGACGATGAGCGCCTTGGATGGCACGCAGTCCCACAGGACGCAGTTGCCGCCCACGCCTTCGTCGGTGACGACCGTCACGTCAGCGTCGAGATCCGCGGCGACCAGCGCCGCTTCGTAGGCGGCGGGGCCTCCACCGAGAATGACGATCCGTTTGCCTGGGCCGCGCACCTTGGTCACAGGGTGTCGGGCGGGGTATAGGTGCCGAACTCCTCCCGGAGCACATCACAGATCTCACCGATGGTGGTGAGGCGACGCAGCGCCTCCCTCATCGCCGGCAAGAGGTTGTCGTCGGAGCGGGCGGCCTTCCGCACGTCCTCGAGGGCGGCCTCGACAGCCTCCCCGTCCCGCTCCTCGCGCACCCTTCTGGTGCGCGCTACCTGTTGGGCGACCGCTCTCTCGTCGGGGCGCTGGAGTGCGATCTCCTGGCGCTCGTCAACCGTGTAGCGGTTCACCCCAACGACCACTTCGCTGCCGGATTCGATCGCCCGCGCCAGGTCGTAGGCTGCCTGCTCGATCTCCCGCTTCTGGAACCCCGCCTCGATGGCGTCGACCGCCCCGCCCAGCTCGTCGATTCGCGCGAGATAGTCGCCGGCGTGACGCTCGATCTCCTCGGTCAACGACTCGATGAAATAGGAGCCGGCGAGCGGGTCCACCGAGGCCGTGACGTCCGTCTCGTGTCGCAGCACCTGCTGGGTACGAACCGCGAGCATGGCGGCGTGCTCGCTCGGCAGGGCGAGTGCCTCGTCGTAGGAGTTCGTGTGGAGGGACTGTGTGCCTCCGAGCGTGGCGGCGAGCGCCTGCACGGTGACTCTCACCAGGTTGACCTCGACCTGCTGAGCGGTGAGCTGTACCCCGGCCGTTTGAGTGTGCACCCGTAGCTGCAGTGAGCGGGGGTCGTGGGCGCGGAAGCGCTCCCGCATGATCCGGGCGTACATGCGCCGGGCTGCACGGAACTTCGCAACCTCCTCGAGGAGGCTCGTGCGGGCGACGAAGAAGAACGACAAGCGCGGGGCGAACGTGTCGACGTCGAGTCCGGCGTGCACCGCCGCCTGCACGTAGGCCACCGCATTGGCGAGCGTGAACGCCACCTCCTGCACCGGTGTCGCCCCCGCCTCGCTCATGTGGTAGCCGGAGACCGAGATCGTGTTGAAGTTCGGCAGCTGTTCCCTGCAGTACGCGAAGGTGTCGCTGACGAGCCGCAGGCTCGGCTTGGGCGGGTAGATGTAGGTGCCCCGGGCGATGTACTCCTTCAGCACATCGTTCTGGATCGTGCCACGCAACTTGACCGGATCAACTCCCTGCTCCTCTCCCACCAGCTGGTAGAGGAGCAGCAGGAGAGACGCCGGGGCGTTGATCGTCATCGAGGTCGACACTTCGTCGAGGGGTATGCCAGCGAACAGCCGGCGCATGTCGGCGAGCGAGTCGATTGCGACTCCGACCTTGCCGACTTCCCCCTCGGCTCGGGGATGATCGGAGTCGTAGCCCATCTGGGTGGGCAGATCGAACGCGACCGACAGTCCGGTCGTACCCTGCGAGAGCAGGTACCGGTAGCGTCGGTTCGTCTCCTCGGCCGTGGCGAAGCCGGCGTACTGACGAATGGTCCACGGCCGTCCGCGGTACATCGTCTCATGCGGGCCGCGGGTGAAGGGATACTCGCCCGGAGCGCCGAGATCGCGCTCTGCGTCGAATCCCTCGAGGTCTTTCGGTTCGTAGACGACCTTGACCGGGAAGCCGCTTACCGTGCTCACGGGTGGGAGAGGGTGGTGCTCGTGTTCGCCTGCGCTCATGACAGAAGGCTACTGCGGGGCCGCAGCGGCTGGGGAGCACGTCGGGGCGCTCGCTCGCGGTAGGCTCCGTGCCCGCGTGTGGCAGGGCGAGGAGGAGTCCATGGGCAAGGCACGCGGCACGCTCTACCGCGGCGGGCCCGGCATGTTCACGTGGGTCCTGCACCGGATCACCGGTGTGCTCATCTTCCTGTTCCTCTTCGCGCACATTCTCGACACCTCCCTCGTCGCCGTCGGGGATGGCCGCCTGTACGACGGCGTTGTCGAGGTCTATCGCAACCCCATTGTTCAGCTCATGGAGATGGGCCTCGTCGTCGCGGTCATCTACCACGCGCTCAACGGAATCAAGGTGACCCTCATCGACTTCTGGTCGAAGGGAACCGAGCAGATCCGCGTACTGAGCGCGGCCACGGTGGCTCTGACTGTGCTGCTCAGCGGAGCCGCGATCGGAATCATGGGCATGAACCTCATCGAGGAGCTGCAGAGTCGTGCCGAGCAGACGTCGGCCGCGGATCCGACTAGGTAACGAGGCAGCGATGTCAGCGTCGGTTACGGGCGTCTCCCGCTCTCCGGCTCGGGAGCGTGTAGGTGCGAGCTACGAGTTCTACTCGTGGGTTTTCATGCGCGTGAGCGGGATCATTCTCGTCGCGCTCGTCCTGGCCCACCTCGCGATCATGCACCTCATAGACGGCGGAGTCGCGCGGGTCAACTTTGCCTTCGTCGCGGGTCGTTGGGCCAATCCTTTCTGGCAGACCTACGATTGGGCCCTGCTCATGCTCGCCACGGTTCACGGGGCGAACGGTGTGCGGGTGATCGTCGAGGATTACGTCCGTGACGACGTGAAACGCACCTACACGAAGTTTCTGCTCTATACGGTGACCTTCTTCATGATCGCGCTCGGGACGTTCGTGATCGTGGCCTTCAACCCAAACGCTCGCGGATAGCTGCGATGGTAGAGCAGCATCTGTTCGACGCCGTCGTCATCGGCGCGGGTGGGGCCGGGCTCCGCGCTGCTCTCGAATGCGGGCAGAAGGTGAGAACCGCGGTCATCACAAAGCTCTATCCCACCAGATCCCATACGGGGGCCGCGCAGGGTGGGATGTGTGCTGCTCTGGGCAATCTCGAAGAAGACAAATGGGAGTGGCACGCGTTCGACACGGTCAAGGGGTCCGACTATCTGGGCGACCAGGACGCCATCGACATCATGTGCCGAGAGGCCATAGACGCTGTCATAGAGCTCGAGCACATGGGCATGCCCTTCAGCCGCACCAGGGACGGCAGGATCGCTCAGCGGCGCTTCGGAGGCCACACCCGCCAACATGGCGAGGCCCCGGTCCAGCGCGCCTGCTATGCGGCCGACCGTACCGGGCACATGATCCTGCAGACGCTCTACCAGCAGTGCGTGAAGCGCGGAGTGCAGTTCTTCGACGAGTTCTACTGCCTCGACTACGTCCGCGACCCCGACGGTCGGACCGCAGGAATGGTCACCGTCGAGCTGGCCACCGGGGAGATCCACGTGTTCGTCGCTCCCTCCGTGGTATTCGCCACCGGCGGCTACGGCCGCATCTACAGCGTCACCTCGAACGCCCACGCCCTCACCGGGGACGGACCAGCCGTGGCCTACCGCCACGGGATACCCCTCGAGGACATGGAGTTCTTTCAGTTCCATCCGACGGGGTTGCGCGGCCTTGGCATCCTCGTGACCGAAGGTGCTCGCGGCGAGGGCGGCGTGCTTCGCAACGCCGAGGGCGAGCGGTTCATGGAGCGCTACGCCCCCACCATCAAAGACCTGGCCGCCCGCGACGTCGTCTCCCGCGCCATAAGACAGGAGATCCGGGAGGGCCGCGGCATCGACGGCAGGGACTACGTCTATCTCGATCTCACCCACCTCGACCGAGAGGTCCTCGACGAGAAGCTGCCGGACGTCACCGAGTTCGCCCGCACCTACCTCGGCGTCGATCCCTACACTGAAGGAATTCCCGTCCAACCAACCGCCCACTACGCCATGGGTGGCATACCCACCGACATCCACGGCCGAGTACGGGCGAACGCCGAGGGCGAGGTTGTCCCGGGTCTCTTCGCGGCTGGCGAATGCGCCTGCGTGTCGGTCCACGGCGCCAACCGTCTCGGAACGAACTCTCTGCTCGACATCGTCGTGTTCGGACGGCGTGCGGGAGAGTCCGCGGCTGCCTTCGCCCGCGAGAACGGGCTTCCCGATCCGCCGTCGGACGCGCACAATGACCTCGAGAGCCGACTGCAGCGCATGATCGACAACGACCAGGGCGAGCAGGCCTCCGTGCTGCGGCGCGAACTACAGACGTCCATGCAGGACAGGGCGATGGCTTTCCGGTCCAAGGACACCCTCGAGGAGCAGAAGCACGTCCTCGCCGGGCTGCAGCGCCGCTTGCGAGCCATTGTCGTCATGGACAAAGGCAAGATGTTCAACACGGACCTTCTGGAGGCCGTGGAACTCGGCCACCTCGTCGATCTCGCTCAGACACTCGTCGCCGGGGCGCTCGCCCGCGAAGAGTCGCGTGGCGCGCATTACCGCGAGGACTTTCCGAAGCGTGACGATGCGAACTGGCTGAAACACACCGTGGCCCGGCGAGGGGAAGACGGAGACGTGGAGTTGTCGTTCAGGCCCGTGACGATGGGCC
>JBHELG010000126.1:0-9177 GCA_046263195.1 Nitriliruptorales bacterium | reverse complement strand
CATGAGTCCGATCAGGACGCGATACGGCCAAGTCAAACGATCAAGTTCGGGTATTTCTGTGAAGATGATCTCGGAGTCGAATCCCAGTCGTGGCACCAGGTGCGCGAGCTCGCGTGGATCATCGATGCCCCAGCCAGCGGTCTTCCCACCGATCGCACGCAGCTGCCGCTGAAGAGGAGCCAACCGCGCTGCCAGCGAGTTCCAGGCGTCGAACCCAATGCGGCCCGTGGGAAAGCGATCGGTGATGCGCTCGAGCAGGGCGACGAGATCGTCCTTGTTCAGGTATTGCACGAGTCCTTCGGCCACGACCACCACAGGCCGATCCGCATCTACCTCGTCCAGCCATCCGGGCTCGACGACAGACGAGCCGATCATCCGGTAACTCTTGCGGTGGGCGTACTCGCCGTACACGCGTCTGCGCAGTTCGATGACCTCCGGGTAGTCGACGTCATACCACCCGACCTTTGCCGAGGGATCGAGACGGAGCACGCGACTGTCCAGACCGCAGCCCAAGTGCAGCACGTTCGCCTCAGAAAGGTTGGCCAGATCCTCCATGGCTATACGGTCGAGGTACTTCGCGCGTATTGCGACGCTCACCGCGTCGTTCCCGCTCATCTTCAGCTTGGAGAAGTCGTAGTCGAGCCGGCCCAGCGCCTCCACAGCCGCCTCGTCGCCGAGAATCGGTTGGGCTGCACGACAGTCGAGCGCTCGGCCGTACAGGGTCGCCAGCAGCGTCTCCTGCTCTTTCGTGAGCCGGACTGTCTCTCTTCCCATGGCTAGCCGTCCTCGTGCTGCGTGAACTGAACTAGCCCGCCCCTTCCGCCCGCGAACGCTTCCTTCGGCTCACATGTCGTCAGGATCTCCACCTGCTCGCAAGGCCGGGGAGGGCGCATTTCAGATCGGGACTTGCGTTCGGCAAATCGAACGGCCAAAGTGGGGGTACACACGAGGCAACACGGTTCAAGTCTGCCGTCCACCTCAGTGGGCCTATGAAACCTGGTGTTGAGGACGTCCGCCGGCTGCGTGCGAGGCTGCACGAGCAGTCGTTCCTGTTCGACGAGCCAGACACCTATCTGGTGGGGTGGAGGATGCTCGCGCAGCGGTGGTGCGTCTGCTCGGGGCAGCGCCAGACGCTGTGCGAGCTCGTCTCTCTCGACGACGAGATTCATGAGTTTCTGACCAAGGCGAATGAGAGCATCAAACAGATCGAACGACACGTGGGCGACCTCCTGCTGGCCTTGTGTTGTGGTTCAGCGACCTGCTGCTGAAATGGCCGCGGCTTGCAGGGACCTTGTCGCGCCATCTGTCTGGTGGGACCGCGACCGACGCAGCGTTGACGCGTGAGATGGGCCAAGGGTGTCGGCGCCCCGAAGGAGGGCAGATGTGTGCCTTGTTGCAACCCGATCGGATCTGGATCAGGTCGGTCGCCATTGTCCCGCCGGCGAGTGATGATGGCCGGCCGTGGCCCTGTCCTCTCTGTGGTCGCTTCCAACATCTGGAACGGATGCGACTGGTAGAGGCAGAGCAACTGGCAGGCGCCGGCAGGGGCAAGCGGTTGGTCGTGTGCCTGGACTGCATCCGCAACTACAACCCGAGTCGGTGGGCCGCTGATCGCTTCGCCGGCCGCTCGCCGAGTGCGAGGCCGCGCCGCCATGCCGCTCCTGATGCCGGAATCCTCTAGCCTGCCCTGTCGTGGAGGAGGCGAGGTCACGCGCTCTCTACGAGCGCGCAGTCAGGGTCATTCCCGGCGGCGTCAACTCGCCCGTACGTGCCTTCGGAGCGGTCGGTGGCACGCCCCGCTTCTTCGTGCGCGGAGAGGGGGCCCACCTCTGGGACGAGGACGGCAACCGTTACGTGGACCTCGTGCAGTCATGGGGCCCGCTGATCCTCGGTCACGCCCACCCCGCAGTCGTAACCGCCGCTGAAACCGCACTCCACGCGGGCTCCACCTTCGGAGCCCCCACCCGCCGTGAGGTCGAGCTCGCCGAGGAGCTCGTGAACGCCGTTCCCGCTCTCGACCAGGTTCGGCTCGTCTCCTCGGGGACGGAGGCCGCAATGAGCGCGGTGCGACTCGCCCGAGGGGTAACCAGCCGCAATCGGATCCTGAAGTTCACGGGCCATTACCACGGACACAGCGACGCGCTGCTTGCGGCGGCCGGATCGGGTGTCGCCACATTCGGGATACCCGGATCGCCGGGCGTCACCGCAGGTGCAGTTGAGGACACCCTGCTGGCTCCCTGGAACGATCTCGAGGCGGTTGACGAGCTTCTCGAGCGCCACGGCGATGACCTCGCGGCGATCATCTGCGAGCCCGTCGCCGCGAACATGGGGCTCATCCCGCCTAGCACCGGTTTCCTGGAGGCGCTGGTCGAACGTGCCCACCGAGTCGGTGCTCTCGTCGTCTTCGACGAGGTCATCACCGGTTTTCGGCTCGGGCGCGGCGGAGCGCAGGGGACTCTCGACGTGATCCCCGACCTGACCGTGCTGGGAAAGGCCATCGGAGGGGGGTTCCCCCTCGCCGCCTTCGGCGGCCGCGCCGACGTGATGGGGTGCCTGGCGCCGGGGGGGCCCGTCTATCAGGCCGGCACTCTGTCGGGGAACCCCGTCGCGGTCGCCGCGGGCCTGGCCCAGCTGCGGCTGCTCGACGACGGCTCCTTCGATCGCCTGCGCGAGGTGACGAGCGCGCTGGTCGCGGGGCTACGGGCCGCGTTCGCCGACGCAGGACTCCGTACCCTCGTGCCCCACCTGGGCACCTTGACCGGAATGTTCTTCGACGTCGACGAAGCTCTCGACTATGAGGGGGCACGGCGAGCAGATCACGCTGCCTATGCTCGCTTCTTCCATGCGATGCTCATGCGCGGTGTCTACCTGCCACCCTCAGGGTATGAGGTGCTCTTCCCCTCGCTGGCCCACGATGGGGGCGTCGTCGACCGGGTCGTCGAGGCGGCTCGAGAAGCTGCGGTCGAGGTCGCCAGGGCCGGCGATGGACCGCAGTGAAAACGCCACACGACGACGATTGTGGCGGGAACTCGGCCTCCCGCCCGCGCGTTCCACGACTGTCATGCGACGCTCCTCCCTCATCCTCATCTTCATAGCCCTTGCCACCTTCCAGACCGCATGCGCACGCGAGGCCACCCCGAGCGGTGCGGGAACCGCCAGCGCCCAGATGTTCCGCGGGGAGGACGGTCGCCAACTGCTGCCACAGGCCCTGCTTCCCCGTCTCGACGGCGAGGGCGTTCTCGACACCTCGAGCTTTCGCGGCACCCCTGTCGTGCTGAACTTCTGGGCCACCTGGTGTGCGTTCTGCGTCGAGGAAATGCCGGCGTTCGAGTCGGTTCATCGCACCCTGGCGGACGCCGTCCGATTCGTGGGCGTCGACCGGGAGGACAGCCTCGACAAGGCGAGAACGCTGGCCGAGAAAACGGGGGTGAGTTACGAGCTCGTCGTCGACGAGGACGGTTCCTTTTTCCGTGCCATCGAAGGTCGCGGCATGCCGACGACCGTGCTCGTCGCTTCCGATGGCAGCATCGCCTACCGTCACGCGGGGCCCCTCGCCGCCCCCGAACTGCGGCGCCTCATCGCCGAACACCTCGACCTCACCCCTGGGAGCGGAACGACTGAACCGGGGCTCTGAGACGCGTTCCCCAGCTCGCGGGGCGTTTGTTGGGCCTTCTTAGCGGCTGGTAACCTCGTCGTCCCCGTTCAGAGCGAGGACCCGTGCAGCTGAGCTGGTTCGGAGAGTTCTTCCGTGCCGTGCCGGACGCTTTACGGGCACTCTACGAATTCGGCGATCCGAGCGGTGTCGGCCAAGGCTGGTGGGGCGTCGTCATCCTGCTCATCTGGGGGATCCTGTTGCTGGCCCTCCCTCTGCTCATCGCGAGGAGGACCTACGGCAGGCACGAGTGGGTTTCCGCCACGATGGGCGTCATCGCGGCCCTCACGGTGGCCTGGTGGGTGTATGGGATCCTGCCCTCGGCCTGGATCTACTTCGTCGATTCCAACAAAGAAATCCTGCAGGACCGCATGATCCCGACTTCATTCGCCCCGAACATCGGTAGCATGGAACTCGACATCGCGACGGACCTCTACCAGGTCATCCGCGACCTCGTCGTCGTCATCGAGCACCTCATAGCCCTTGCCGCCACGATCTGGGCAGCAATCGCCATCCAGAAGCGCTTTCCCCGTACCCTCGCCAGTGGCGAGGAGCGCCCTGAGTCCGGCGGCTACCACTAGGAGAGAAACGACATGGGCAAGACCGACCGCGGCGAGCATCCCCTGATGTTCGACGATTACTACGTTGAAACGGTCGACGCCCAGTGGCTACAGGAACGAGTCAAGCCGAAGCGGCACATCGGCCTGACGCCCGAACTCTGCATCCTCTGCCGGGCATGCGAGGACGTGTGCCCGTGGGAGTGCATCTTCATGATGGACCCCGGGATCATCGAGGACGCTTCGAACCCCGAAGTGAAGAGTCTCGCGGCCACAGCCGGAGCAGTGTTCATCATCGACGACAACGAGTGCACCCGCTGCGCGATCTGCGTCGAACGGTGCCCCTCCGACGCGCTGTGGCTGGGCCGGGTGGAAGGCAAGTAGGCAGACGACGCGAACGCGATCGCCACATGCGGAAGGCAACCAACTGGTCGCGTGGTAATCCGGCCGGACGGTAGCCAACCGGGGTGACGCGAGCAGGAGACTACGTTGGCGAAAGTGTCGCTGGACCCGGATGAGCTCAAGAAGCGCGTCCAGGACAACGTGGTGTGGAAGTCGGTCTTCCGGCCGGGCTCCATCTACCGCAAGGGCTACCGGGACACTTCCAGAGATCGTGCCCTCGCCGCCATGAACAACGTCCTTTACCACCTCCACCCGGTGAAGGTGAAGCGGCACGGATTGAAGCTGACCTACACCTATTGTCTCGGTGGACTGTCGTTCTTTCTCTTCATCTTCCTCACGGTAACCGGCATCTTCCTCATGTTCTTCTACCGGCCGAGCGCCGGACCGAACAGCGAGCTCGCCTACCTCGACATGCGCAACCTGCTTGCCCAGGTCACCTTCGGTGAGCTCGTCCGCAATCTGCACCGCTGGGGCGCCCACCTCATGGTGTTCACGGTGTTCCTGCACATGGCACGAGTCTTCTACCACGGGGCCTACAAGCCGCCCCGTGAGTTCAACTGGGTCGTTGGGATCATGCTCCTGCAACTCACGCTGCTGTTGTCGTTCACCGGCTACCTGCTGCCGTGGGACCAGCTCGCGATCTGGGCCGTCACCGTCGGCACGTCGATGATGGGTTACACCCCTGTGTTCGGGAAACAGGTCCAGTTCGTGCTGCTCGGCAGTGTCGAAATCGGCCCCAATACGTTGCTGCGGTGGTACGTCCTTCACGTCCTGGCACTGCCTTTCGTACTGGTGATTTTCCTCGCTGTGCACTTCTGGCGTATCCGCAAGGACGGCGGCATCTCCGGCCCTCTGTAGAGCTGAAGAGCAAGGAAGAGCGGGAACGGACGTCTGGCGGGGGGAGGCGAGAAGACAGCCATGGCAGAAGAGGTCGAGATCGATCAGGAGGTCTACGACCGTCTGATCGCCGAGGGCAAGAGCGAGCGGATCGCCCGCGCGAAGGCGAAGGCGGCGGCCGTACGCCAGGCGAAGCTTGCCGCCGGGGAACAGCTGGGACCTCGCGCTCCCTCAGGACAGGCCGAGGCCGTCACTCCGACTGCCGCGCCGGTGGGGGCTCCCCAGGCCGCTGCCGCGCCGCAGGCGACTGCCACCACGGGGGCGGCGGGTGTCGAGTCGCCAGCGGAGCGCCTGAGCCCCCAGCAGCGGGCGGCCCGGGTCGCCCAGGCGCTCGGCGACGGTGGGGACGGCGCCCCGAGGCTGCAGTCCCGGCAGGACCACACCCATCGTCTCCTCGCCCTCATCCCCCCAGAGGGGATCCAGCAGGTGCGGACCAAGCAGGCCGACAAGGTCTACACCTGGCCGCACCTGCTCGGGGTGGAGTTCGTCTCGCTGCTGGCGGTCACCGCCCTACTGCTCGTGGTGAGCTATTTCATCGACCCGGCATTCCGTGGTCTCGCGAACCCCAACCTCACGCCCAACCCTTCGAAGGCACCCTGGTACTTCCTGGGTCTGCAGGAGTTGCTGCGCTATTTCCACCCCCAGGTCGCCGGCGTGACCATCCCGGGTGTGGGGCTCATCCTGCTCGGGGCGGCCCCCTACTTCGATAAGAACCCCTCGATGAGACCGGAGAACCGCAAGTTCGCCAACATGGCCTTCACGTTCTTCATGGTCATGTGGACGTGGCTCGTGCTGTTCGGATCGTTCTTCCGAGGTCCCGGGTTCAACTTCGTGTGGCCATGGATCGACGGGCTGTGGTTCGAGCTGTGAGGGTGGCAACCTCAGGCCCGCGGAAGGTTCGAGCATGCCGTTGAAACGGCGCGATTTCTTGCGCGTCGGACTCATCGCGAGCACCGTCGGTGTGATGAGTGGGTTCGGCGCGGCGGCGCTGGGCTTCATGTGGCCGAGCCTCGGGGAGGGCTTCGGGGCGGAACTCGACGTCGGCTCCGCTGATGAGCTGGCTGCGAGGATTCAGGGCTCGCGGACACCGTTCGCCTACCCGGCGGGACGCCTCTACGTCGTCGTATGGGACACGACCGTTCCTGGTGCGGCGGAGGCGTACGGTGAGGATCACAAGGCGGTGCTCTCACCCACCGTCGCGCTCATGGCCCTCTACCAGAAGTGCGTACATCTCGGCTGCCGGGTGCCTTGGTGTCAGGCGTCACAGTGGTTCGAATGCCCCTGCCACGGCTCGAAGTACAACAAGTGGGGGGAGTGGACGGGAGGCCCCGCACCTCGTGGCCTCGACCGCTTCCCTTCGGAGATCGACGGCTCGGGCCGCCTCGTGGTGAACACCGGCACGATCCTGACCGGTCCTGCCCGTACCGCCCGGGTGCTGCAGCAGGAGCCTGAAGGAGCTCACTGCATCAACCTCTGACCCAGCAACGTCCCAAGCTGACCGCACGACACGAGAGGCACCATGGAGGCAAGGGACATCGCGGTCATCGTGCTGCTCGTCGGCCTCGCCGGCTTCGCGGTTGCCTACTTCGTCGTGGGTCCCGGCCGTCCCACAGGTCCGCGACGGCTCGGTGACATCCCCCTCGCCGCTCGGCCCTACCACTCCGACGAGGAACTCGAGACGACCGGGCTCGAGCGCACCATGGCCTGGGGGTTCGCGCTCATGCTCTTCATGGCTCTCTTCCTGCCCGTCTACTGGCTGCTGGAGCCGAACCGGATCAACGAGAAGCAGGAGCTCTTCTACGAGCAGGATGTCGCGCGGGGCCGAGTCGAGTTCGCCCAGGCCTGCGCGACCTGCCACGGCTCCGACGCGGGGGGCGGGTTCGCTCCCCACCCCGATTCCAATGTGAAAGCACCCTGGCCGGTGCCCGCGCTCAACAACATCGTGGCCCGCAATCAGGACAACCCGAACGTCACCGACATCGAGGAGTTCATCACTCAGACGGTCAAGCAGGGCCGCCCCGGAACGCCCATGCCCGCCTGGAGCGCCTTCTACGCCGGCAGTATGACGGATCAGCAGATCGAGTCCATCGTCGCCTACATCCTCTCCATCCAGACCGGAGAGGTGCCCGCTCCGCAGGCCTTCGTCGGCGCGAGCGGGCAAGAGATCTTCGCGGCCAACTGCGCCCGCTGCCATGGACAGGCAGGCGAGGGGCGGGTCGGGCCCGAGCTCATCCACGTCTTCGCCCGCTACGGCGCCGATGGGGCCCCTGTGGTCGACGGCGCAGCGGCCGAGGCGGTGCGCTCAACCATCCTGAACGGTCGGGTCGTCCCCGCCTACACGCCGATGCCCGCCTGGAAGGGGACCCTGACTCCCGACGCCATCGACAGGCTCATGGCCTACCTCCGCTCCATTCAGCAGCCGACGCGCTCGGCGGCAGGGCCCTAGTCGTGGCTCTCCGGCAAGGAAGATCCTGATGGGACACGTGCTTCTGCTGGCTGCCGAGACAGAAGGCATACCGGGCACCCACATCGCCGCGAAGCTCGCGCTGCCGCTCGGACTCCTCATGTTCTGCGGCAGCGTCTTCGTCCTGCTGTGGTCGGTGTACGGAGCCAGGAAGGGAGCGCTCATCTACGGGACCGCCTTCTTCGCCTTCGCCATGATGACGGGTGTGTTCTGGTGGTTCGGGGCGCCTGGTACTCCAGTCGCCACAGGGCTGCAGAACTTTCCCTATCAGGCGCCGGACCGGTACCAGGGCAAGTGGTACGGCATGGAGCCGGGATCGGAGCGGGCGGAGTTCTTCCCCGTCACCAACACGCTCGAGAACTTCCAAACTCCTGTCGCCTTCCTCGGCCTCGAAGACGCGAGCCCGGCGGAGCTGGAAACAAGGCCGGCCTATCGCTCGCTCGTCGGTGACCTGAACACCGCGCTGGGTGTCATGCTCCAGCTCTACCTGCCACAGGACGAGGCCGGTAGTCCGATCATCGGCCAGCAGCGTCGCCGTGAGCTGAGGGCAGGCGCCGGCGCACCGCTGCCGGGGGAGCGTCCGGCCAGCCCGTTCTTCTCGGCTCGTGCGAGACCCGCTGATCCGAGTGATCCCTCGAAGCCGGCCCTGCTCGTGGCCGAGGACCGCGGCCTGCGGGTGGTCGGGGCGCCCCTACAGGTAATCGCGACCTTCGAGTCCACAGACGCGACCGGCCGCCCCTCCACGCGCGAGGTGGTGGCGGAGGAGAAGCCCTTCTACGCCTTCAAGGATCCGGGGGCGCTCTGGTTCCCCTCGGCCGTCTGGACCGGGCTTTCGGCGCTGCTGTTCCTGGCCTGCCTCTTCGGCCTGGACCGCATCGAGCAGAGGGAGAAGAAGATCGTCGCGGAGCGGGAGCCGGTCGGCCTGCGCGCCTAATGCGTTCCGACGGAGCCTGTGAGCTGTCAGGCTCTGTCACCGAGCCCGGCTGGCGGGTGAGCACTGTGGGCGCCAGGGACCTTGGGGGATCTCTAAGGCTAGAGCGTGCCCCTGTCGGCGGGTGAGGTGACGACATGGCTGCTGGGATGACGTGCCCCGCGCAGGTTCGGTGAGCACTTCTGCATTAGGACGTCGCGGTCGCCTCGAACGGGGCTTGTTGGGCTAGGGGCGAGAGGAGACCGCGCGATGATCTTTGTAGGGATCGACTGGG
>JBHELG010000125.1:0-9012 GCA_046263195.1 Nitriliruptorales bacterium | reverse complement strand
CGGCACCCGCCGGCACCCGCATCAGACCACCCACCCGCCGGCTACCGCCCGCTACCCGGCCGGCAAGCTAATCACAGCCCTCGGCCGGCTTTTTCCCGCCTCAGGATCTTTCCTGGGGAATGGCGTCGAGCCATGCAGGGGCCCGCCACGCGGAAAGCGGCCATCCATTTGCCACTGCAGAGGGCACGATCGTGCCCACGACAGGAAGCCTCATACACCTCGAAGAGGTACGGTGGCTGGCATGTACGGGGCCTATCACGAGCGCCTCACCGCGATGGTGCGCGACCCAGCTTGTGACCTCGCCGAGGCCGCCCTCCTGTGCTGTGCAGAGGCGCAGCCTGATCTCGACGTGGATGCGACGCTGAGGAACATCGATGCTCTGGCGCAGGGGTTGCGGGCCAGCGGCTTCCAGCCTCAGAGTCGTTACGGGCGGGGCCGTGGCGGTACTAGCGAGGCAGCGACCGCTGACGCACACGAGCTGGCCGACTACCTCGCCACAAGGTTGGGGTTCGGCGGCGACATGAACGCCGAACACGACCCCCGCAACAGTCTCCTGACGGCCGTGCTCGACCGCCGGCTGGGGACGGCGACCACGCTCGGGATCCTCTACATAGCCGTAGGCCGGCGACTGGCCCTGCGTGTGTTCGGGACCGACACCCCCGGCCGTCTCCTCGTCGGTGTGGGCGGCGGGGCGCCGGCGACCGGAGCCACTCGTCCAGCGGTGATCGATCCCTTCCACCAGGGGGCCATTCTGGATGACGCCATGCTCGACGAGCACGTGCTGTCAGAGACGGCGGGCCAGACGAGCTACCAGCCAGCGATGCTGCGACCAGTACCGCCGACAGTCATCATCGGCGAGCTGCTCGACGACTTGATCCACGGGTATCTGGCACAGGGCGATGGAGGGACCGCACTGCGCATGACCGAGCTCAAGCGCCTGCTCCCAGGCAGCGGCCCTGACGATGTACTCGTCGCGGGTCAGCTGCTCGCCCTGCTCGGACGCTACCGGGAGTCTGCCGAGACGCTCGAGGGTTATCTGACGGAAGTAGCCGGAGAGTTCGATCTCGCAGCCGCGGCTGGCGGGCCCGCGCTCGGAGCGATGGCCCGGGTCGCCCGCCGGGCTCGCGCGAAGATGAACTGAGACCATCTCAGGCGGTCTCTGCTGTTCGCCTTGTCCTCACCCCGGCAGGGGACCCGATCGGTTTATGGGCCTCCCAGTGTCCTCCCATGTATTGCCAGCTATGAGCTCGCCGCAGCCCCCCGGGTAGTAGACGCCATAGCGGTAATCACGCCCAATCTTGTTGTTCGTTACTCGGACGTTCATCGGACAACCATGGTTCTTTGCGTTCACGAAGATCGTGTAGTTGCCGCCATTCAACCAGTTGCTGTCGATCAGGATGTCTGAGCTCGGCCCGGATTCGGTCTGGAAGATGCCGGCCGCGTTACCACCATTGTCCGCTGGTAGCGTGATGTTGTTGTAACGCAGTGTGACCCGGCGCGCGCTTAACGACTGCACGCCGTCGAGGTGGATTTCGGCGCCGGGAGGCTTGGTAGGGTGGATGTAGTTGTACTCCACGAGGGTGTCGCTGCCGATTTTCGTCCCGTCTGCACAGCCGTAGAGTTCGGAGTAGCGCAGTTCCTTCCAACCGCCCGACACCGCGGCATCCTGACAGCCCACCATGGCAACTTCGCTGAACTCGATCTTTGTGCCGCTGTGGCCCGGCATCGTGCGAATTCCGAACGGATTGTCGCAGTGGACCCGCACGTCCCGGACGGTGACACGGTCTGCATGAATTTCGATGCAGCCGTTGACGTCGAGTCCTTGGACGACTGCGCCGTTGGTAGTGACGGTGACCGGGCCGGAGGGGCGTAGGGCACCCCGAGGTCCGGTATTTTCTGGGCCGGGCTTCGCTGGATGGTTCTTCGCCCCGGCTGCTATGGAAGAGCCGGCGAGTACGAGAAAGATCAGCGTGATGACTGCAAGAGAACGCGAGTGACGACAATCGTTCATCCGAATCCCCACCCCCGGGGCGCCTTCAAGCGCCCCTCGATCAGTCCCGCTTCCCCCACCGGAGTCACCCACTTTAGCCCAATAATGACCTTCGCCATAAATGCCTCTTGCACTTAGTAGCCTTGGCTACTCTCTGCTTCGGCTGCTGCGCGCCTCGTAAAAAGATCGGGTCGTAGCGGTGGCACCTGGGAGAAAAGTCCCCTTTTGTGACTGTGCCCTCAGGGGAAAAGAGGCACGTGCTCTCGAAGAGCGGGGGTGTGGGATCAGAGAGGATCCTGCCGCTTCCCCATCACTGACAATTTCGGGTGGAAGGGTAGGTCTCGCTCGATGCTCGTGACGTTACGGGCGGTCACCAGCCGAGTTGAGCCAGTTCCTCGTCCGCTTCGTTGACGTCCTTGATGGTGTCGATGCCGCGCCAGTAGCCGCGGATCTTGTACGCGACCAGACGCTTCTCCAGCGCCAGCTGCGGAAGCGTCGTGTCTTCGTGATCGCCTCGCTGCGGGAGGAGTTCCACGGCGCCCGGTTCGAAGACGTAGATACCGGCATTGATCCAGTACGGCAGCTGTGGGGACTGCTCGAAGGCGATGATGCGGTCCTGCTCATCCAGCCTCGCGATCCCCCAGGTGGTCCGGTAGGGCGTCAAGGCGATCGTGGCCAGGCCGTCCGCCGCGACGTGCCGGTCGACAAGCTCTCTCAACGGGAAGCGACACAGCACGTCCCCGTTGAGGGCGAGCCAGCGTTCTCCGCTGTAGCGGAGGTGGCCTGCCGCGAACCGCAACGCCCCGCCACGTCCGAGGGGGTGGTTTTCCACCACGATCTGGATCTGGAGGGGGTACGCGTGTCCTGTGAGGTGTGCTTCGAGCACCTCGGCGAGGTAACCGCAGGAGACGACGACGTGTTCAGCTCCCTGAGCCGACAGCCACTCCAACTGCCAGTCGACGATCGGTCTTCCCGCCACGGGCACCATCGCCTTGGGCCGGTCGTCGGTGTAGGGCCGAAGCCGTGTGGCCTGTCCTCCAGCCAGAATGATCGCTTGCCGTACTTGCCTGCTGGGGCCGGCAACAGTCATGGGCCCAGACTAGCCCGCCCCCAGGACTGATCCCCGACGAGGCGCGACGTGTTCCGTGACCCCAACGTCCGCGGTGTCGTGCTCGCGCGCCTGGTGTCCGCCACGGGGGTGGAGGCAAGCTTCTTCATCGGGCTGTGGGGCAAGGCCGCCTTCGAGTTCGACGGTTCGCCCGCGGATCTCGCGGCCATGGCGGCGCTGATCGCCTTCGGCTCGATCGCGGGCAACATCGTGGGCGGCCTCCTCGTGGACCGGCGCGATGCCAGGGCCGTTCTTGTGGCCTCTGAGCTCGTATTCGTGCCGGCAACGCTCGCACTGGCGCTCGCTGGTTCCATGCCACAACTGCTGGCCCTCGGCTTCGCCTCGTGGGTCGCTGCCGGTCTGATCGAGACTTCGCTGCACTCGATGCCCACGGCGCTCGTCGAGGGCGACGAGGCCCTGGCGGCGGTGAATGCCCGACTCGAGTCTGCCGGCTGGCTGGCACTGGTTGCTGGTCCCGCACTGGGAGCGGCACTGGTGAGCGTCGCCGACGTCGACGCGGTCTTCGTGTTCGATGCCGCCACGTCGCTCGTGGCCCTCCTGCTGCTGCGGGGCGTACGGCTTCGTGCGCCGGAGCAGGCTCAGGTTCCCATGACGAGCCTCGCGGAAGTGCGTGCCGGACTGGCCTACTCGTACACGCAGCGACCCATCGCCACGGTGATGTACCTCGGCAGCCTGTCGTGGCTCGCCTTCGGGGTGTTCCTTGCGCTGGAACCGTTGTATTTCCGGGACGTCCTGGGTACGGATGTGGAGGCGGTGGGGTGGATGAACGCGCTGTTCGGCCTCGGGCTGTTCGCGGGTTCCACCCTGCTCGAGCGCAGTGTGGACCGCCGTCCGGGTTTTCGTGCTGCCATCGTCCTGTCGGTCGTCGCCGGCCTGGGGTCCCTGCTCTACGTGGGGACCGCATCGCTGGCCTGGGTCGCGGCCGGTGCCGTGATCTGGTCCGTGCCGCTCGGGGCGTTGCTGCCGTTGCTGCGGGCCTTGGCCCAGCGTGAAACCCGCGCGGGAATGGTCGGGCGGGTCATGGGGGCGGTCGCGATGCAAGAGAACGCGGCTTCCATCCTGCCACTCGCGTTCGCTCCGTGGGCAGCTTCCGCTCTCGGTGTGCAAGCGGTGCTGCTGGCGAGTGGTGGGCTGGTCGCGGTCGGGGCGCTGTTGGCGGTTCGGGCCGCACGCCGGCTCGATGACGCACGCGTGATCGCCGGAGTTGACACCCTCCCACCCCAGGAGAGCGACCCCGTGCCCTGGCCGTAGGCCGTTCGAGGGCCGTCGCCGGGCTGGTGGTTCCGGGACGATCTTCAGGTGCTCGCCCGCTGCGGTGGGTAGCCTCCGCCCCCCATGCCTCGCCGTCTACTCGTCGACGTCACACCCGTGCGGGACTCCCGCGAGTTCCGGCTCTTGTATGCCGGTCAGGTCGTGTCGCTCATCGGCCGCCAGCTGACCGTGGTAGCGGTCCCCTACCAGGTCTTCCTGCTCACCGGATCCTCGCTGATCGTCGGTCTGGTCAGCCTCGCGCAGTTCCTGCCGTTGCTCGTCGGTTCGTTGATCGGCGGAGCGATCGCGGACGCAGTGGACCGCCGACGGCTCATGCTCGCGATGCAGGGCCTCCTCGCCGCCACGAGCGTGGGGCTCGCCATCAACTCCGCCCTTCCCGCCCCGCGGCTGTGGCCGCTGTTCGTATTCAGCGCCGCGAGCGCCGGGTTCTCGGCGGTGGACTCGCCGACACGCTCCGCCGTCGTTCCGGGGCTGGTCGCCCGATGGCAGCTTCCCGCGGCGTACGCCCTGAACCAGCTCGGCTTCCAGCTCGCGCACGTCGTCGGACCGGCGCTCGCGGGACTGGTGATCGCCAGGCTGGGTTTCGCGGTGACGTACTGGCTGGACGTCGCCAGCTTCGGCGCCGCAATCGCCGCACTGTTGGCGATGAGGCCGCTGCTGCCGCAGGGGGGTGTGACGAGAGCGGGCCTGAAGTCGGTGGCCGAAGGCTTGAGGTTTCTGCGAGGACGGCGAGTCATCCAATCCACTTTCTACATCGACCTCAACGCGATGATCTTCGGCATGCCCCGCGCGCTGTTCCCCGAACTGGGCCAGACGGTGTTCGGTGGCGGCGCGACCACGGTGGGGCTGCTGTTCGCGTCCCCGGCCGTCGGTGCCCTCGTCGCCAGCCTCACCTCCGGATGGGTGACCCACGTCCACCGTCAGGGGCGCGCAGTACTCATAGCCGTCGTCGTGTGGGGCGGCGCCATTGCGTCCTTCGCGATCGTGCCGTGGCTCCCCGCGGGGCTCGCACTGCTCGCGGTCGCGGGTGCGGCCGACTCGATCTCGGCGGTATTCCGCAGCACCATCCTCCAGCTTCGGGTCCCCGACCGCCTGCGAGGGCGCCTATCGGCCGTGCATATCGCGGTGGTGACGGGCGGTCCGCGGCTCGGCGATCTCGAGGCGGGCGCTGTGGCCGCCGTGACCTCCGCACGCTTCGCGGTGCTCTCCGGCGGGTTGGCATGCATGGCCGGCGTGGGGATCATCGCGGCACTCGTACCCGAGCTGGCCCGTGCCACCGCCAGCGACGAGGAGATCGAGGAGATCGAGCGCCGTACCGAGGAGATCGCCGCGAGTCCACGACTGGCTGGAGCTCACGGCGTCGAGGGGGTGCCGCAGGGCAAGCCATGACGCGAGATAGGGTTACTGGTCGGCGGCAACTTCAGTAAGAGGCCGGGGCGCGAATCGTGTAGAGGATTTGCAGGGGACTACCCGCTCCTCCTCCTACGTCCATGTAAGTCCTCGTCGCAGGTCAGAGGCTTCACGAAGTCCGTTGACGTCCCACGCGGCTTGCCAACAGCTCCCTCGTTGGCTCCCCCTGTGGCTTCCCGACGGCTGGCTCCACTGGCAGCAGCTCCCCGAGTGTCTCGTCAGCGCGGCGCAAGCGCACCTCATCCACCGCTGAGTAGTGCGCCAGCAGCACCGACGCACAGCATGGTCGCGGATTGCAGGGCGGCAGTCCCGATCCAGGTCAGCAGTGGGCGGGGACCGGTCATTCGATGACGAGGTCGTACGGGCCGCGTTGGAGGTGGCAGCTCACATGTTCGATGAGGGGTACAACGGCGCAGGTGACGGTGAGGCTGGAGAGGATGCCGAGTTTGATGACTCGGCGGGCTGAAACGACACGAGACCGGCTGCTACCAGTGCGGCGGCGACGCCGAAGATGAGGCGTGTGGTCGGGGTTATGGGGGGCAGTCTGGAGGTCGCACGTCATGAAGAGCATGAAGATGAGCACCTCGGGGGAGATGACGAAGTTGAGCCAGTAGAAGACCCCGCCGACCGTGACGGGATGCCAGATGGGCAGACGTTGTTGCCCGCCTGCGACTGCGGACTGTCACTCCTCGATGGGGGCTCCAGCCACAGTCAGCAGGAAATCCAACTCGTTACAGATTTCGTCGAAGTACTCAGCCAACTTCTCCCAATCTGTATGCCGCTCCCGAGCCTGATGCGCAACGTGGAGGCTCGCGGCAGTCTCCCCTGCGCGCGCCTCGATCAGGGCCCGCAGGTGCTGAGCCCGGGGGATGTCTTGGCGCCCACTCTTGAGCGGCGCCTCCAAGTTTCGACGAAGTTTGACGTCGAGGTCCCAGATGCCTGACGTGATCTGCTCGTCAAGGCGGCGCGTGAGCTCTTCGGTGCCTCGCGGGTAGTGGCCCCAGTCGTACTTCTTACGGACCGTCCACAGCCCATATCGCAGCGCCACTCGGTCGGCCTGTGCCAACGACAGAGGTCCGCTTCCTGTGGCTGCAGCCTTCTTGAATGGCTTGCCACCTCGGCGTCCCAGGCTGTTCATGGCCGTCTTGATAACCTGCTCCTGGTCGCTCCCCTTCAGCAGAGGTACAAGTTCCTCAGCGCGAGACCAATACGCCTTCTTGAACTCGGTGCCCCGGACGTGCTCCTCGAACGTCTTCACCGTGTATTCCCCGCGACGTTTCGCAAGGTCACTCACAGTCTCCTGAGGCTTCAGCCTCGTTCGTCCGGTCCCGTTCGGTAGATGCCTGCAGGCGTTTCGCCTCGTCTTTGAAGACTTCCTGCCATATCGGTTTCGAGCTCGCAGAACTTGAGGCCGGTACCTGTTATTGCGCGCTAGCCCATCCATGGGTATGTGGGTATTCGCACCAGGCTCACCGGCCGTTCGACCTGCAACGGGGCGGTGCTTTGAATCGGCTCGGGCTGCGGACCGCTACATCGTGACTAGGTGGGGCGCGGAGGACGGTCGATAGACCGTGCGGCGCTCACGGAACAGTGACCCCGATCACACGTCACGGAGGAGAGCTTGGTAGACAGCTGCGGAGCAGTAGGCGATTCGTCGCCAACCTGGCTCATGCCGGATCGGGGAGATGCCCGCGTCGTTGCAGCTACAACATGCGGTGTCCGCCGAAGCGGATCCCCTCAAGGTCGATCACGTCAGCGACGAGGCACGCACGCTCGTACACTGCCAGCCGAGCTTACAAGGGCCTCAGTACTGAGCCTACGGGGCTGGTCGCCCCAGAGCTACGAGGGGACCCCCTTGAAGGTCACACTTATGCTCGCCGACGCAGCCCAAGCAGTCGGCGGCAAACTCTACATCCTTGGAGGGGGCTGGTCTCTCGCAGGGCCAGGCCCCATAACCATGGCATTAGCTATCAAAGTTGAAGTGCCATGGGACCGAGCGAACGAGCGGCTGAAATTCAAACTCGAGCTGGTTGACGCTGACGGGCAGCCCGTCGAGGTTCCTTCCCCGCCTGATGGCCTGCTCCGTCCCGTCGCCCTAGAGGGTGAGATGGAGGTAGGGCGACCTCCGGGGCTCAGGGCCGGCACTCCTCTTGACTCCACGATGGCGATCAACCTCGACGGAATCGGGTTACCTCCGGGCGAGCGGTTCACCTGGCGCTTCGAAATCGACGGGCAGACGAGCGAGCACTGGCAAAGCTCCTTCACCACTCGTCCGGCGGGACGGGGCACCCCCCCTCACCCCATGACGCTTGATGCATTACGAGGTCAGCTACCACAGTGAGCTAGCACTCGACCGGCGCGAGATGAGTCTGCTTACGCCAGCTCAACATCGTCGCGTGGTAGCAAAACTCCAAGAACGCCCAGAGTCCTTCCGTCCCCTGACGGACGACCTCAAGGACTGTGGCGTATTCGCGAAGGAGACGTACGAATCATCTACCGCTTGGCTGGCAAAGACGTCACGATCATCACCATCGAGCGACGGGCCAACAATGTCGCATACAAACTCGCAGCTAGGCGCGCACGGCGGACTTAGGGCCCTCTTCGTACTTTCGAATGGCGACGTCGGCGGGGATGCCAGGATCGTCGTCAGCAATCCGCCGCAGTATGCGCTCGTACAGGTCCCTGTCCCCCATGTTCTCCGCTGTCTGGTTGTCGCCTCCCCTAAGCCAAAAGATGACCTGTGACGTCTCGTCTGCCGCTGTCGAAGCATTGCTCGCCGGCCTCGTCACAGCCGGGTCCCGGTACCAAGGCCCAGGCTGCTCTATATCGACCGTCGTCATAGCCATCTCCCGTCAGGCTCCTAAGCAACTTCGTCGGCGGACTCATAGCGAGACTTGGGGGCTCGTGAATCCTGCCAGGCATGTTCCTACTACGACAACGCCCAGCCGGTCCAGGGACGTTCCTCAGAGTAAGAATCCCCTACGCCCCGCACCGTGGCTCCCCGTCTGGCTCCCCGAGATCTGCCGCCGATCGCCCGCTAACGGCGGAGGTTCACCCGGCTGAGTTCTGAGAGGCGGGGGCGGGAATCGAACCCGCGTGTAGGGGATTTGCAGTCCCATGCCTTACCACTTGGCTACCCCGCCGAGCGATGCCGCCTGTGGACGGCGCGGCGAAGGGTACCGGTGGCTGCGGTGGGCGGCGAACATAACGC
>JBHELG010000124.1:0-50313 GCA_046263195.1 Nitriliruptorales bacterium | reverse complement strand
GCATCAGCACTGTTGCGGCGGAGCTCTTCGCGTCTGACAGCTATCAGGACTACCTGTTCGCGCACGGCTTCGGGGTCGAGATGGCCGAGGCCCTCGCGGAGCTGTGGCACCAGCGAATTCGACAGGAACTCGGCATCGCGGACGAGGACGCTGACACGAAGGAAGGGCTGTTCCGTCAGGGCTACCGGGGCTCACGCTATTCCTTCGGCTACCCGGCCTGTCCCCGCCTCGAGGACCAGGAGAAGCTCTTTCGTCTCGTCGACCCCACTCCGATCGGTGTGCGTCTCACCGACGAGTACATGCTTGATCCTGAGCAGTCGACTTCCGCCATCGTCGCCCATCATCCCGAGGCAAAATACTTCTCGGCACGTTGACGGGACCGGGACGGGGCTATGCCCGGTCACTCGCCATCCGCACCCTCGTACCATTCCTCCCAGCGGACCCCCTCGGGAACGTCAGACTCCGGCTCATCGGTCTCGGCCGTCTCGATGCTCGCGGCGTCGTCGATGAGTTCGACGAGACCGATCTCACTGTCGTCGTCGGCGGTCTCGAAGGCGAAGAGCGCCATCCGTGACCAGGCGTTGCCCTCGCCCAGATCCCACAGCACGGCTATTGGCCTCTCTTCCAGGAGTCCACGGGTCAGCACCGCGTTCGGTCGCTGATCCCAGACGCCCTCGACGGCGGCGGAGAAACCGCTTCGGTCGATCCCTAGACCAGGCAGCTCCACCTCGTCACTGAGCAGCTCGAAGAGGCTCTCGAGGTCGTGGGCGTTGTAAGCGTCGATGAACCCGTCGATGAGGTCCTCGAGAGTGCCGTAGCGTGCCACATGGTCGAGATCGACGTACTGCTCGTCGAACGGAACCTTGTCCGTCTCCTCGACGTGGATCGCCTCCCGGTCGATCCCGTCAAATCCGAGCTCGAAGCGCACAGGCTCTCCTGGCGGAGGGCCAGCCCGCCCGAATCCGCTGCCAGCTTCAGCCACCGCGCCGCCTTCCGGGCCTAAACCATCGTGTCTCGTCCTCCTACGGCTGCCAAGGTCCGGAATGTCGATGATTTGCCCCATCAGCGGTCCCGCAGGCCCAAGACCGCATAACGACCTCTCCCCCGAAATCAGGCCTTCCCACCTCCATCCCCGTCTTGGTCAAGTCGGCAGGCCGAGACCCATGGGGACAAGGCCGGCCTTGCTTGCTGGAGACGGTAGGTCCCGGGCAGGTCGGACGACCCCGTGCATCGCAGGTTCGAACTGCCTACCCTCGCGGGACCGTTCCTGCTCGATGCCCCAGGCTGAAGCCTCAGGCGACGGCCGCTGGTGAACGAGACCAGGAGAGTCCGTGACGAGAATCGCCGAGCTCGTGGCACAGGGACGAACCGTGTCGTTCGAGTTCTTCCCGCCCAAGACGGACGAAGGCGAGCGGAACCTCCGAGAGACCTTGAGGACCCTCGAGCCGCTGCGGCCCTCATTCGTATCGGTCACCTATGGGGCGGGGGGGTCGACCCGGGACCGCACTCACCGCATCGTCGTTGACGTGCTGCGGCACACGTCGATGACTCCGATGGCCCACTTGACCTGCGTGGGGCACCAGCGGCAAGACCTGGTCGACATTCTCCAGCGCTACAAGGACGCGGGAGTCGAGAACATCCTTGCCCTGCGTGGCGATCCGCCGCGAGACCAGCCGAACATGACGGCAGGTGACCTGCGCTACTCGATCGAGCTCGTCGAACTGGTGCGTGAGCTCGGCGACTTCTCCGTCGGGATTGCGGCCCATCCCGAAGGTCATCCGCAGGCCCGTGATCTGGGAAGCGATCGCCACTATCTCGCCGCCAAACTGCAGGCGGCGGACTTCGGCATCACGCAGTTCTTCTTCCGGGCACGGGATTACCTGGACATGATCGAGGATCTCGTCCGTCTCGGCGTCGACAAGCCGGTGATACCCGGAATCATGCCGGTCACGAACGTGAAGCAGGTGCATCGCTTCGCGGAGCTTTCGGGGGCCGCCTTCCCCCCGGACCTCGCCGATCGTCTTTATGCCGTCGCCGATGATCCGGATGAGGTGCGGCGGATTGGCGTGGAGGTCGCTACCCAACTGTGCGAGCGGCTCCTCGCAGAGGGTGCGCCGGGGCTCCACTTCTACACCCTGAACCGCTCCACAGCGACGCGTGAGATCTACGCGAATCTCGGGCTCGACGCACTCACCGGCGCCAGTCTGACCGGCCCCTGAGGCGTAGGCGGAGATCCCCGCTCTGCAGCCGTCAGCTCAGCCGCCGCTATTGCGGCTGCTGCAATCCGCCGCCCGGGCCGCCCTGCTCATCCACGTTCACGTCGATCCTCTCAGGAAGGTCGACCTCGTTCTCCGAGCTCTGCCCGCCCAGGAAGTTCGTGAAAAGGAACCAAACCAGAAGGGCGAGCAACACCACCGCGACGATGGCCGCGATGAGCCCGCCAGGCCCACCCCTCCCTCGCTCGACGATGATCTCCCGCTCGCGGCGCTCATGCGGGTGGTGTTCGTGCGCCATGGCTGCTCCTTCCTGGAGTTGCAACCGCCCTCCGGCAGGGCGGGCTACCAAGCGCATCTCTTTCACTTCCCACTGTCACAATACAGGCGAGTTGGCGCACGCAAGAGAAGACGTACGAACGGACGGCCCTGCTCGATCATCTCTGCAAGCCGGCATGTGGGCTGTGGTCAAGCTGAGGCACCGTCGCTGCCCTTCGGCACCTTCCGGTGCACGTGTGCCGAGGGCTACCCTTGCTCGGGTGTCGGAGGTTGGTCGTGGACGTTCATAGTGCGATGACTCCAGCCGTGGTGACCGTGGGCCCCAACCACACGCTCCAGCAGGCTGCCCAGAAGATGGCCGAGCACAATGTCGGCTCAGCGGTCATCGTCGACCCCGACGGCCAGGGTCCTGGAATCATCACGGAGCGGGACATGCTACGGGCGGTAGCCAAGGGCGAAGACCCGTCGCTGGCGGTCGTCGGTGACTACCTCACTGAAGACGCGACCGTCTGTGAACCGACCGCATCCCTCGTCGAAGCGGCCGGGGCCATGATCCGTGGTGGTTTCCGCCACGTCGTAATCGTCGACGGCGGTCGCGTGGTTGGCATCCTCTCGATGCGAGACGTCGTGCGACGCTGGCTCCAGGATTAGACCGTCCGACTCGAGGGTATTGGGCGGGGTAGTGACATGGGACCGGACTCAGCGGGACGGGCGCTGAGTGCGTAACTGACGCAGACGATGCCCGAGTTCCAAGGCCGCCTCCAACTGCTGAGCCTGGCCCGGCGAGAGGTGCTTTCGAGCGAATGTGCGCGCCCCTTCCGAGTACCACTCCCAGCGCTGCTCGTCGTCGATCCCCTTGCTTCCGCTCGCAGGGGCATGGACGAAGGGGGTGCAATCGAGGATGCGGACCTCCGCTCCGCTCACACGGATGCGTTCGCACAGGTCCGCGTCTCCCCAGTAGAGAAAGAAGTCCTCGTCGAAGCCGTGGACCTCGTCGAAGCAGACGGCCCGAACGACCATCACTCCACCGAGAACGTGCCCTTCCGAGCGCAAGTCCTCCAGGAGGGTCCGGGACGAGGAGAGGCCGCGACGCATCAGCCGGCGGATCAATGCCCTCGCACGTCTCCCCGGCCAAGCGCTCGAGAACCAGAGTGCGCGCAGCTGGGAGTTCGGACCCCATACGGAGTGCACCCGCCTCCCCTCCTCGTCGACCACCACCCCGGATGCCACGCCGACTCGTGGTCTCGCGTCGAGCGCCTCCGTGAGCTCGGTCAGAGAGGGACCTGCCAGCCGGATGTCGGGGTTGAGGAAGGCGAGATAGCGGGGACCATAGCGCCGCAGACGCTCCACGCCGATGTTGCAGGCAACCCCGTACCCACGGTTCTCCGGCAGCACGACGAGGTCCACCAGGTTGCCGGGAACGCCGCCCTCTCTCCGGTAGGCGCTGATGTCAGGCTGACCGGAAGGGCTCGCGTTGTCCACCACGACAACGGGGGTTTCGGGCTCGTAGCGGGCCAGGGAGGCGAGTAGGCGAGGCAGCACGGCCTGCGACTCGTACGAGACGATGACAGTGCCGATGGCGGATTCGGAGGTCGCCATCGTGCTCCCCCTCAAGCGACGAGCGGAAAGCTACTACCAGCGGGCAGCTGACGCTTGATCGGGCCGTCCGCTGGACCGCCTGCCTGACGACGGGCACGGCTCGCCGACGTCCGAGGCGCCACGTGTCTGCTACGACCGCGTACAGCGCTGATGTCGTCGCCTTCGACGGCATCGCGACGTAGCGCGAGACAGGAGGCTTATCGCACCGCCGCCACGATCGATCTTTCGAGACCCCTGAAGGCCTCGAGGTACGCGATGCGCTCGAGCTTCAGCCCCGCCACGCGTTGCATGTACTCGTCCAGGCGTCCACACCGCTCATAGAGGCGCCGCGGCTGGAGGAGCTCGATGTCGTCGACTTCAGGCACACTCGCGGCGACGCTGTAACCGAAATCCGGATCGTCCTCCCACATGATCGTCTTTTCGACGATCGCGTGCACGATCGCGGAGGAGTCCGAGATCTTCACCTTCTTCGAGTCCCCGTTCGTCTCGGGCCCCCCGACGCGACCGGTGTTCAGGAGATAGACCTCGAGATCGGGGAGCGTGTCGAGGAGTTCGAGCAGACGATTTCCCTGCCAGGCGTCGTTGTTGAAGAAGAAGGGGTTCGTGCCGGGGACGCGCAGGTTCCTCCCATCCTCCGCTGCACCACCCGCGGAGGTGCCCTTCGTCTCACCGAGCACGAAATAGGCCGCAGCCTGGTCACGCTTCAGCTTCGCAACCGCCGGGATGATGTTCTCGTTGCGGTTGAGGATCAGGAGGCAATCGGCCTCGGGAAGATTGCGAGGGTCGCGATGGCGGATGTTGGCGAGCGGGAAGGTCGCCCGCCCGTTCGCCGTGTGGGAGGTGTCGAAGAAGTCGACCTTGCCCGTCTTGGGGTCGACTCCGACGTTCTCGAGCCAGGCGTCCCGGCGCGTGACTCCACCGTAGATCGTCGGTTCGTCGTGGGGGTCAAGGCCATATGTCTTGGCGAAGCAGCCGTTCTCGCTCGTATGTATCGTCCCCCCGGGCATGAGCGCCACGAAGTCATCCTGTACGGGTAGCGAACCCAGCTGCTGACAGAACGTTGTCGTCGTCTTCCCCGTCCCCGAGAGCCCGATGATGAGCGCACACTTCTCCCGGCCTTCGGAGTTGTCCTCGGCAGGAAACACTTTGCAGCCCGCGTGGAGAGCGAGCCCCCCTCGATCGAAGACGAGCTTGTTCCACATTCGCAGACCGCCCATCTTCGACTCGCCGAAGTAGTCCGACCCGAAGACGCGCGTGACGTACGTGTCGTGGTCGACGGTGATGAGACGGTCATCCGGCTTGCCGGGCGCCTTCAGGCCAGGAGTGTAGATGACGGTGAACTCCGGCTCCCACAGGGCATCTTTGGGAAAGTAGAGCTGCTCCTGCATGGCAGGGACGTTTGCCTGGCGCTTCTCTATGTAGAGCCGTGCTCCCGTTCGGAACTCGGGGTCAGGCCCTATGTACCCCTCGATTAGGATCATGTCCTGGTCGGCTATGTACTCGTCCTGTCGGCGTGCCCACTCCTTGGCCTCGACCCGAGAGATGTGCTGCTGGTAGATCTCCTCGTCGGCGACGAAGAAGGTTGACTTCTTGAGGCGGGCCGTCACCTGCGAGGCGTAGTTGACGTTTCCAAACTCCGTTATCTGCGCTCGCGGAGAGAGGTGGGCGAGAGCCCACTCGCGCATTTCGTCTTGCGTCGGATTCTCGGCAACAGATTTTGCCTTGGGGAGATCGATGGACACGAGAGCTCCTCACGTCAAGTGCGCGGAGACAGGCCGGCCACGTTGAAGGCCGGTGCGGAGTACCGAGCAGCCTATCAACGCCCGCTGTGCCCATGCGACTACTCGACGGGAGAAGCGCGAAAGAGGTGACAGTCGTCCGCCCGGAAGCGAGGAGCGTCGTCTATCGGACCCGAGTCTCCCAGCGGCGCTCGTGGCACGAGCGCCGCCCGCCGCTCCTCGCGGTCGGGGGTGGGCTCGACCCGACCATCGCTCGGGTCACTGGCGGCCCGTGGTCGTCAGGGCAGGGACGCATTGGGAAGTTCAACTGCTTTCGCCGCTATGAACGCCCTTCCGCACGCGCTATACGCAAGTCGCACCAGTCGCATGAAACTCTCGGGTTTAGTTGTTCCTGGCCCTGAAGCAGCTCAGCTATGCGTGTGGAAACCGGGAGGTTGTGACATGCCAGCTCAAACACGCACAAGTTCCTGTGACCGACTCTGAACCTCTGGCTATCCTTTTCTCGATGGAAAGAGCGCTAGCATGATTCAGGCTGGGCAGTACGAAGTTTGACCCTTAACCTGGAGGGTGACGGGCTCTGAATGGTCGTGGACTGGCTGCCTGGAACAGTAGGTATTCGGGTCTCGGATACACAGTTTGAATTGCCCCGGCACAGGAAACGGAGGGGAAGATGCCCCGAGGAGGCATGAGCCAAGAGCACAAGGAGGCCCTTGCGCAAGGTCGTCGGCAGGCCCGGGCGGTCCGCGACTACCTCGAAGCAATATCCGTGGAGCGTCGACCCGGTCGACCGGTGGATCGCCGCTCCCTTGAGACCCGCATCGAAAAGCTGCAGCAGCAGATCGACGAGGAGTCGAACGCGGCCAAGCGGGTGGAGCTCATCCAGCGGCGACTCGACGCGGAGATGCGGCTAGCCGCACTCGAGGAACGGCCGGATCTCGAACAACTCGAAGGGGACTTCATCGAGGCGGTGCGGGACTACTCGGAGCGCAAGGGCATCACCTACACAGCCTGGCGTGAGGCGGGCGTACCGGCGGCGGTTCTGCGCCAGGCAGGTGTACCCAGGACACGGCGAACGAACGCGGCCTAGCCCCTCACGAGGAAGAGCAGTCGCTCGGCGCCCCGCTGCTCTGCTCCGTCGCGTGGGTGCTGGGAAGGCGGCGGCCCGAGCGGCCATCGCACACCTCTGACGTAGTTCGAACGGACACGAGAAGTCGTCGCGGAACGTGTTAACGCTCCCGTCGCAGGCGGGCTATGATGCAGCCGCGAACGTTCGGACAGGCGCGGACCGCTGAGCCGGACGTTGAGGTGCCGGCGCAAATCCCCCTCGTGGTATGCCGGCCAGGTGGCGACGGAGCGGGTCTCCCCATCCCCTCTCCCGCTCCGAGAGACCACCCTAAGGGCCCCTCCTTGCGGAGGGGCCCTTACCGCATGTCGGGGTCACGATCTCGTTCCGGTACGGCTGGGCGACCGACGCGCGGCGACGATCAGGAGCAGGGACTCGTGGTGCCGTCGGGGTTCTCGCGATGGTCGCAGTGGTAGAGGTCCCCGCGCCAGACGTAGACGATGGTGGGCCACAGGGGCTCGGGAAGGTCAGGATCCGAGCAGACTGCGCGGATCTCTGCCCGACCATCGCCATCCCGGTCCCCGAGTTCGGCGCCGGTATCGCCGTAGGTGTGGCTGCCGTTGAAACAGTCACCGAGTGCGATCAGCGCAACGAGATGGCCTCCCGGCGCGCCCGTCCACAGCGACAAGGATCTTCCCGAGGTGCCGACGGCCTGGAAGACCGTCACCTCCGGCTCGGCGTTGCCGTTGACGTCGGCCACTCGAAAGTCGGTGATGGCGTCAGCTGGCCCCCCCGGTTCCGCAGCGGTTATGACGTAGCGCGTCCCGGTCCAGTCGGCGATCTCCACCTGCGATCGACGTTCGCTGTCGACGACGAAGGCGAAGACGATCTCCTTCTGCCCATCCCCGTCGATATCGCTCGCGACGGACCGGTGGTGGCTCGTCCCGCCCGGACGGTAGCTCGCGGCAAAGCGCGCTCGGTCGGTATCGGTGGGATCCCGCGGCGCGATCTGCGTCGCCCTCGTGGACGGTGAGGGTGAGGGGGTGAGTGTCGGGGATGGAGCGGCTACCTCCAGAGGGCGGGCGGTCAGCGTCACCGGACCGGCCAGCGGTGGCTCCTCGGCGGAACCACAGGAAACGGCCAGAAGAACGACAGCCGCGGCAGCAAGCGTCGAACGCCTGGTCGCGCCCGCATCCTGCATGGTGCCTCCGGCCAAGAAAATCGTCCCACCAGCGGTCTTGTCCTTCCCCACCCTCCGGGCCTGCGGCCCTCCACCGGGCAAGCCAAGACCGCGCTCCCGCCCGAATCGTGGGCCACGACCGACGGCGGGAGAAGCCTCTGCTCGACCTCGCCCCGATGCAGAGGTGCCCCCCGGCTCCTGCATCTCAGGCGCTCGCTGGTGAGGGCGTCGTCCCCTGCACCCCGGGCACGAGACCGAGGCCGCCCCAACCTAGCGCGACCGCGGCCCGTCCAGCTCCGCCCCCTCCCAGCGATGGGTTGCTCCTGCAGCCGCTCGTCACACCCCCGGAGCAAACTATTGAATCACAATAATGTCAGCTACCTTCTGCCCGTAGTGAGGCCAAGTAGTGAGGCCATCCACTGACGGCAGAAACGTGGAAGCCCCGGAGGTAGAGAGTGACGGCCCGTATGCTTGCCCAGCGCATCCCCCTCATGGACAAGGCTCAGCTCGAGGCAGTCGTCGAGCAGACGTGTTTGCCAACTGCGTGGCACACCCTTGCTGAACAGGATCGCCACCGGCTCGAGCTCCTCATAGACGACTGCTCGGGCCCGGTAGTGGAGGTGGCCCCCGACTTCTCCGTCGCGTGTGGGGTCGTGGTCGCTTCGGAGCTGCTCGAACACCAGGGAACAACTTGCGAGCGGTGGACGGTCCGTGTCCTCGCTTGGGACGAAGAGATCGGAGCCTGGATCCTGCTGCGTGAATGGCGCTCGCAGGAGTGATCCCGACGCGCCCACGCTAGTGGGTGCTCACAACTGAGTGAGAGGAGCGGTCTTTTGCGCCCCCACGCGGTCCTCGGGCGCGAGGCCACGACAGGTCTGCCGATGACCGCGACGGAGGCTGGAGGAAGGTGCGGTAGGGTCGGGAGTTGCACGGGAGCCCGCCGGGCTGAGAGGGCGAGGTACGCCGACCGTCACTACCTGATCCGGGTCATGCCGGCGAAGGGAGCCTCCGATGGCCGCCTGCGACGTCGCCATCGTCGGTGGTGGCGCAGTCGGGATGGCCATCGCCTGGAAGACCGCCGCGACGGGCGCTGCTGTCAACCTCATCGATCCCTCTCCCGAACGCGGAGCCTCTTGGGCTGCGGCGGGCATGCTCGCCCCTGTCACGGAGGCCCACTATGGCGAGGAGCAGCTGCTCGCCCTCAACCTCGCTTCGAGCGAGCGCTGGCCCTCCTTCGCGGCTGAACTCGAAGACGCCTCCGCCCACCCGACCGGGTATCGGGAGACCGGGACCGTGGTGGTTGCCAGAGACCGGGACGACCTCGCGGTCCTCCAGGACCTCTCCACCTTTCAGCAGGACCTGGGGCTGACCGTTCAGCGCCTCAGCTCGCGAGAAGTGCGCCAGCTGGAACCCGGCCTCGCCCCGAGCGTTCGCGGGGGACTGCTCGTGCCCGATGACCATCAGGTCGACACCCGAGTGCTCCTGGCCGCGCTTGCGGCAGCTTGCCGTCGAGCCGGGGTACGACGTGTCAACCAGGCGGCCCGCGGCCTCGACCGCCGAGGGCAGGCGGTTACCGGGGTGAAACTGGCGGACGGCGAGACAGTGGTCTGTGAAGTGGCTGTGCTCGCCGCGGGAGCCTGGTCGGGGCGCATCGAGGGGTTACCTCCCGGCAGCATCCCGGTCCGCCCGGTCAAGGGTCAGCTCCTGCACCTGCGAGGGCCGTCCACCTACCCCCTCGCCAACGGCAACATCAGGGGACTCGACGTCTACATCGCGCCCCGCGGGGACGGCCGGGTGGTGGTCGGAGCGACCGTCGAGGAGCGCGGATTCGACACAACCGTCACCGCCGGCGGCGTGCTCGAACTCTTGCGTGGCGCCTTCGAATTGCTCCCAGGCATCACAGAGCTCGCCCTCATCGAGACGGTGGCGGGTCTGCGCCCTGGCACCCCCGACAATGCACCGCTCATCGGGCCAGGCCCGCTGGAGGGCCTTGTCCTCGCCACCGGCCACTACCGCAACGGCATCCTGCTGACTCCCGTCACTGCTGACGCGGTGAGTGACTACCTAAGCAGCGGTCGACTGCCAGAACACGTGCAACCTTTCTCTCCACGCCGGTTCCAGCACGCGACGGGGTTGACGCCCGGGCTACCGCCGAAGGCGGCGGGAGGGCTGGGTGCGTGATGAGCTTGCTCGTGACCATCAACGGCCAGGTGCAGGAGATCAGCCACGAAGACACCATCGCCGACCTCGTTCGTCGGCTCGGACGCGACCCGACGCGGTCAGGGGTGGCGGTTGCCGTCAACGGTACCGTCGTACCCCGTGCCACCTGGTCAGAGCGTCGCTTGGCCAGGAATGACCGTGTAGAAGTGCTGGGCGCAGTGCAGGGAGGATGAGATGAGAGACGCGGACTTGGACGTGAGGCCTGCGCCCCTCATCGGGACCGAGCGCACCGAAGCGGGCTTCGACCCCTATCCCGACCCACTCACCATTGCCGGTCGGACCTTCGGGACCCGGCTGATCCTGGGCACCGGTGGCGCAGCGAGTGTCGACGCTCTCGAGCGAGCGCTGCGAGCGTCGCGAGCGGAGCTTGTGACCATTGCACTGAGGCGGGTCGATCCCCGCGCACAAGGCTCAGTGCTGGAGGTGGTCGAACGCTGCGGTTGTGAACTGTTGCCGAACACCGCGGGTTGTTACACGGCCCGCGATGCGGTCGTGACCGCGCACATGGCCCGGGAAGCGTTCGGGACGAGCTGGATCAAGCTCGAGGTGATCGGCGATGAGCGCACTCTGTTTCCCGATGCCGTAGAGCTCCTGGACGCCGCAGAGCAGCTCGTCGACGATGGCTTCACGGTTCTGCCTTACACGAACGACGACCCCATCCTGGCCCGGCGGCTCGAGCGGCTCGGCTGCGCAGCGGTCATGCCGCTCGGCTCGCCGATCGGAAGCGGATCGGGCCTGCGCAACCCCTACAACCTGCGCATCATCCGGGAGAGCGTGTCCGTGCCGGTCATCCTCGACGCTGGGGTCGGCACCGCCAGTGATGCGACCATCGCCATGGAGCTCGGTTGCGACGCGGTCCTGCTCGCCAGTGCGGTGACTCGGGCGCAGGACCCCGCGCTCATGGCGGCGGCCATGCGGAAGGCGATTGCGGCTGGGCGGCTGGCCTACCGAGCGGGGCGAATCCCGAGGCGCCTGTACGCAGACGCATCGACGGCACCTGTCGGCATGCCCGACTGGGATGCGGTGGGAGGTGCGAGTGCCGCGAACGAAGCGGAATGACATGGTGACGAGACGGGACGTGCACTGGCGGCTGTCGCGCCTCGAGGCGGCCCGGCTCTACCTGTGTTCAGGGCTCCGGCGGGACCGCGGCGATCTCGCGCAGTTCCTCGAGGCCGTTCTCGCGGCGGGGGTGGACATTGTTCAGCTGCGTGAGAAGGAAGCGGGCCGCGACCAACTGCGAGCGGCGGCGGTCACCTTTCGGGACGCGGCCCAGCGGCATGGCGCGCTGTTCATCGTCAACGACGATCCGGTGCTGGCTGCGGATGTCGATGCGGACGGGGTTCACGTCGGACAGGAGGATGCCCCACCTGACCAGGCCCGCACGGTCGTCGGCCCCGGCCGGCTGGTGGGCCGCTCGACCCACTCGGTTGCGGAGATCGATCGTGCCCTCGCAGAGGATTGTGACTATTTCGCGGTCGGGCCCGTGCACGCGACACCGACGAAGGCGGGCCGCCCCCCTATCGGGCTGGAGCCGGTCCGCTACGCGGCGAGTGTTGCGGGGGACCGGCCATGGTTCGTCACGGGCGGCATGGGGCCAGCCACCGTCCAGACGGTCCTCGCGGCTGGCGGGGGCCGTATCGTGGTGGTCCGGGCCCTCATCGAGGCTCACGACCCGGCAGCCGTCGCCTCGCAGCTGGCCGTGTCTCTAGGCGCCTCCGCTTCGGCTTCTCGGCCGGGTTAGGACATGTCGCGCAAGTTGAATATAAGGCCGATGGGATATGAGGGTTCGGGGGGGAGGCGATCAGCCTCGCTCTCACCCCTAGAATCCCTTTTGCGCCCAGGCCGCCGGCGCTGGGATGCCGGCGGGCGGGCGATCTATCGGCCGCCAGACAGGGGAGGCAGCGTGGACGCGCAGTGGCGTGACGCGCTTGCGAGAAGCCCTGCTCGCGAGCTCACCCGACCGTCCTCGTGTTACTCCCAGCCGCAGGACGAGCGATGACGGACCTGTCTCGTCTGCCCCAGGTCGACGCGGTCGTGCGTGACCCTGACGCCCAAGTGGTTGTCGAGACCTATGGTCGGCGTCCTTTCACCGACGCTGTCCGGCGGGTAATCGACGAGGCCCGCGAGCGTGCACACAGAGGGGCCCCTGTCCCCCGCACCGACGAGATAGTCAGCGCCGCCGCCAGTGACCTGGCCACGCGTCGGGCTGGTCGCGTCACCCGCGTGATAAACGCAACGGGAGTCGTATTACACACGAACCTCGGACGCGCTCCCCTGTCCAGCGAAGCCCGGGCGGCCATGGCTGAGGCGGCCGGATACTGCAGCCTCGAATACGAGCTCCCCGAAGGGCGTCGCGGCTCGCGCACCGCACACCTTGGCCACCTCGCCGCGGAGGCTTGCGGTGCTGAGGCGGCAACCGTGGTGAACAGTTGCGCCGCCGCCGTCGTGCTCGTTCTCGCTGTGCTCGCGGCAGGCAAGGAAGCGATCGTGAGCCGCGGGGAGCTGGTCGAAATCGGAGGCTCCTTTCGCCTCCCCGACGTCATGTCCGCCTCGAACGCGATCCTGCGTGAAGTGGGCACGACGAACCGGACCCGTATCGAGGACTATCGCGCTGCCATAGGCGATTACACCGGCGTCATCATGAAGGTCCACCGCTCCAACTACCAGGTCATTGGTTTCGCAGCCGAACCGAAGATCGAGGAGATCGCAGCGGTCGCCCGTGACAACGGCATCCCCTTCGTTTACGACCTGGGATCTGGTCTCCTCCGAGACCTCCCGCCCGGCATCGCACTCGAAGGATCAGCCCTTGCCGAAGAGCCGTCGGTCGAGCGCGCGCTCGCGGCCGGGGCCGACCTCGTTCTCTTCAGCGGGGACAAACTGCTCGGTGGTCCTCAGGCAGGGTTCATCGTCGGGGATGCGGCCCTGGTCATGAACTGTGACCGTCACCCTCTCGCGCGGGCGCTGCGAGTCGACAAGTTCCGGCGCGCCGCCCTGGAAGCGACGCTCGAATCCCACCTCCGTGCGGACGTCCCCCTCGACCTGCCCGTGTGGGCCATGCTCACCGCGCAGCCCGAGCAGCTGGGCGAACGGGCCCGGCGCCTGGCAGAACACATAGGGGCCCAGGCCCGCCCGGTCGAGGTCGTGTCACTCACCGGCGGTGGGTCATTGCCTGGAGCGGAACTGCCCTCCGCGGGAGTGATCGTCAACGCAACCCGTCCCGACAACTTCGCGCGCACGCTTCGGCTCGGCGAACCACCGATCGTGGGGCGCGTGGAGGGCGGTGAGGTGGTGCTCGATCTGCGCACCGTTCCCCCTTCTCAGGATGAGGTGGTCGGAGACGCGGTCAGGGCCGCTCTCGAGCAGCAAGCACCAGTCGCCCGATCTGACCAGAGTCGCAGCGGGCCGGGGGGTGATCACAGGAGTGGAGGGAGAAGCTAGCGTGGGAGGGCAGGAGGGACCTGACGGGTGGGAGGCGGGAGGGGACTGAGACGTGCACGTGGTGGCCACCGCCGGTCACGTTGATCACGGCAAGTCGACGCTCCTGCGGGCGCTCACGGGGATGGAGCCGGACCGTTGGGAGGAGGAACGCCGCCGCGGGCTGACGATCGACCTCGGCTTCGTCTGGGCCACCTTGCCGGCCACCGCGCCCGCTGTCGCATCCCCTGCTGGAGGCTCTTCCGCTGACAGCTCCCTGACGGTCGCGTTCGTCGATGTGCCGGGTCACGAGCGCTTCGTGGGAAACATGCTCGCAGGTGCCGGCTCGGTCCGGCTGGCGCTGTTCGTCGTGGCTGCGGACGACGGCTGGTCTGCGCAGTCGCAGGAGCACCTCGACATCTTGGATCTGCTCGGCATCTCGGCGGCAGTTGTCGCCGTGACGAAGTCCGACCTCGCTGGCGACGAGCGTGCTGAGGAGGTGGCGGCGGACGTCGCCCGGCGGTTGGCCGGGACATCTCTCGCCGGAGCACCGGTGCTCACCGTCGACGCGGTCTCACGACGTGGCCTCGACTCCCTCACTAAGGCTCTTGCCGCCCGGCTCGATGCCATGCCGCCACCAGTTGACACGGGAAGGCCGCGGCTGTGGGTGGACCGGGCCTTCACGATCGCTGGGGCCGGCACCGTCGTGACCGGCACCCTCTCCGGAGGAGCGCTGAGGGTCGGGGACGAGGTCGCGTTGCTGCCGTCGGGAAAGGCCAGCCGGATCCGTGCCCTACAGGCCCTCGGCAGAACGGTGTCCGCAGTCGAGCCGGGTTCGAGGGTCGCGGTCAACCTCGCCGGTGTCGACCTCGAGGAGGTACGCCGGGGAGACGCGGTCGTAGGGTTGAGTGGAGCCGGAGCCCGGGCGGCTCTCGAAGCCTGGTGGGCCACTGATGTCCTCGATGCCTGGGTGCGTGCCCTGCCCGGCCACGAAGTGGGCTCAAGCGGCGCCTGGCACCTGCATGTCGGCAGCGCCGAGACGCTCTCCACCATTCACCCTCTGCTTGGTGAGCCCGTGCGCCCGCAGGAGCCCGCTTACGTACGCATCCTGCTCGAGCGTCGACTGCCGCTCGTCTCCGCCGACCGCTTCGTACTACGCGAAGCCGGTCGCCAGGCCACGCTCGGCGGCGGTCAGGTGCTCGATCCCGATCCGCCGGGCCGGGTGCGAGGGCCAGACGCCCGACTGCTTCGTAGCGACGCCCTCGACCGGGTCCGCGACGCCACGAGCCCGGCCGCTCGTCTCGCAGGACTCGTCGCCTCCTCGGATGGGGCACGTTCCGCCGGCCGGGCCCGAGCTGCGGCGGGCCTGCACCCGAAAGCCGCGGTAGACGGCCTCGTAGAGATCGCCGGTCATCTTGTTACTCCCGACGCGATCGAGCGCTGGACCGCCGCCATCGAAGCGGCCGCCCGTGACCATCATGCGCGCACACCGCAGAGCCCGGGCTCTTCGCGCGACGTTCTCTCCGCGGCCGCTCGGAGGAGGGGATGCCCGGAGTCGCTAGCGCCGGGCCTCGTCGATGCCATGGCCGAGAAGGGACGGCTGCTCCGCAGCGGCTCGGCATACGCGCTGCCCGAGCACGTGCCAGCCCGCGACGAGGCGAAGCGCCGTCGTCGTGAGGCGCTGCTCAGCCTGCTGACAGCCGAACCCTTCGCCCCCCCGCCACTCGATGAGGTCGCTCGACAAACCTCAGTCGGGCATGAGGAGTTGAACGCTCTCGTGCAGAGTGGCGAGGTGGTGGTCTGCGGACCGGTTGCGTTCGCCCGCTCCAGCGTCGAAGGCGCCGTGGCCCGACTCTCCGACCTCGAGGGACGGGTAGGGCGGTTCACGACGGCCCAGGCGCGAGAGGCGCTCGGCACGAGCCGGAAGTTCGTCGTGCCGCTGCTCGAGCACCTCGACGAGGTGGGGGTCACGACCTTCGACGGGCAGACCCGCGGTCTGCGGAAGGGGGGATAGCCTCGCCATTCCCGACCCCGGAGCCCGTGGCACGCCCTCGTTCCGCGTTCAGGAGGGCCGTGCTCGAGTGGGGCTCAGGACGGCGGGCGGATCTGCCGTGGCGGTGGACCCGGGAGCCATGGCCGGTTCTCGTCGCGGAGACCATGCTCCAGCAGACGCAGACAGCGCGGGTGGTCCCCCGCTACCGCGACTTCCTCGCCACCTTCCCGACTCCGCTCGCCTGCGCCGCCGCGTCCCCTGCGGAGGTACTGCGTCACTGGGACGGCCTGGGTTACAACCGACGGGCGGTCAGCCTGCACCGCGCGGCTCACATCATCGTCCACCATTACGGCGGCCACATACCAGACGACCTCGACGCGCTGCTTTCTCTGCCCGGTGTGGGGCCGTACACGGCACGGGCGGTCCTCTCGCTCGCCTTCGGTCAGGACTGGGGCGTGCTCGACACGAACGCCGCCCGGGTGCTCGCCCGGGCCGTGGCGGGGCGACGCTTGGACCGGCCTGAGGCCCAACGTCTGGCGGACTCCATGGTGCCAGTCCGGCGCAGCCGCGACTGGAACCAGGCGATGATGGACCTGGGGGCAGGCGTCTGTGTGCGACGGGTACCCCGCTGTGACGACTGTCCCGTCCTCTCCCAGTGTTCATGGGCGGCGACCGGTTGGCAGCGGCCGGATCCCGCTGAAGGGACAGCCGGCAGTTCCTCGCGGCAGGCGCGCTTCGCCGGCTCCGATCGGCAGGGGAGGGGGCGGCTCGTACGGGTCTTGCGTGCCGGTCCCCTCCCGCTCGCCCGGGCGCCTGAAGCCAGTGGCTGGCCGGAGGACCGGCAGCGAGCACAACAGGTCGTCGAAGCGCTCATCGACGAGGGTCTCGCTGAACTCGTCGACGGGTTCCTCGTCCTTCCGACCGCACCAATGCTCTGAGACCCTGGGAGGGAGACGGAGGAGCGCTCTTGGTTTCCCGGGACGTCGGAGTAGCGGTCTTGGGCCTGTAGGGGGTGGCGTGGGATGCCCATCGGAAGGGTCTCGTACTCGATAACGATGCGACTGCATCTTCACCCTGACGACCCCGGCGCCATCGGACGGGTCACGACCGCCGTGGGAGAGGAGGGTGGGGGGGTCACGGCGGTCGACGTCGTCCAGTCGAGCAACGAGCGGATCGTTGTCGACGTCACAGCCAAGGCCTGGGACGACGAGCACGCCGAGCGCATCTCGGCCGCTGTCGCGGGGACGGAGGGCGTGGAGGTCCACGACGTCAGCGACAGGACCTTCCAAGTCCACAAAGGTGGCAAGCTCGAGGTCCGCGCGAGGATCTCCATCCAGACCCGCGACGACCTCTCCTTGGCCTACACGCCCGGTGTGGCTCGGGTGAGCCAAGCTCTCGTCGGCAAGCCGGAGGACGCCCGCAGCTTCACCATCAAGGGGCGCACCGTGGCGATCGTGAGCGACGGTTCGGCCGTCCTCGGGCTCGGCAACATCGGTCCGATCGCTGCTCTTCCGGTCATGGAGGGCAAGGCCATCCTGTTCAAGGAGTTCGCTGACGTCGATGCCTGGCCGGTGTGCCTGGATACGCAGGAGAACGACGAAATCGTCCGCACGGTGGAACTGCTCGCGCCGGTGTACGGCGGCATCAACCTCGAGGACGTCGCCGCACCGCGCTGCTTCGAGGTCGAAGAGCGGCTGGTCGAGTCCCTCGACATACCTGTGTTCCACGACGACCAGGACGGCACGGCGATTGTCGTGTTGGCGGCGCTGGAGAACGCGCTGAGGCTCGTCGGCAAGAAGCTCAGTGAGGTGCGGGTAGCCATCGTCGGGGCAGGTGCCGGGGGGACTGCGAGCGCCGAGCTGCTCCTCGCCCAGGGGGTCGGTGACCTCGTCGTGGTCGACACCCGAGGCATCATTCACCGTGGTCGCAGTGACCTGCAGGACAAGAAGCGCTGGCTCGCGGAGCACACGAACCACGACGGTCGGCAGGGAGAGCTGCTCGACGCGCTCGACGGTGCCGACGTGCTCGTCGGAGTGAGCGCACCAAACCTGCTCGACCCCGACGACCTCGAGCGGATGGCCGACGACCCCATCGTGTTCGCGCTCGCAAACCCTGATCCGGAAGTCGACCCGGCCGCGGCACGTGAGAAAGCAGCGGTGGTTGCCACCGGTCGCTCGGACTATCCGAACCAGGTCAACAACGTGCTCGCGTTCCCGGGCGTCTTCAGAGGCGCGCTCGACGCCGACGCCCGCGCTTTCACTCAGCGCATGCTGGTGGCTGCGGCCCAGGCGATTGCCGGCATCGTCAGCGACGACGAGTTGGGAGCCACCTACATCATCCCCAGCCCATTCAACCGGAAGGTCGCACCTGCGGTGGCCGAGGCGGTCGAGCTCGCCGCGAGGGAGGAACTCTCCTAACTCCCCCGCTCAGCTGGCCTTCCGGGTGGCGCATGTGTCGGCGCCAGCACTGCTGACGCGGTCGAACCCCATGTCACCCCCCCGCCGTACCGTCGGAAGGTCTCTGGACCGGAGACCCGAGCACGCTCCCTGCCGGAGCGTGGCACGACCGTGACAAGATCGCCCAAGACGCGCAAGTGGGGCCGAGGACCGAGCAGGGAGAGGATCATGGCAAAACCCCGCACCGCTTTTCGCTGTGCCGAGTGCGGCCACACCCAGCCCCGCTGGACCGGACGCTGCCCGGCTTGTGAGGCTTGGGGCGCGATGGAGCAGGAGACTGCCACGAGATCCGCGCCCACTTCCGAACCCAAGGCGGCTCCGGCGGATCCCATCACCCACGTTCCCCTGTACGGCTTTGACCGCATTCCCACCGGGATCGGGGAGGTGGACCGTGTCCTCGGAGGAGGACTCGTGCCAGGCGTCGTCGCACTCATCGGCGGTGAGCCGGGGATCGGAAAGTCCACGCTCCTGCTCCAGATCGCCTACGAGATTGCCGCGACCGGCCGTGACGTGCTCTACGTCTCGGGTGAGGAGTCCACCAGGCAGATGCGCCTGCGTGCGGAGCGACTCGGAGCGATGGGGCAGCAGCTGCTCGTCGCCTCGGAGACGTCGTTGCAAGCAGTGCTCGACCTGCTCGAAACCCACCGTCCCTCCATCCTTCTACTCGACTCCATCCAGGCCATCAGCGACGGCGGCGTCGCAGCGGCTGCTGGTTCGGTCGCACAGGTACGTGCGTGCGCCGCGGCACTCGTGCGAGTCGCGAAGCAGACCTCGACCGGGATGCTCCTCGTTGGACACGTCACCAAGGAGGGCGTCATCGCCGGCCCTCGAGTGCTCGAGCACATGGTGGACGTCGTACTCGCCTTCGAGGGTGATCGTCATCATGCTCTCAGGCTGCTCCGCGCCGTGAAGAACCGGTTCGGAGCCACGGGAGAGGTGGGCTGCCTGGAGATGGCAGACGAGGGCCTTCGGGAGGTGGGGGACCCCTCGCGGTTGTTTCTAGCCGGTCACCCAACCGAGTCGAGCGGCGTGGCAGTTACCGTTGCCATGGAGGGCCCCCGTCCTCTGACCCTCGAGGTGCAGGCGCTTGTCGCTCGGACGCGTCTGGCCATGCCGCGACGACAGGCCAGCGGATTGGACCAATCACGCCTCGCCTTGCTCGTGGCGGTGCTCGAGCGGCGCTGCGGGGTCAAGCTCGGACAGCATGACCTGTTCGCGGCCGCGGTGGGCGGGGTCCGGTTGCGCGAACCCGCCGCGGACCTCGCCCTTTGTCTCGCCATCGCGTCCTCCCGCCTCGATCGCCGGCTACCGCCCAGCCTCGTAGCCATCGGGGAGGTCGGCCTGGCCGGTGAGGTACGTGCCGTCCCGCACCTCACCCGACGCCTGGCGGAGGCGGCCCGGCTCGGCTTCTCGGCCGCGCTCGTACCCGCGAGCCATGACGGGGAGGCCAACGCCTTGAGACTGCACCGGGTGCGGAACGTCCAGGATGCCATGGGAGCGTTACTCACCGGCAGTAGCGCCTTCCGTCACGGTCGCGGCGGCGCATCCGGGGACACAGGAGAACAGGGCGACATGAGGGGCCTGTCGCCCCTTAGTCCCTGTATCGGTCGCTGACCGTCCCTTGGGTCGATACGCTCCTACCGATACGGACACGGACACTGCCGGAGGTCGGGGTGCAAGAGCAGCGGCCGCGCGATGCTGCGTTCCGCGCCGTGCACGCCCGGCTCGCGCCCGGCACGGTGCTCCGGGAGGGGCTTCAGCGCATCATCCGTAGCTCCCGCGGTGCCCTCATCGTCATCGGCATGACACCAGCTGTGGAGGCGGTGGCCTCCGGTGGCTTCGACGTGCGCATCAATTGCACCGCCCAGCGCCTGTCGGAGCTCGCGAAGATGGACGGCGCCATCATCCTGTCCGAGAACGCGGATAAGATCCTGCGGGCGAACGTGCACCTCGTGCCCAACCCTGGGATCCCAACCGACGAGACCGGCACGCGTCACCGCTCTGCGGAGCGGGTCGCGAAGCAGACGAAGCAACCGGTGATCTCGGTTTCGGCCTCCATGCGGATCGTCACCCTGTACCTCGATCACGGTAAGCACGTGCTCGAAGAGGTCTCGTCGCTGCTGTTTCGCGCCAACCAGGCGCTGGCCACGCTCGAGCGCTACCGAGCGCGTCTCGACGAAGGATCAGCCTCCCTCTCGGCGCTGGAAATCGAGGACAACGTCACCGTACGCGATGTCGTCCAGGTGCTGCAGCGTGCCGAGATGGTGGTACGAATCGCTGAAGAGATCGAGGACTACGTCATCGAGCTCGGGACCGAGGGGCGCCTCATCCAGCTTCAACTGGATGAGCTCATGACGCAGGTGGAAGGCGAGCGTGCCCTCGTCGTTCAGGACTACCTCGCCGACCGCCCCCGCCGGCTCGAGGACGTGCTGCAGGAGCTGAATGAGCTGTCGACGGAGGAACTGCTCGACCTCGACCGTCTGGCGAAGATACTCGGCTACGAGCCGGACGAACTCGACCGCCAGGTCGCGCCCCGCGGCTACCGGCTCTTGAGCAGGATCCCCCGACTGCCCGATGTGATCATCACGAAGCTCATCAAGCGCTTCGAGAATCTCCAAGGCGTGATGGGCGCAAGTCTCGAAGACCTCGATCAGGTGGAAGGTGTGGGCGAAACACGCGCGCGGGCCATCAAGGAAGGGTTCGCCCGTCTGGCAGAATCGTCCTTACTCGAGCGTTACGTATGAAAAGCCCGGGCCCTACGTTATGGTAGCCCCTCGCTCAGCCAGCACTACGCTCCGAGTTGCGTGCCCTTGGCTCCCTGTCAGGACGCGATGGGTCGCTTGGACAAGACGCCCGCGCTGACAGGCTGCTGTGGGTCCCTGACCAGGGGTTTCACGGTTGAGCGGGAACCTCGACACGTGGTACCCTGACGTCTACGTCAGCCCACACGCTCTCGGTGCTGGCAAGGCGCGCGGCGGTGTAAGTTACGGAGGGTGACCAAAAATCGTACGGGCTCCGTCTCCGCCCCGCATCCAGGATTCCATCCTCGGCACGCACGACTCCGCTCGCACGCAGCAGAAGGAGCGCCCTGTTATGACCTTCAGCATCGGCGACACCGTCATCTATCCCCACCACGGCGCCGCAGTGATCGAGAAGGTCGAGACAAGACAGCTCAAAGGCGAGGTGCGGAACTACTTCGTGCTCCGCCTCACCTACGGCGATCTGACCGTCATGGTTCCCTCCGACTCAATCGAGGAGTGCGGGATCCGCAACGTCGTGTCGAAGAAGGAGGTCGAGAAGGTTCTCGACATCCTCCGGCAACCAGAGGGCAAGCAGGCCGGTAACTGGTCGCGCCGATTCAAGGCCAACTACGAAAAGCTCCGCTCCGGTGACATCTACCAGGTTGCGGAGGTCGTGCGGAACCTGGCCACCCGCGACAAGGAGAAGGGCCTGTCGGCGGGTGAGAAACGCATGCTCTCGAAGGCGAAGCAGATCCTGCTCTCCGAACTCGCGGTCGCCATCAAGAAGGACGAGGAGAAGGCCGAAGAGCTCGTCAACCGCACCCTGGCTGAGTCGCAGGCGTAAACGCTCTCCGCGGTCTTCGCAGCCTCCGTGAGGAGGAGCAAGCGTGACCGTCGCCGCCGTCATCGTCGCAGCCGGGCACGGGAGCCGGCTCGGCGAGGTCGGGGCACTCCGTCCGAAGGCACTCCTCGAGGTCGACGGACGCACTCTTCTGGAGCTCGCTCTCACAACCATGCGAGCCGTGCATGCCGTCACCGAGTTCGTGGTCGTCCACCCGCCTGGGAGAGAGGATTCGTTCCGGGAGGTCGTAGGCGATCAGGTCAGGCTCGTGCGCGGCGGTCCCACCCGGGCGGCCAGCGTGCGAGCCGGGGTGGGGGCGGTTGGATCCTCCGCCGAGGCGGTGGCCATCCATGACGCCGCGCGTCCCCTCGTCCCTCCCGTCGTGATGGCTCGCGTGATCGACGCCCTCGCCGGGAAGGTCATAGCGGCGGCCCCTGGGCTTCCCGTGGCCGACACGCTCAAGCGCGTCAGGCCGGACGGAGACGTGCTGGGCACTGTCGGCCGGGGTGGCCTGTGGGCCGTGCACACCCCGCAGGTCGTCCGCCGTGACGTACTCGAAGCGACGCTCGAGTGGGCCGACGGGCGCGATACAACGGACGACCTTGCCCTCGTGGAGGAAGCACGGGCCGCGGGAGCCGTGCTCGGCCGGATCGTGCTGGTCCGTGGCGATCCCCGCGACCTGAAGATCACTTTCCCCGAGGACCTCGCCCTGGTGGCGACGATCGTGCGGGGATCGCGTCCTACGGCCTTCGGGACCACGAGGTGAGAGTCGGCAGCGGGCTGGACGTGCACGCCTTCAGCAGCGACCCGCAACGGCCGCTCGTGCTCGGCGGGGTGGTAGTCCCGGGATCACCGGGGCTTGCCGGGCACTCCGACGCCGACGTCGTCGCTCACGCGCTCGCGGATGCTCTGCTCGGGGCGGCGGCCCTGGGTGACCTGGGTTCCGTGTTCGGCGTCGACGATCCCGCGCTGGCCGGAGCCGAATCGCTCACCCTGCTGGGGCGCGTCGTCGCCGAGGTCAGGCTCGCCGGATGGCGGGCGAGGAACATCGATTGCACGGTCGTCGCCACACGGCCTCGTCTGGCCGCCCATCGTCAGGCTATACGAGAGCGCCTGGCGTCCGTCTTGGATCTGCCGGTGGCTTCCGTGTCGCTGAAGATAACGAGCAGCGATGGGATCGGCGCCGTGGGACGGGGGGAGGGGATAGCTTGCTGGGCAACCTGTCTCATCGTCGAGACCTAGCCAGAGGAAAGCTCCAGGGAGCCCTTCCGGGTGGTTGACCTCCGGTAGCACGAGCTGTTTCCAGCCGCTCCTTTTACCAGCCCAAGACCGTGACGGCCTATTGCCCAAGACCGCTACTACTCTGCCTCCGCAGGCAACCTGTGACCACAGCGGAGCGCCGATGACGCTTGCCATCTACGACACCCTTCGCCGCGAGAAGGTGCCGTTCGAGACGCGAGAAGCAGGCAGAGCGACGCTCTACGTCTGCGGACCCACCGTGTACGGCGAAGCGCACCTGGGACACGGTCGCTTCGCGGTCGTCTTCGACGTTCTCAACCGCTACCTGCGCGAACGTGACTTCGAGGTCACGTTCGTCACGAACATTACGGACGTGGACGACAAGATCATCGCGCGCGCCGCCCAGGAAGGGGTCTCCGCTTTCGCCATCGCCGACCGCTACACCCGTAAGTGGAACCAGGCGATGGATGCGCTCGGAGTGTTGCCCCCCGATGTTCAACCGTCCGCCACCGCTCACATCCTCGAGATGCAGGGGCTCATCGGCAAGCTCTTGGACCAGGGCATGGCCTATGAACGGCAAGGAAACGTCCTGTTCCGGGTGCGGTCATTTCCTGGGTACGGGAAGCTCTCCGGCCGGCGGCTCGAGGACGCCCAGCAGCCCGCCGACGTCGACGCGAGTGTGAAGGAGGACCCAGCGGACTTCGCCTTGTGGAAGGCGGCGAAGCCCGGCGAGCCAGCCTGGCCGTCGCCGTGGGGGCCCGGCCGACCCGGATGGCACATCGAGTGCTCGGCAATGGCAGCCAAGCACCTCGGTTCCGGTTTCGATCTTCACGGCGGGGGCGTGGACCTCGTCTTCCCGCACCACGAGAACGAGATCGCGCAGCACGAGGCTGCCCACGGTGAAGCTTTCGCCCGCTATTGGATGCACAACGGCATGCTTCGGATGGCCGAGGCCAAGATGGCCCGCAGTGTCGGCAACGTCGTCTCCATCGAGGCTGCCCTCGAGCGCTGGGGCCGCGGACCGCTGCGGCTGTGGTACGCGAGCGCGGCCTATCGGAGCCCCCTGACCTTCGACGAAGCGTTGCTCGACGAGGCATCAGCCGCCTATGACCGGGTGGTGACGTTCGTCCGCAACGCGCGCGCCGCGGCCGGCTCGACGCCTCCGACGGCCGTTGTCGCAGCGCCCTATGAGGAGGCATTCCAGGCTGCACTCGACGACGACCTCAACCTGCCGGCAGCGCTCGCCACCCTCTACGAGGCGGTATCAGAGGGCAATGAGCGCCAGATGCTGGCCGACCGCGGGGATGAAGAGGCCCGGGGCGCGGTCGCTGCCCTAGCAGAACTCGTCGTTCACCTGGGTGACGGCGTCCTCGGGCTCGGCATCGAACAGACCTTGCGCCCAGCGCTGGAGCTCGCCGACCGGTTCGCCCCCATCGTCGAGGAGTTGCTCGAACGGCGAGCCACCGCCCGTGGGGCGAAGGACTTCGCAACAGCCGACGCCATCCGGGATCTTCTCGCCGATGCGGGTATCGTCGTGGAGGACCTTCCCAGCGGTGTGCGCTGGTACCTCGAACCCAACTCCAGGACCGACGGCGGCGCGGTCAGCCGGAAGGAAAAGGTTTTCCCCAGGGCGGATCGCTCAGGCGGGTTGCCCACGGCTGACATCTGAACGTGGACGCGAAGCGGCGGGGCGCTGACGGGGGTGACCGGGGCGGGCAGTCAGACAATGACCGGGTGGTGCCCGGGCTCCACCCGGTGCGGGAGCTGCTGCGCGCTCACCTCGCCGGCCGCCGTCCGATCTCCCCGCCCCGCGCCCTCTGGCTCGCGAGCGATCGCAGTACGAGTCCCGTCCTCTCCGAGATTCTCGAGCTGGCTGCAGAGGCCGGCGTGCCGGTGCGCGAGCGCAGACGATCTCAGCTGGACGTCCTCGCGGAAGTCTCCCACCAAGGGGTCGTCGCCATTGCTGCGCCGTTCCACTATCTGCGCCTCGACGAGCTCCTCGAAGCCGTTTCGGCCGCGGAGACGCCTCTGTTCGTGGCCCTGGATGGCGTGACCGATCCTCACAACCTGGGTTCCGTGGCTCGCACCGCGGAGGCGCTCGGCGCCCACGGCTTGATCCTGCCGGCACGCCGGTCGGCCAGCGTCGGTCCCGCAGCGGAGAAGGCGGCCGCTGGGGCCTTCAGCCATCTGCCTGTGGCCCGGGTGCCGAACCTGACCCGCGCTCTGGGTGACCTTGCCCGCAACCGCATATGGACGGTGGGTCTCGCCGCCACTGCTGCGCTGGGAGTCCTTGACTGCGACCTGCTCGGTGAGCCGGTCGCGATCGTGGTCGGCGCCGAAGGCAGAGGCCTGTCACGACTCGTGACTGAGCGATGTGACGCCCTTGCCTCCATCGAGATGCGCGGGCAGGTCGGGTCGCTGAACGCCTCGGTCGCTGCGGCCCTGGCACTGCACGAAGCCTTGCGGCGCCGGAGGCCCAGCTGAGGGCAGACACGGGCGAGTGATGGTACTGGCCGTTGAAGGCGGACAAGCGAAGCCTCGGCGCATGCACGCAGGCGCCGCCCACCGACGAAGTGGGCAGGCGTCAGTTGACGCACTGCACTCCCCGCCTGTCTAGGCTGCGTGCCAGGGCACGCCGTTCATCTCGGAGGCAAGTGCTCTGCGGATGAAGGTTCGGGTCCTTGCTCTCGCTTCCCGGGAGGCCGCGCTGCATGGCTCGCGACAGGTTCGGGCGCTCGCGCGAGCCTGCCGGGGTGTCGAACACCGATGAAGAGCTCGTCGTCGCAGTGCGGGGCGGAGACGACACTGCCCTCGTCGAGTTGCTGGAACGCTACAAGCGCTTCGTGCGGGCGAAGGCCCGGTCGTATTTCCTCATCGGCGCCGACCGCGAGGACCTCGTCCAAGAGGGGATGATCGGTCTGGACAAGGCCATCCGCGACTACGCATCCGGCCACCAAACCTCCTTCCGGTCATTCGCCGAGCTGTGCATCACCAGGCAGATCCTCACCGCCATCAAGGGCGCCACGCGACAGAAGCACCTCCCGCTCAACTCCTACGTCTCGTTCGACCGGCCTCGCGACGACGATCCCGAACGAACCGTCGGCGACACCTTCGTCGCAGGCCCCGACAGCGACCCGCTCGACCTCCTCGTGGCATCCGACGACCTGGAACACCTCAACAAGATTTTCAACGAGCTCTTCTCGGGACTCGAGGGGGATGTCGTCAAGCTCTTCGTCGAGGGGCGTAGCTACCAGGAGATCGCAGACGTCCTCGGACGGCATGTGAAGTCGGTCGACAACGCGCTGCAACGCGTCAAACGCAAGCTCGAGCAGCACCTGCAGGAGCGTGAGAGGTGAGGTCGGCTCGCGCGCTGAGGCGGGCGGGAGAGATTGACCGTCAGTGCCAGTCCCGTTCGTCTCCGCCTCGCTAGGGCTCACCGCCTACAGGACGGGCGTCGTGCCCGAGGGGCCACGCAGCGTTCCCCTGGCCATATAGGCGCCACCGAGGTATTCGGTCAGAGATTCGACGTGGAGCTCACGCACGAAGCGGGCGAGGTGGCCCCATGGCTGTTCGAAGCCTTCGAAGGTCGTGATGAAGGTGAGGTTGACGAACCATGTCGCGACGTTGACCGGCATAGCCCACAACGGAGCCCACTTCGGCCCTGCAGCCACAACTCGTGCCCCCGGACGAACCTTCGCGAAGACGCGGGCGAGGTCGGCGGGGGAGCGCAGGACGTCGTGCGCTAGACAGAACAGGACGCCATCCGCCTCGACATCCAGCCCTTCCACGTGGCCGGCACTCCCCAACAGCGTTCCGTTGCGCCAGCCGTTGAGGGCGAGTCGCTCCTGAGCCCGCCTCAGCATGGCCGGGGACCTGTCGATGCCTATGAGCCTGCCCTGCGGGCCGATGCCCTGTTCGATCGCCTCGAAATTCAGCCCGGTACCACAGCCGACGTCGAAGATGACCTCGTCCCGACCGGGAGCGAGCGCTTCCACGGCACGGGCACGGAGGAACGCACCCATGGCGCTCGTGAGATCGTAGGTCGGTGCGTGAAACTCGTAGGCCTCGCGGTCCCCGCGCTCGTCAAGCGCGGTAACCCGACCGAGTTCGGCGAGCGCACTCAGGCCTCGCCCGGCTAGACCCGACAGGCGACCCATGCTCCCCCCGCTGAGCGTCGTGGCCTCGACCGGGACCTGAGGCCCCCTGCGTCTTCCTCGGATATCCCACCGGACCGACGAGAAGCGACCTGATGCCAAACCGGCCACCTCAGCCATTTCAGAGTACCCCGCTCGCTCGAGCGGATGCGCGGGCACAGAAAAATTCACGAACCAGCCGGCGCCGCTCTCTCGCTGGACTAACGCCGCGCAACCTGCTCGACCCGACCGAGGCTGGTTGGTGCCATCAACGCGTCACCAGCGGCGATTGTTGCCCCGTTGACGAGCACCGCGGGTGCGTGGCCATGAGCAAGCTCCGCCGCCACCCTCGTACCGGGAGGCAATTCCACGGTGTGCGGCTGGAGCGAACGAACGAGGCGGCCAGACGGCAGCCGCACGGTGTAGAGCACGAAGGCGCCTTGGAACTCCCCCAGCATGACCTGGGCACTGCCGCCAGGTTCCACGCGTAGGGCCAGCTCGTGGGGGCGGACCATGACAGAGACCTCCCCCGAGGGCAGGGAACCGGATGGTAGCGGGACCGGCCCTATCTCGGTCACGAGCTGACCGTTTCGAGCCTGGGCAGGCAGAAAATCGGCCTCGCCGGCGAAGGCGGCCACGAAGCGGTTGGCCGGTGCGTGGAAGACCGTCTCGGGTGGAGCAATCTGCTCGAGCCGGCCCGAGCGCATCACCGCAACCCGGTCACCGACGGCAAGTGCCTCCTGCTGATCGTGGGTGACGAGTACGACAGTCGCCCGGGCCTGCCGCAGGACAGCAATCGTCTCGGCCCGGACCTGGGCCCGAAGGTTGGGATCGAGGTTCGAGAAAGGTTCGTCGAGAAGCAGCGCCGCGGGCGAGGGTGCGAGCGCCCGGGCGAGAGCCACACGCTGCTGCTCGCCACCCGACAGCTCGTGCGGGTAGCGGTAGGCGAGGTTGCTCAAGCCGACCAGCGCAAGGACTTCACCCATTCGAAGTGCCCGCTGCGAGCGGGGAAGGCGGTGCAAACCGAACGTGACGTTCTGACTCACGGTCAGGTGAGGAAAGAGGGCGTAGTCCTGGAAAACGATGCCCACGCTGCGCTGCTCCGGCGGGCGCCAGGTACGCGGCCCGGCAACTAGCTGCCCCGCCACTCGAATCTCGCCACGATCGATCGGCAGGAGGCCGGCAACGAGTCGCAGCACGGTCGACTTCCCGCAGCCGCTGGGCCCGACGAGGCTCACGAGTTCCCCTTCACGGACCTCCAGTGAGAACCCCTCGACGGCCCGCACCGCCCCGAAGTGCTTGTGCACATCGACGAGGCTGAGCGCCACCTCGTCCCTCCGCTCACTCACGGCACGACCTCGAGACGCTGGGGCGCGGGAGGCGCGGTCGTCAGGGCGACCGTGCCCCTGGTTTCGCGGGAAGGGGAGGGCTCGGTGGCCCGCACGAGGATCGCCACGGGTACGAGTGCTGCGGCAACGATGGTCAGGGCTGGCAGACCGGCACCCTCCCACCTGGACTCGGAAGCGAGCTGCCACACCCAAACCGACAGGGTCTCGAACCCGAAGGGACGCAGAAGTAGCACGATGGGCAGCTCTTTCATGGCGTCCAGCAGGACGAGGACGAACGCTACCCCGACGCCGGAACGGATCATTGGCAGGTGGACGTGGCGCAGGATACGGGCGCTCGAGGCCCCGAGCGACCGCGCGGCCAGGGTCACGCTCGGTGAGACCTTCTGCAGGCTCGCCTCCACCCCTCCATACGCGAGCGCCATGAATCGCACCACATAGGCGTAGACGAGGCCGAGAAGCGAGCCCGTCACGAGCAGGCTCCCACCGAGGAGGCTGAGGCCGCCTACGACCCGGTCGGCAGCGGCCATGATGACGAGAACCCCGATCGCCACCACCGGTCCAGGGACGACATAGCCGATCGTCGTGAGATGTGCTGCCGAGCGGGTGAAGCGTCCGCCCTGCAGGCGTGTCCCGTTCGTCACGAGGGCGGCGAGAGTCACGCAGCACGCGGCGGTGGCGGCGGCCAGCCGGAGACTGTCGGCGAGGAAGTGCAGGTAGCGACCGTCGAACGAGCCTGCCAGGCCACGGACTCCGTTCCATTCGACCCACAACAGCAGTTGAACGAGCGGCACGAGGAAAGCGACTCCGACCACGAGCATGCAGGTCGTGGTCGCGCCCCACGCCCGCCATCCGCGCAGCGCGGAGACCTCGAGACCCCGCCCGCCTGCCTCCTGCTGCACGTAGCGGGCCCGTCCTCGCAGCCTGCGTTCGAGGACTATCACCGCCAGAGCGAACAGGAGCACGAGCGCAGCGAGCTCGGTTGCGGCGGCACGATCGAACATGCCCTTCCAGACCCGATAGACCCCCACCGACACGGTCTCGACGTTGAAGTACTGCACGCTCGCAAAGTCGGTGAGCGTCTCCATCATCACGAGCATCAGCCCGGCGGCCAGGGACGGGCGGGCCAGGGGCAAGACCACCCGGCGGGCAGCCGCGATCCGGCCTAGCCCGAGAGTCCGGGCAGCGTCGTACGTCGTCGCTCCCTGCTCGCGCAGCGCCACGCGCGCCAGCAGATAGACGTAGGGGTAGAGGGTGAGTGAGAGGACGATCGCCGCGCCCGACAATGAGCGCACCGAGGGGAACCAGGCGTCAGAACCGAACACCATTCGCCACGCACTCTGCACTGGTCCGGCATAGGACAGCAGTGACAGGAACACGAAGCCGAGTACGTAGGCCGGCATCGCAAGGGGGAGCACGAGCAGCCAGGCGAACACCTTGCGGCCAGGGAAGCGGTAGGCGGTGACCAGCCAGGCGAGCAAGCCGCCGAGCGTGACGGTCCCAACTGCCACCGCAAGCATGAGCGCCAGCGTCGTCGTCAACATACGGGGCAGTCGGGTCGCCCACAGATGGGTCCATATCTGTGGCGTGGGGACGAGCAGCGATGCCGCCACCACGGCCACCGGCAGGATGACAAGACCCGCGACGATGAGGACGACGAGCGCCCAACCCCAACCGGGTCCGGTGCGCGAGACGAGTCGTCGCCGGAGAAGGCCTTGAGTTGCCGGCGAGACGGGAGGAGCACTCCGCGTCTGCACGACATCGAGGCTGAGGCTGTTCTTCGTCACGTATAGCCTGCCTCATCCAAGAGCCTGACCGCCTCGGTGTTGAGCGAGCCGTATCTGGCCGCGGAGAGTGGGTCGGGTCTGAACGAGCCGAAGCGGTCGGCGAGTAGGGGTTCCGGCTGAACCCGGGGGTTCGCGGGATATTCGTAGTTGCCGTCGACGAAATCGCTCTGCCCCTGAGTGGCGAGCCACTCGAGCAGCCGTAGCGCCTCTTCGGGATCGTCCGCGGCGGCGGTCACCCCGGCGCCACTGATATTGATGTGCGTGCCTTGTCCGTCCTGATTGGCCCAGAACACCCGCACAGGAAAGTCGGGGTCCTCGGCGATGAGACGCGCCAGGTAGTAGTGGTTCGTGATCGCCACGTCGCAACCACCGGCGCCGACGGTCCGCAGGATCTCGATGTCGTTGTTGATGAACTGGGGGCGGTTGGCGACCCAGCCCCGGACGACCTCGAGGGCGCCGCCGTAGCCGTGGTGCGCGATGAGGCTCGCGACGAGGGACTGGGTGTAGACGTTGGTCGAGTTACGCAGGCACAACCTCCCTTGCCACCTGGGGTCGGCGAGCGCCTCGTAGGTCGACAGTTCGGCGGTGTCGACGCGCTGGGCGTTATAGACGAGCGTGCGCGCCCGGACGCTCAGCCCCACCCAGCGTCCTTCAGGGTCTCGCAGGCTCTCGGGTATCGCGTCGGTCAGGACTTGGGAGTCGACTGGCCGGAAGAGACCATCGCTCGCCGCCAGGTAGAGGTTGCCGGCATCCACCACCATGAACACGTCGGCCTCGGTCTGCTCCCCTTCAGCCTTGATGCGCTCCCGCAGTTCGGCGTCGGAGCCGAACAGGAACTGCACGGAGATCCCGGTCTGCTTCGCGAAGTCATCGAAGGCCCGCTCCAGGTCGTAGTGACGGGCGGAGTAGACACGGACGGTGGGCTTGCCCTTCTCCCCGGCGCCGGCCATGCCACAGGCGCTCAGCACGACCGCCAGCGAAACGAGCAGAGCGCTCGAGACCGAGGGGTGGTAGCGCGAGGCGAAGGCGCTCGTGCGGCCACAACAGCGCTGGCGCGACGCCCCAGCGAGCCTCATCGCGTCCTCCGATCGGCGTTCTGTGGTCGGGTTGCCGTGTGATCCGCTCTTGCTGGTGGGCCTCGGAACGTCGTGCGATACTTCCCCAAAATTTAGGGTTGCCTGACCTTATCAAGCGGGTGGGGGCCGACGGGACCCGCAAAGGGTGAAAGGAAGCGATATGTCCGGACTTCGTCGTCAGCGGTCTCTCAGGCTCGTCGTGCTCCCCCTCCTCGTGCTCGCCGCCTGTGGCGGAGGCGACGAGGCCACGGTCGAGAACATCGGTGCCACCGGCTCGGCCACCCACGGTGGTACGGCCACCGGGGCGAGGACAGGTTCCGCCACCCACGGCGGGACGGTGACAGGGGCGGCAGCCTGCGTGCCGGTCGGCGACCCAGCCTCCGCGACGTCTGCAATGGCCGTGACGCTCGACGAGTGGTCGGTGCGAACCGCCCAGCCGCAGGTTGCCGCTGGCCGCATCACCTTCAATGTCGAGAACATCGGTGCCGAGCCGCACGAGCTCGTCATCGTGCGTGCCACCGGCGATCCGGGCGCCCTCCCGGTGGACCAGGAGGGGGCCGTCGACGAGCAGCAGCTGCCGCCAGATGCGCTTATCGGGGAGATCGAGGCCTTCCCGGCGAGGACGAACTGCCAGGGGACCTTCGAGCTGTCGCCTGGGGAGTACGTGCTGTTCTGCAACGTGGTGGACCGCCACGGAGGGGAGCAGCACGTCCACTACCGGCTGGGCATGCACACGAAGCTCACGGTTGGCGCCTAGACGCTGCCCAGTGGAGTACGCAGGCCGATTCTGTCGGGCATGCCGCCGTCCGGTCGCCTGGGAACCGTCGCAGTTGACACACTCCGGCACTCCCTTCTAACTTGAGGGAGGCCAGTAAGGGAACCCTTACCTAAGCAAGCTGCATCTCGCCGACCACGAGGTGCAGCGCGGAGGCGGCGGACGCCCGCCTACTTCGACCCACCGGGGACCGCCGGAGCTCAGCGCGAGGCGGGTCGGTCGAAGGGCATCGTCCGCCGCCTTCCGCAGCAGCGGGGGTGTAATGCTCGTGTCCCCGCATCCCGGCCGTCCCCCGGCTTGATCTCGATACTCGTTCGTCCGTTCTTCTGCGTCCCCCAGACCACGCGTAGAGTCGGTAGGAGCAGCGTCGAGGACAAGGAAGGAATGTCGATGGACCGCCCCGACGCCTTGGGTCGCAGCCCCGACGCTTCGAGAGGAGGTCCGGACGCCCTGGGACGCAGTTCCGACTCCTTTGGGCACGGCCCGGTTCAGCCCCCGCCCCCAGCCGGGCCGGCGCCTGAGGCCAGAATCCGAGAGCGCGAGCCAGTCGACATCATTCGCGAGCTGCTCGACGAGGTCCAACTGCTGTTCAAGAAGCACCTCGAGTTGGCTCGCCAGGAGCTTCTCGAAGCGCTCGAGGCCCGCCTGAAGGCTGCCGCAGCCGGAATCGCCGCCGGCGTGATGGGCCTGTTCGCGCTCGGGTTTCTCGCCTCGGCGCTGGCCTACGGCCTCGACGTGTTCCTGCCGAGCTGGGTGGCGCGGCTCATAGTGGCGATCCTGTTCGGGGCTGCCGCCGCGGGCGCGGCGCTGTTCGCCCGCAAGCGCCTGGTTGAGCCCCCCACTGCGCCGGAGGCGACCATCGAGGCCCTGAAGGACGACAAGGAGTGGGCGCGGAGCCGGTTGAGCCGGTGACTACCGAGCAGACGTCTCGTCTCCTCTTTCACATCGCGGGGGGAGGATCACGCACGTCAAGGCCTGTTTCGACAGGCTGAGCAACTCGTGCTGATGGGGTTCTCGAGCCTCCGCCTCGAGCGTGGGCGTCCTCCCGGCCTGCGTCGTCGCCGATGTTACGCGCTCACTCGTTGCTCGTTCCCATGGGACTGGGCTCGTTGACCGGCTCGGAGCCGAGGAGGGGATTCGAACCCCTGACCGGCCGCTTACAAGGCGGCTGCTCTGCCTGGCTGAGCTACCTCGGCGCGCCTCGAGTCTACGTGCCGCTCTTCGGCTGACGACCTGGGGGCCTCGTCGGGGGCGAGCCCTGCCTACCACGGGTACTGTCCCTTGCGGGTCGTGGGGTTGAGGGCCGGACACGATGCAGAAGCGAGGGCTCGTCGCCGTGCCCGGAGGACCTTAGTTGCACCGATGTTATTCGCATGGGATGCTTTGCTGCTCGTCTTGCCGCAGCCGTCTTGCCAATACCAACAGGAGAGGATGCGTCGCATGGATCGGAGGAAACCGGGCTCTGACCGCGACGCCCGCCGCTTCGACGGGTGCTCAGGTCAGCTCGATGCCCGCTCGCGCTCGATTCTCGACTTCGAGCGGGAGTGGTGGAAGCACCCTGGTGCCAAGCAGCAGGCGGTGCGTGAACGCTTCGGCCTTTCTCCGGCCCGCTACTACCAGCTGCTGAACCGGCTCATGGACAACGAAGAGGCGCTCGACTACGACCCGATGCTCGTGAAGCGTCTGCGCCGCCTCCGAGCTGCCCGCCAGCGTCGCCGCACCGGGTCCCGGCTTGGTGTCGACTCGAGCCCCTGAGCCGAGATGAACGGCAGGCACACCATTCCGGGGGACCGTAGCTACGTGGCTTCGCTGTTCCGCAACATCGCGGGTGCGGTTGCCCTCGTGACCCTGGTGGCGACCGCATTCTGGGGTATCGGGATGATGCAGCCGACGGCAGAGGTTGGAGTAGCCGGAAACGGGGAGATGCCCTCGCAGGGACCCCCGGTCGCGATGGCGCCCATGCCAGAGTCGGAGTCCGATGTCGAACCAGCCTGGCCATCGGACTTGACCGCGACCCCCGACCCCGCGCTCTACCCGAGTGAGACCCCTACACCGACGCCGGCCGCGTCGCCGACTGCCACGGTCGCACCTTCCCGGATCAGCGTGCAGATTCTCGATGCCGCCGGCGATGGCGGGACGCGAGCGCGCATGGCCGCCTCGCGCCTGAGGGCCGACGGTTACAACGTCGTGGCCATCAACCAGGCTTCACGCACCTACCCGCGCACCGAAGTCATGTACAGCCCCGGGGACGAGGCGAAGGCGCGCCAGATCGCATTCGCATACGGATTCTCGAGCGTGCGTCCCAAGCCGTCGAATCTTACGAACGCGGTCGATGTCCACCTCGTGATCGGACGCGATTATCAGAGGCGGTGACCGCCTCGACATCAGGGGCGCCTGCGCTGCCACGGTTGCAAAGCGGACAGGGGCGGGTCACTGAACGCCGCGGTCGCGGCTTCCGCCTCGCCGGTTCCGTCCTGATAGGGCTGGTAGGTTTTCCTCCAACGGGCGAGACAGGCGCGGAACTTTGGCCGATGAGCGCGAGCAACGGGCGCGCACCTGGTTCTTCGGCGTCTGGGCGGTCATTGGCGTGGCGGTCATCGTCTACGCCGCGTGGCATGTCCTGAGAGCGCCGCTTGCGATCATCGTCCCGCCGCTGCTGCTCGCCGGCGCGGTCGTGTACGTGCTCAATCCTGTGGTTACCTGGCTGGCCCGCTACCGGGTCCCCCGCATCGCCGGCACCGCCCTCGCCTACGTCGTCCTGATCGCCGCCGCCACCGCCGTCGGGTTCTTCGTCGGTCCGATCATCGCCCGACAGGTTTCCTCCTTCGCCGAGCAGCTGCCACAGCTCGTGGCGAACGTCGTCGATGGGGTCAACCAGCAGCTTGATCGGACGACCCTCACCTTCCGTCTGCCCCGCTTCGACCCTCAATCACCCTTCCTGGCGGACGCGGTACGCCGCTTCTTCTCGGGGGGCGCCGCGGGCGGCGAACAGCTCCAGGCGATGCTGTCGAGCGCCGGTGGTGTCGTCGTCAGCGTAGTTCACGTCATCGCGATCATCGTCCTCGGGCCGGTGCTCGCCTTCTATCTCCTCTACGACCTGCCGGACATCGGCGAGGGGCTGCGGCGGCTCATACCTCCGGACCGCCGCGAGGAGGTCGTCGGAGTGGCTCACGGCGCCTTGGCGGCCGTAGGCGGCTATTTCCGCGGCCAGCTGCTCGTCGCGGCCTTTGTGGGCCTGGCGACCACCGCCGGCATGTGGGCGATCGGCCTGCCCTTCTGGGGGCTCGTCGGCATCATCGCCGGCGTCTTCAACCTCATCCCGGCGGTCGGGGCGTTCATGGCCGGGGCGGTGGGTGCGGTCATCGCGCTCACACTCGGCGATGGCATGGGCCAGGCCGTCCTCGTCGTCGTGATCGAGACGCTCGTCCAGCAGGTCGACAACCACGTCATCACCCCGAGCGTGCAGGGGCGAGCCGTCGACCTCAGCCCTCTCACGATCGTGCTCGCTCTCGTCCTTGGAGGAGCCATGTGGGGCCTCGTCGGGGCCCTGTTCATCATCCCGGTCCTCGGGGCGCTGAAGGTCGTCGCACTCCACGTCATGGCGAAGACGGTGCCGTGGGCGCTTCCAGCCTCGGACCCCGCCGTTGACGAAAGCACGAAGGAGAGCGAGGCGAGCACGGAGGAGAGCGAGGCGGAGGCAGGCGACGGTGACGAGCTCGTCGTCGCCGAACCACGGGAGATCGAGCACGTTCCCCCCGGTAGCTCCTGACCCCAGCTGATCCGCTCCCGCACGTCACCGAGGGACGAGTTGCGCTGGCACAGGCGCGGGGGCAGAGTAGCGGGGCAGCTCATCCGGAGAGGTGGAGGGCTCGGGCCCGACGAAGCCTCGGCAACCTCCCGCGGACGCGGCGGGAACGGTGCCAAACCCGGTCTCTGCACCGGCGTGCCTGCTGGCACGCAAGTGGGGAACGATGGGCAGGCGCGTCGCAGTGCCCTCCCGGACCTCCCCAGGTGGGAGGTCCGTTTTGGTAGCGGTCCCGCGCCTCCGCCGCAGTGGAAGGACGCGCCCTGGACAGGCTCAGGTCCAACGTCACCGCGCTTCGTTGCCGTGAGTGCGGCAATGTCGCGGAGATCGGTCCCCTTCACGCGTGCAGTTTCTGCTTCGGCCCCTTGGAGGTCGTATACGACGAGACGGTTGCGGCCACCTTCTCGCGGGCGACCGTCGAAGCGGGGCCGCCGAGCGTCTGGCGCTACGCGGCCCTGCTACCAGTCATCGAGAGCGGCCCCCTGCCGACCGACCTCGGCTCCGGTTTCACACCGCTCGTGGCCGCCCCACGACTCGCTGAGCGACTCGGACTGCGCGAGCTGTGGCTCAAGGACGACACGCGCAACCCGACCGGTTCGTTCAAGGACCGGGTCGTCTCCGTTGCCCTCGCCGCTGCCCGAGCCCTGGGTCTCGACACCATTGCCTGCGCTTCGACCGGCAACCTCGCCAACTCCGTCGCGGCGCACGCCGCGAAAGCCGGCCTCCCGGCCTATGTCCTCGTCCCCCACGACCTCGAACACGCCAAGATCGTCGCCTCGGCCGTATACGGGGCCAGTCTCGTGGCCATCAAAGGCTCCTACGACGACGTGAACCGTCTCGCCGCCGAGGTCGCCGACGCCCGTGGCTGGGGCTTCGTGAACGTGAACCTGAGACCCTATTACGCCGAGGGCTCGAAGACGCTCGGATTTGAAGTCGCGGAGCAGCTCGGCTGGCGGTTGCCCGACCATGTCGTCGTGCCGATAGCCTCCGGCTCGCAGCTCACGAAAGTGCACAAGGCGTTTCGCGAACTGGTCCGCTACGGCCTCGTCGCTGACCGCCCGGTTCGGATCTCCGGTGCCCAGGCCGCCGGCTGCGGACCCGTCGCCGCCGCCTTCAGGGCGGGCGCGGACTTCGTACGGCCGGTGAAGCCGGACACGATCGCTCGATCGCTCGCCATCGGCAATCCCGCGGACGGTTACTACGCGCTGCAGACCGTGCGCGAGACCGGCGGGGCGATCGAGGCCGTCAGCGACAGCGAGGTGATCGAAGGCACCCGACTACTGGCCGAGACCGAAGGCATATTCGCCGAGACTGCAGGAGGCGTGACCATCGCGACCCTCGTCGAGCTGGTGCGCCAGGGTGTGGTCACCCGCGACGAGCAGGTCGTCGCGCTCATCACCGGCACCGGCTTGAAGACGGTGGAGGCGCTCGCGGGCCGCTTCGGGCCGGCCTTCACGATCGAGCCCTCCCTCGAAGCGTTCGATGGAGAAGTCGCTGGTCTCTCACATGGAGCAGTGTGATGGCCATAATCGTTCGAGTCCCCAGTCCGCTGCGGCAGCTCACCGCGGGTAGCGCCGAGGTGGAGGTCGAGGCGACCGACGTGCGCGGTGCGATCGAACGGCTCGAGGCCGCCTACCCGGGGTTCGCCGAGCGCCTGCTCGACGAGGAGGGCAACCTGCGCCGCTTTGTCAACGTCTTCGTCCGCGACGAGGACGTGCGCTTCCAGCAGGGCCTGGACACGAAGGTGGGTGAGGGCGAGGTCGTCTCCATCGTCCCCGCCGTGGCCGGAGGGACCTGATGCCATACGCCCTCCCACTCGAGGTCGCGGCGAAGGAGGAAGCCCTCCGCCGTGACCTCGCCCGACACGACGGGCTCATCATCGCCTTCAGCGGCGGAGTCGACTCGACCTACCTACTCGCGGTCGGGCTCGAGGTGCTGGGCGGGCGGTGTGTCGCCGCCACCGCGGTCTCGCCGAGTCTGGCGCCCTCCGAACGGGAGGCCGCGCAGGCGCTGGCACGACGGCTGGGAGCCCGCCATGTCGAAGTCATGACTCAGGAAGCACAGCGGCCGGGCTACGTCGCAAACGGGCTTGACCGCTGCTACCACTGCAAGTCCGAACTGTTCGAGCGGCTCGCCCCGCTCGTGGACCGTTACGGTGCCGTCGCGGTCGGCACGATCACAGACGATCTCGGGGACCACCGGCCGGGACAACGAGCGGCGCGCGAGCGCGGGGTTCTGACCCCACTGGCGGACGCCGGCATGACGAAGACGGACGTTCGCACCGCCTCCCGAGCGCGAGGGCTCCCCACCGCCGACAAGCCTGCCCAGGCCTGTCTGGCCTCCCGAGTCGCCTACGGACTGCCTGTCACCACAGAGCGTCTGGAGCGCATCGCCCGGGCCGAATACTGGCTGCAGCAGCGGGGCTTCCGGGAACTGCGGGTCCGAGACCACGGGGAGATCGCGCGGGTCGAGGTGCCAGTAGGGGAGCTGGAGACTCTGGTCAGCTTCGCCGCGGCACTCGACGCGGCGCTGCGGGAACTCGGCTGGCGCTTCGTGACCATTGATGCCCGCGGGCTGCGCTCCGGCTCGATGAACGACCTGCTGCCTGACCGAGTCCGTGCAGGGGAAACGGCCTTGCCCATCCTGGCCTGACTTCTCAGTCAGTCTCGCGGGCCTCGCCCACGTGGTCGCGAGCCGACATCATGCCTGGCGGGCCCGACGGCCTCGCTTCGGGTCGGGGTCGTCCCGACCCACGACCAGGTCGACCCAGCGTCCGACGAGGCTGAGTCCCACCGCGCGCAGGAAGGGGCTGCGGCGGCTGGCCTCGGTCGCGAAGGCCGCCGGATCGACCCCGGCCGCAGCGAAACGCGCCTGCTTGTCCCCGCGCTGGGACCACGCCGCCACCTGAGCGGCCTCGACCTCCGGGTGGAACTGCACCCCATAGCTGTGACCGTCGGGCGCCCGCCACGCGGCTGCCCCGTCCTGGCCCTCCAGCATCTCACGAGCGCCCGCGGGCAGGCTGACGATCTCGTCGTCATGCATGAACACAGTCGCTGCACCGTCCGGCCACCCGGCGAAAACAGGATCCGACCTGCCCGCCTCGCTACGAGTCAGGGAGACGAAAGCGATCTCCGGCGTCTCCCGTGGTGCCACCTCGCCACCGAACACCACCGCGAGCAGCTGCGCCCCGAGGCAGATGCCGAACAGAGGGATCCCCGCGTCTTTGGCGGTGGTCAGAATCTCGACTTCGTGCTCCAGCCACGGGTGTTCGTCACGGTCATGAGCCCCCATCGGTCCGCCGAGCACGACGATGCCACGTGAACGGTCGAGGCTGGGAACGACCGCGCCACCCCTGAGGTCGACAAGACGCCAGGGACGACGACCAGCGCGGGCGTCGAGCACCTCGGTGAGCGCGGACGGTCCGGTCTGGACCGCATGCTGGAAGACGAGCAGCTCGCCGTAGTCGTAGCCGTCGGGCTCGGTCAATTCACGTCCCTCCCGCCTCCACAGCTCTCCGCTGCGTCGCCTCTCGTGGGGGATCCACCAGCGGCGGCGCGACCCGGGGGGCTTGACCGAGCCGACGGTAGCCTTGGTCGATCGGAGGCGAGAAGCTGGGAGGGAATGAGCGACTATGAGCTCTCGCGAGATTTCGCGCCCGAGCGCCGACTGCCACCCGTGGCAGGTGAGCGCGGGCTCGACGAGCTCGTTCTTCGCGCCGATCCAGCGGAGCTACTGGCCGAGGTCGACCGACTGTGCGCGCGCCGCGACTGGGAGGGGCTCGTGTCATTGCGGGACCGGTGCGAAGCCGCCACTGAGTATGGCAAGCAGCTGTGGCCGGTGGCTCAGTTCGCCGAGTACCGGCTGGCCCTCGAGGCCCCGGGCCGTTGGGCCGCCTCCGTCTGTCGGGCCGGCGCCGGCCGCTTCGCGCTCGGTCCCCTGACGGAGGTCGCGGCATCCACCCACCGCTGGGCCGAGCTGGCCGGCCACCTTGCCGCCCCCTGGATCGCCGCGACCGTCGCCCAGGAACGGGTGTTGCGGGGTGAGGACCTGCGGGGCGACCCCCGGGCCCGCCCCGACGAGTTCGGTCTGCCGCTCGTCCTCCAGCCGTGGGAGCCGTCCTACCCTCTGCCGATCTACCGCTCCCACGACCTCTTCGAGGGCGGTCCGCCCCCTGTGGACAGGCCCTTCCACGAGGCCGATGCCGAGGCTGCAAGCCCGCTTCAGCTGCCTGAGCTATCGCGGGCACTCTCCGACCTCGGTTCGAGCTGGGCTGAGCAGTCGAATGGCGGCTGTCGCGTGGTGATCGTCTCGGGGGACGCCGCGGCAGCTGCCGTCACTCTGCTCGGAGGGGCTGCCCGGCTGGCACCGGTCACCCTTTCCGACGCCCTCGCCCGTCTGGCTTGGACCTCCGCGTCCGGCGGTGCCTTCGCACGCCGGGCCGGGATGGCGGCGGGACGTTCGGCTGCCTGGTGGGTGGGCCACACGTCAACCGGCCTGCCCTTCCCCGCCGAGTCCGACAGGCTCGGTGATGCTCTGAGCCGCTTGCGCTGGTACCTCCTGGAGGGGGGTCGGGGCGAGGTTGGCTGGAATCTCCGCTTGTCGTTCGAGGACCCCACAGGAGGCTGGGCTGCTGCGATCGACGCCTGGGACCGCCGGCTGGATGACGATCCCCAGCTATGAGGGACAGACATGCAGCTTCATCCTGAGCTCGGAGGGCTCGCGGCCCTCCTCGGCGTCTGGGAAGGAAATGGCGAAGGGCACTACCCGACCATCAACGCGTTCCACTACCTCGAGCGGGTGACGTTCGAGCACGTCGGCAAGCCCTTCCTCGCCTACGGGCAGCGCACGCGTTCGCCTGACGACGGCCGTCCTCTCCATTCGGAGAGCGGCTTCCTGCGCCCGGGCGGACCAGGACGGGCGGAGTTCCTCGTCGCACAACCCACCGGGATCGTCGAAGTCTACGAAGGACCTTTCGACGGGCGGGTCCTCGACCTGCGCGCTGCGACCATCGGTCTGTCAGCTACCGCCAAGTGGGTGCGGTCACTGCGGCGCACGTTCGAACTCGACGGTGACATGCTGCGCTACGACGTGTGGATGGCGCACGCCGAGACTCCGGAAACGCACCACCTGCATGCCGAACTCCGTCGTTCGAGCCCGGCATAGTCGTCTAGCCGCGGTCCCGTCGGTCGTACTGCGAGAGGGCGTCCAACTCGAACGGTATGCAAGGGTGGCCTTCCGCTCCGGACCGGAGCGTGGAGAGAAGGAGCTGAACATGCCCTCGATTGCGCGGGTTACGGAGATCAGCGCGAAGTCCGAGACGAGTTTCGAGGACGCAATCAATGCTGGGATCGGTCGGGCCACTCAGACCCTACGCAACGTACGCTCCGCCTGGATCAAGGAGCAGCGGGTCGAGGTGGAGGACGGCCGCATCGCCAATTACCAGGTCAACATGCTCGTCACGTTCGAGCTCGAGGAGGCGCCGCCCGGTCAGTTCTAGCCATGAGCGGACGTTCGCCACTGCGCCCGGCGCTGGCGGTATGAGCGGCCGAACGCGCTCAGCACCTCACCTGGCACCGGTGCCAGTCCTCCGAGCTCGAGAGCGCCCCGCACGATCCGAGCCGCCTTCTCGACGAGCATGGTGACCTCGAGCGCGCCATAGGGCCCCTCGCCGATCGAGACAAGACCGTGGTTCGCCAGCAGCGCCGCCCCCACCTGGCCGAGCAGGGCCGCGGCCTGTTGCCCGAGTGCAGGAGAACCACTGGGCGCGTACGAGGTGACCGGAACCTCCCCGCCCACGTAGAGGGCCAATTCGTCGACTGGGACGGGGATCGGGCGTCTCGCGGCCGCGAAGGCCGAAGCCTCCGGGGGGTGGCTGTGCACGACTCCCCCGACCTCGGGGAATGCTCGGTAGCAGGCCAGGTGGAGTGCGAGCTCCGAGCTCGGCGAACGCCTGCCGCTGACGACCGTACCGGCGAGGTCGACCACAACGAGATCTTCGACGGTCATCTCGGCGTAGGACAGGCTGCTCGCGGTCACGCAGACCGTCTCGTCGGTCAGCCGAGCCGAGACGTTGCCGGCCGTGCCGTGGACGAGCCCGAGGCGGTGGAGGTCCCGGGCGGTGGCAAGCACGTCGTCACGCACCGGGGACCTCCTGACTGCTGGGCAGCGCTGACGCCGGGTCAGGAGGCAGCGTAGGTCGTGGCTCGTTTCGTCCTTCATGGCGGTGAGCTTCGGTGTCGCGACCGGGCGGGCGTAGTGTGAAGTTGACGTGACAGGGGTATCTCGCTGTCATGGCCACTACGACTCGACATACCCGGCCCGCCCCGCCGGCCTTCGGCCGGCTTGCCCGGGAGGCGCAATGGACGTCCGAGAGCTCCATGACCGCGCGCTCGACTTCTTCGGCGAGCTCGTCGCCGGTGTACCGGAGCATGCGTGGAAGAACCCCACACCCTGCGACGACTGGAACGTGCGGGCGCTCGTCAACCACAACGTGAGCGAGAACTGGTGGGCGTGCGAGCTCCTGGCCGGCCGGTCCATCGAGGACGTCGGTGATCGCTTCGAGGGCGACCTCCTGGGCGACGAGCCGCGCGAGGCGTACGAAGCTTCTGCCGAGGCGGTACGCCGGGCCGTCGCGCCCCTCGAGGACCTCGACTCGTCCGTCGACGTCTCATACGGACCGATACCGGCGCGGGAGTTCCTCGAACACCGCTACGTGGACCTCGTCGTACACGGCTGGGACTTGGCCGTCGCGACCGATCAGGACCCGGAGATTCCGTCTGAGCTTGCAGAGAGCGCCTTCGAGACGATGTCCGCGCAACGCGAGCAGGTGCGCGAGAGCGCGGGCTTCGGCCCGGAGGTAGAGGTCCCCGAGGACGCTGATACCCAGACGAAGCTCCTCGGGCTGCTCGGACGCGACCCCGCACGCTGGTAGCGGGGGACACGGCAGACCGGCCGCCTGATCGTTTCGTCACGCGGACCGATGCCACCCGAGCCGATACCTTGATGGCCAAATCCCCCAACTGGCGAGCGACATGGCGATCAACGAGCTCGAAAGTACTCCGGGGAGGGGGGCAGACGGCTTCGGCGTGAACACGTGGCTCGTCGACGAGTTGTACGAGCAGTACCAACGAGCTCCGGAGTCCTTGAGTCCGTGCTGGAGGGACTTCTTCGCCGATTACCGCTCCGCGGACACCCCTCTGCGCGGGCCGGTGGCTGCGACCCCTGGTGAAGCCCCCGTGAAGAGGACCGGTCCGCCCATCGGAGAGGACGGGGTCGGGTCCGAGCACGGGGAGGTGAGGCAGGAAGAGGCCCGGCCCGAGACCGAAGGCCTTGCGGTGCAGCAAGGGCCCAAGCCACGGACGCCGCCGGCCGAAGGCCCCGACGAGGGCGCCCCCCAGCCCGCCCGCCTGCGTGGTGTGGCAGCCGTGATCGCGGAGAACATGAGCGCCTCCCGCGAGGTCCCCACGGCCACGAGCGTTCGCGACGTGCCAGCCAAGCTTCTCGAAGTCAACCGCACCATCATCAACAACTACTTCCAACGCACGAACGGCGGCCCCAAGGTCTCGTTCACCCACCTCATCGCCTATGCGGCCCTCCGGGCGCTCGACGCCGTCCCGAACATGCGTTGCGTCTACACGGAGGTGGACGGAGCCCCCGCGTTGGTCCGACACGAGACGGTCAACCTCGGCATTGCCATGGACGTCGAGCGCGACGGGCAGCGTGCGTTGCTCGTGCCGAACATCAAGCAGGCCGACGCCTTCACCTTCAACGAGGTCCTACAGGCCTACGAGGACCTCGTCCGTCGGACCCGTCTCAACCAACTCCGGCCGGCCGACTTCCAGGGCACGACGATGACGATCACGAACCCGGGGATGATCGGCACCGTCGCCTCGGTGCCTCGGCTCATGGCCGGTCAGAGCGTCATCCTCGGCGTCGGCGCCATCGACTACTCGGCCGATTTCGCCGCCGCCGACCGCAAGACCGTGGCCCGGCTCGGACTGTCCAAGTGGACGACGCTCACCTCGACCTACGATCACCGCGTCATCATGGGCGCCGAATCGGGCGACTGGCTCGCCAGCATCCATCAGCTGCTGCTCGGCGAGGACCGCTTCTACGACGAGATCTTCGCCTCTCTCGGCATTCCCTACGAGCCGGCGCGCTGGCGCGAAGACCACAGCCCCCTCGATTCCGAGTGGGTCATGGTCGACAAGCAGTCGAAGGTCGACGCTCTGGCACACCAGTACCGGGTGCGGGGCCATCTCATCGCTGACCTCGACCCCCTCGGCCAGGAGCCACCGCAGCTGCATCCAGAGCTCGACCCCACCAGCTATGGGCTGTCGATCTGGGACCTCGACCGCGAGTTCATCACCGGCTTGGCCGGCGACGGGACCATGACCCTCGGTCGTCTGCTCGGACTCCTGCGCGATGCCTATTGCCGCACCGTGGGCGTCGAGTACATGCACATCTCGGACCCCGAGCAGAAGCGGTGGATCCAGCAACAGGTCGAAGGGGTCGAGTGGGACCTGAGCCTCGAGGACAAGCGTGACATCCTGCGGTCGTTGAACGCTGCCGAGGCCTTCGAGCGCTTCCTGCACACGAAGTACATCGGGCACAAGCGCTTCAGCCTGGAAGGATCGGAGAGCTTCCTGCCGCTCGTCGATGCCATCCTCCAACAGGCCTGCCAGACGCACATGGACGAGGTCGTGATGGGCATGGCCCACCGCGGGCGCCTGAATGTCCTCGCCAACCTCGTGGGGAAGTCCTATGAGCAGATATTCCACGGTTTCGAGGGGGACATCGATCCGCAGAGCGTGCAGGGCACGGGGGATGTGAAATACCACCTCGGCGCCTCGGGGGTCTTCCGAGGGCGGAGCGGGGACGAGGTCCGTCTCACCATCCCCTCGAACCCTTCCCACCTCGAGGCGGTGGACGGGGTGGTCGAAGGAATCGTTCGAGCGAAACAGGACTTGCACGGCTGCGACCCTGACTCTGTGCTGCCCATCCTGGTCCACGGCGACGCGGCGTTCGCCGGCCAGGGCCCGGCCGCCGAGACGCTCAACCTGTCCCAGCTGCCCGGCTACCACACCGGGGGGACCATCCATGTCATCATCAACAACCAGCTGGGTTACACCTGCGAGCCCCGCTCCGGACGTTCATCGCCGTATCCGACCGACATCGCGAAGGGCATCCAGGCGCCGATCCTCCACGTGAACGGTGACGATCCGGAGGCGGCGGTACGGGTTGCGCGGCTGGCCTTCGCCTATCGCCGGCGCTTCCACCGTGACGTGGTCATCGACCTCGTCTGCTACCGGAAGTACGGACACAACGAGGCCGATGACCCCTCCTACACGCAGCCGCTCATGTACGCCAAGATCGAGCGCCGTCGTTCGGTCCGCAAGCTCTACACCGAGCGGCTCGTCACCCGCGGCGACATCTCGCTCGATGAGGCGGAGGAGGCGCTCGAGGACTTCCAGTCTCGTCTCGACGAGGCCTTCGAGCGGACCAAGGAGGCGGGGCCGGCCCAGCCGCACCGGAGCGAACCCGGCTCGGAGCCGCGCGTCGCCGCTGCGAGCGATACGGGAGTAGCCCGTGAGAAACTCGATCGCGTCGTCGACCGGGTGCTGTCCGGACCCGAGGGGTTCAACCTGCACCCGAAGCTCAAGCGCATCTTCGACCAGGTCCGCATCCGCTACTCCAGGGGGCGAGTGGAATGGCCCCTCGGGGAGCAACTCGCCTTCGGCTCGCTGCTGCTCGAAGGCGCCAGCGTGCGCCTCGTCGGCCAGGACTCGCGGAGGGGAACGTTCTCGCAACGGCACGCAGTCCTCGTCGACTACGACACGGGGGAGGAGTTCCTGCCACTCCAGCACCTGGCCGAGGATCAGGGCGAGTGGTACGCGTACGACTCGCCTCTGAGCGAATACGCCGCGTTGGGATTCGAGTACGGCTATTCGGTGGCCAGCCCGGACGCGCTGACGCTGTGGGAAGCCCAGTTCGGGGACTTCATCAACAACGCCCAAGCGATCGTCGACGAGTTCATCGTGGCCGGTGAGGAGAAGTGGGGTCAGGAGTCAGGCCTCGTCCTCCTGCTGCCACACGGATACGAAGGTCAAGGGCCCGACCACTCCTCCGCCCGCATGGAGCGCTTCCTGCAACTCGCCGCCGGCGAGTGCATCGTCGTCGCAAACCCAACGACGGCGTCGCAGTACTTCCACCTGCTGCGACGTCAGCACCACCAGGGGGAGCACCGAACCCCCCTCGTCGTCTTCACTCCCAAGTCGCTGTTGCGCTCGAAGAACGCCACCTCCGATCTCGACGAGCTCACCAGCGGACACTTCCATGCAACGCTCGACGACCCCGGGGTAGCAGACCGGGACGAGGTAGGTCGCGTCGTCCTCTGCACCGGAAAGGTCGCCTACGAGGCGATGAGACGACGTGACGAGAAGGCTACACCCGCTGCGATCGTGCGGGTGGAGCAGGTCTACCCGTGGCCGGAGGAACAGATCATCGATCTCATCAGCGGCTACCCGAAGGCGGAGGAGGTGCTCTGGCTGCAGGAGGAGCCGGAGAACATGGGCGCTTGGCCGTTCGTGCACGGCCGCCTGCACAGGCTCCTCAGAGACACGTACCGCCTCAAGCACGCATCGCGCGACCCTTCGCCTTCTCCGGCGACCGGCAGCGCGAGCGTGCACAGCGAGGAGCAGGAGCGCCTCCTCGACAGCGCGTTTCAGGGTTTGTAGTGCCCAGCGAGGGTGGGGAGGAAGCCCGGACGGCGACGCAGGCGCCCGACCGTCCTTTCGGCTCCGGCAGCGACAGCAAGAGGCTCCTACCTGACGAGCCGGTTGCCGACCTCGAGGCGTACGTGGCCTCGGGCGGCGGCGAAGGGCTCGCGACCACCATGCGACTGGCGCCCGAGCAGATCGTCGCGGCGGTACGCATGGCGGGCCTGCGCGGCCGGGGCGGCGCGGGCTTTCCGACGGGGACCAAGTGGGCTTCGGTCGTCGCCACCGCCCGGGAGGTCGCCAGCCCGGTCTACCTCGTCGTGAACGGCGCCGAGGGTGAGCCGGGCACGTACAAGGACCGCACGCTTCTGACCTTCAATCCTTTCCAGGTCATCGAAGGCGCACTGATCGCTCTTCATGCCATCGGGGCCCAGGCCGCATTCGTGGGTGTGAAGGAACGGTCCAAGAGCGCCGAGCGTCGTCTGACCGAGGCCCTCGAAGCTGTGCGGGAAGCTGGCTGGTCCGGCGCCGACCGCCTCGAGATGGCACCTGGGCCCGACGAGTACCTGTTCGGCGAGGAGAAGGCGATGCTCGAGGTGATCGAGGGCAAACTGCCCCTGCCTCGCATCATGCCGCCCTACGAAGAGGGGCTGTTCGCCACCATGGCGAGCCCGAACCCGACCGTGGTGAACAACGTGGAAACCCTCGCCAACGTACCGGGCATCATCGCCCACGGGCCCGCATGGTTTCGACAGGCGGGTAGCGACACCTCACCTGGAACCATGCTCTTCACCGTGGTCGGAGACGTCGAGAGCCCGGGAGTCTACGAGCTTCCACTGGGTACCCCGCTGAGGACACTCCTCGTCGACATCGCCGGGGCGCGCGACACCAAGGCGGTCTACAGCGGCACATCGAATCCGGTGATAACGCCGGCGCTGTTCGACGTTCCGCTCGGATTCGATGAGTTCGCCCAGGCCAGCATCGGCCTCGGCAGCGGTGGGTTCATCGTCTACGACCACTCCCACTGCATCGTCAGGCTGCTGTCCGCCTTGTCGCACTTCCTCATGATCGAGTCATGCGGGCAATGCCCGCCGTGCAAGCTCGGGACGACCGCGATCACCGAGCTGCTCGACAAGATCGATCGGGGCGAAGGTGTGGAAGACGACATCGAAGCCATCCTCCAGCGCTGCACGACGGTCACCGACGGGAACCGCTGCTACCTCCCGGTCGGAGAGCAGCTGACGATCGGGAGCACCGTGCACGCCTTTCTCGACGAGTTCTCGGCCCACCTGGGATCACCCTGCCCGTCCACCCACGGGGCGCTCGTACCCAAGATCGAGCACATCGACCACCCCACAGGCGAGGTTCGCTTCGACCCCGACTACCACCGCAAGCGGCCGGACTGGTCCTACGCACCAAGCTGAGTCGAGCTCTAATACCCCGGCTCGAGGGCGTCAGGCCCCGACGCGAACCCCTCGATACAGGTCACGCCCTCCTCGTGAACATGAGCTGCGTGGGACGTGCCAGGCTCGATGTCGATCCGGTCCCCGGTTTCGAGCAGGAAGTCCTCCTCCCGCGTATGAAACGTGATGGCACCCTCCACGCAGAACAGGATCTTGTGCTGGTCATGGCTGTGGTAGTCGAATCGGTCGCCCGGAGGGCTGCTCCACACCCGAGGGTCCAGCCCGGCCTCGTGGAAGCGCGTCCGAAGTTCGTCGACCGTCGGCTTTTCGGTCGTACGCGGCGTCAAGGTCGCTGGCATGTCACGCCTCCTGGTCCAGACGCTGATCTGATCCGCGGCCCGGTAGCTTGCCTGGGGTGGTCCCTGCGAGAGTACTTCAGCGGTTGACCGTATGAGCTGAACGGTTCGAGCGCGGGAACCGGGACGCCGGCCGTAGGGCCGGCGGGGTGGGCGGGTGGAATGTGGAAGAAGACTTCGACTTCGATGGCGTCTTCGACGACGACTATCTCTATTTCTACGCCGACCGTCTGGACGAAGAGCACAGTGAACAGGACACCGCCTTCATAGCCGGTCTACTCGGGCTCGAGCCGCGTATGCGGGTCTTGGACGTGCCGTGCGGTCACGGTCGGATCGCCAACCGCCTTGCCGTTCGCGGTGCCGAGGTGGTTGGCGTCGATTCGAACCCGCTCTTCCTCGAACGGGCCCGCCAGGATGCGGCAGCTCGTGGCGTCGAGGTGGACTTCCTCCAGGGCGACATGCGTGATCTGCCCGGGCTGGGACGGGACGACGTCGGTCGCGACGGTGATGGCCGTTTCGATGCGGTCGTCAACTGGTTCACGTCCTTCGGTTACTTCGACGACGCCACCGACCGAAGCATCCTCTCGGGGTTCCGACGGGCGCTGCGCTCGGGTGGACGTCTCGTCATGGACCTTCTCAACCGCGATCTGCTGCTCCTCAGTCAGGGGCGGGCATGGTCAGGGGCGGTCTTCGTCGTCGAGCAGGGTGACGACCTCATGATCGACCGGGTTCATCTCGATGCCGCGGCAACCCGCAGCCATACCGAACGCATTGTGGTGCGTGGTGGGCGCGTACGGCGCACGAGATTCAGCGTGCGTCTTTTCACGCTCTCGGAGCTTCGGGGCTGGCTTCGCGACGCCGGTTTCGGCGAGGTCGAGGCCTACACGGGAAGCGGGACACCCTTCACGTGGGGGGCCGATCGTCTCGTTGTGCTTGCGATCGCCTGAGTGTTCTCGCCCCCGGGGACGGGCGGTCGGGCATCGAGCGAGATGACCACAACGGTGACGTTGTCTCTGCCGCCCTCAGCGACCGCCTGATCGACCAGCTGATCGCATAGTCGCTGTGCGGATTCATCGGCGGCCAACAGACGGCTGATCTCGCTGGGGCGCACCATGTCGGTCAGACCATCGGTGCAGAGCAGGACACGATCACCCGGGCGCAGCTCACGGTGGATGACCTCCGGCGAAACATCGCCCCAGGTTCCCAGTGCCTGAGTGATGGTCCTGCCACCCGTCAGGCCGCGTTGCACGTGATCGGTCGTGATCTGATCCAGTTCGTTGGAACGCATGAGGTAAGCGCGGCTGTCCCCGACGTGGGCGACCCAGAGTTCACGCTCGTCCTGGGAGACATGCGCGAGGACGGCGGTTGTGCCCATGCCGCGACGTGAAGGATCGGCCTCCCCGCCTTCCAGAACGACCTCGTGCGCAGCTCGCAAGGCCTCGCTGAGGGCCTCGCCCACATCGCCCTCTTCTCGGAGCGGCCTCCTCTCGAGACTCGACGCGATCGCATCCATCGCGAGCCGACTGGCGTGCTGACCCGCCGGGTGCCCGCCCAGTCCATCTGCGACGGCGAAGACGCGTCGCTCCTCGTCCACGTGGAGGGCGTCCTCATTGCGGCGGCGTACGGGTCCCACCTCTGTTCTGGCTGCTATCTGCACGCGATCCTCTTCCTCGGCCGTTGTGCCTCGAAGGTAAACCGTCCACGCTGTTGATGGAGAGCCGTCAGCCGTCCATACGAGGGGCGGCGAGGGCGGAGCCGTTGCGACCAGTCGATCTGGCCCGGGAATGTCGCCCGACTGGAAGGCGTTGACATCCTTGCGGTGGCTGGGTCGCGTACGTGTCCGTGCAGCCCCGCGCGGCATTGCGGGTCCCCGCCGTGACGGTACACTGAGCGCCCCGGCGGGGACGTCGGGGCAAGCGAACCTCGCGGTTCACTTG
>JBHELG010000123.1:0-13984 GCA_046263195.1 Nitriliruptorales bacterium | reverse complement strand
ATCGAAGCCGATGCCGCGGTTGCCTCCCAGTGCGCACAGCAGCGCGAGGAACTCCCCACTGCCCGCCCCGACCTCGACGATCCGCTTGCCGTGCAGGTCGTGCCGCTCGACGAGCCACCGCGCCAGCTCGTCGGAGTACGCCGAGAAGGCCGGCGAGAAGGCGAGGCAGTTCTCGTAGCGTTGGGAGTAGTCGACGAGCTCGGGTTGGAAGACTCCGTTCCAGACGAAGCCGCAGCGACCGCAGGCAAGGAGCTCGATGTCGCCCAGGGGTGCCCGGCGAGCCTCCGGCTCGGTCGCCCACAGCGCGTTGCAGGTGGCGGGGACCCGCTCGAGGGAGGCGAGTTCTGCGGACGGAGGCAGACCACAGACGGGGCAGGACGAGCGGGAGTTGAGCGTGTCCTGCATGGTGGCGCTTCCCTCCGGTGACACTGGGACGAGATCGAAGACGGGATGGCCCAGAATGTGCCCGGCGGGAAGCCTTGCCGCCAGTCTGCGATGGAGACAGGGGCACTTGTCCCGAGCGGCGACTGGGGTGACGAATGTGGCTGGGCCGGGAACTCAACCCTTCGCTCTCGACCGCGCCGCATGACGGAGAGACGGGACATATGTCCTGCCTTGCTCACAGACAGAGATCACACGCTCTCGCTCGGTTATCCTTTCCCGCGGAGGGCAGGAGCTCCGATCCCGAGGATCACAAAGCGCCTGCGCGTCCACGCATCATCGCTGTACCATCGCGTGACGGGCCGGAGACGGACCGTTGCGTCTTGCTCGGAGAACGGTCGATGGCCATGAATGTAGCGTCAACCAACGGGACACATCCGGCGAAGACCATCAGGGTCTTCGTTCTCGACGACCATGCGGTCGTCCGGCAAGGGGTGCGCTCGGTACTGACGAACGACGAAGGCTTCGAGATCGTCGGAGAAGCGGGGACCTTCACGGAGGGGCTGCGCGGCATTGTCGCGACGCGACCCGACGTAGCCATCGTCGATATGAGGCTGCCGGGTGGGGACGGCGTTCAGGTGATCCGTGAGGTGCGTTCCCGCAACCAAGCCACCCGTTGCGTCGTACTGACCTCCTTCCCCGAAGAGGACGCTTTCTTTCAAGCGGTCGTTGCAGGCGCCGCCGGGTACGTCAGCAAGGACATCCCGAACGACGAGTTGGTCGCGGCAATTCGGGCGGTTGCGGTCGGCAGGTCAGTCCTCAAGTGGGAGCAGGTGTCGGCGCTGCGCGACCATGCCCAGACGCTGCCACCGGAGGACGACTTCCTGTCGACTCTGACTGGCCAGGAGAGGCGCATCCTCGAGCTCGTGGCCGAGGGACTGACGAACCGGGAGATCGCCGAGCGGGTCTTCCTGGCGGAGAAAACGGTTCGCAACTACGTCTCGAACGTGCTCGCGAAGCTCGGCATGAAGAACCGCACGCAGGTCGCGGCCTACGTCGCCCGCTGCGCCTATGAGCGCGGCAACGGCACTGTGCACAGAGCGCGCTGACTTCGTTACGCCAAGTAAGGAACAGAGAGCGCAATACGGCGATTCCCCGCGCCTGTCGTTACGCTCCGTATCGCTCTGACTCTGGCCTTTACGCCGCCTTCGACGTAATGCAGCATATTGCACTATGCGGACTACCGGGGGTACCGAAAGCGGCCTAGACATGAGCCTTCCCGACGCTCGTCGCGTCGCGTTTGCCAGGCCGGACACGGCTGCGCCCCGACCCTCCCCCGATCTGGTGGCTTCGTCCCAGGCGCCCGCGGCCAGAGGCAGCGCCAACGGAGTCCTCCACGAGCACGAGTTCCTCGACCTTCTTCCGGACGCCTACGTCGCCACCGACTGCGCTGGCCGGATCCTCGCGACAAACGTCGCAACCTACGACCTCCTCGGGCTCCCTCGTCACGAACTGGTGGGCTCCTCATTGTTCGACTTCGTCGCGCCAGAGGATGCTGCTGGCGTCGCGGCTGTCCTGGAAGGGGAAGCGTCCGCGGTTTCGAGCAGGCTCGTGGAGACGCGGCTGAGGCTGAGCGGCGGTCGCTCGATCGTGGCCGAACTACGCGCCAATCCCGGGCGGCAGGATGGCAGACGGATGTGGTGGCTCGTACGTGACGTCACCGCTCAGCGGCTGCGGGAGCGGGCCCTCCACGAGGAGGTCGACCGATATCGCCAACTCGGGACCCGGCTGCCCGTTCTCACCTACTCCCTCGACAGGGAGAATCCCGTCGGGGTGGCGACGTTCGTGAGCCCCCGCATGGCCGAGCTGTTCGGCCTGGCAGCCGACGACGAGAATGGCCTGGGAGAGCGGTGGATTCGGCAGATCCATCCCGAGGATCGGGGGCGGGTGCTGACCGAACGCGCACGTGCGGGCGCGAACGTCACCGCGATGCGCTGCGAGTACCGGGTACTCACCACAGACGGGCGCGTGCGCCGGGTACGTGACGAGGTCCACGTCGCCAGCAGCGGGTCAGGTCCGCGGTTGGAGGGTGTCATCGTCGATGTCACCAGCCGGGGAGGTGGCCCCCCTGCTCCGGCGCGGGTGGAGCCCCGTCGTGGAGGGAATCCCGACGCTCCCGGACGGGTGGGATCCCGCCGTGGAGGCGTCTCCTCCAGCGAAGATGGTGACAGGCGCACGTTCCTGCGGCTCTTCCTGCACGATGTGCGCTCACCGCTTGCGGTAGCGGTCGCGATCATCGAGACACTGCTGCGAGAGGAGGAGGGCCTTGCCGCCGAGCAGCGACGGGACCTCCTGACCGGCGCCGTGGAGAACCTCCAGCACATCCATCAGCTGCTCTCCGAGGTGGTGGACATCGAGCGGCTCGAGCAGCGCCAAGTCGCCGTGCGTCTCGAACCGACGGACGTCACGACGGTCGTCGAACATGCGGTGCGAAAGATGGGGGAGAGCGCTGAGACCGGCCACCCGATCGAGTTCGCCGCGGCCGGCTGCATCGCCCACACGGACGCTTCTCTCGTCGAGCGGGCCGTGGCGAAGCTGCTCGAAAACGCCTTCGCCCACACGCCGCCCGAGACGGGCATCTGGGTCGCTGTCGAGGCAGTCGACGAGGGCGTTCTGGTGAGCGTCGAGGACGAGGGCCCTGGTGTGCCCGACGAGCTCAAGGAGCGCATCTTCCAGGCCTTCGATCGTGGCCAGGCCCCCGCGACCACCGCGGGCTTCGGTCTCGGTCTCGCGCTCGTGCGGCATATCGTCCACGTGTTGGGCGGTCAGGCCTGGGTGGAGGATCGTCCAGGCGGTGGAGCCTCTTTCCGGCTCTTCCTCCCCTCCGAGCAGCCGAGCAGGGGATAGGCGAGGGGCCGGCACGGGTCTCTGCCCAGGAAACCGGGCCACTACCGCTTCGCTCCTCCAGTGACCTAGGGTGCGTGCGCTGCGTCCACCAAGGCTGGGAGGGCGCTCTTGGCTTGCCCGGGGGAGGGCCGCAGGCCCGGCGGGTGGGGAGATGCAAGACCGCCGGTGGGACGATCGGACGGGTGCGAGGTCATCGGGTGACCGAATTTCCCTGGCTGACGACCATCATCGTGCTGCCCGCGGTAGGTGCCCTCCTCGTGGGGTTCTTCGCCGCATCCGAGATCGGGATCCGCTCCGCCGCGCTGGCAGTCACGATCCTCACATTCCTCGTCTCGCTCGGGATGTTGGCCAGCTTCGAGGTCGGAGAGCCTGGACTCCAGCTCGTCGAGCACTACGCGTGGATTCCCCAGTGGGGGGTGAGCTACAAGGTTGGTGTCGACGGAATCACACTGCCTCTGGTCCTCCTCGGCACCTTCATAACCCCCCTGGCGATACTCGCGACCTGGAGCGAGGTCACCGAGCAGCTGAAGGCCTTCTACACAGCCGTGTTGCTGACGGAGACCATCATCATCGGGACGTTCGTCGCCCTCGACCTCATCCTGTTCAACGTGTTCTTCGACGCCCTGCTCGTACCGATGTATCTCCTCATCGGGATCTGGGGATCGGGCAACCGGCGTTACGCGGCGGTGAAGTTCTTCCTCTACAGCTTGGTCGGCGGCCTGCTCATGCTCGTGGCGATCCTCTACCTCTACTTCAAGGGTGGGGCGGTCACCTTCGACTACGAGGTCCTACGCCAACTGTCCTTGAGCCCGGCTGAAGAGATCTGGCTCTTCTTCGGGTTCTTCATCGCCTTCGGGATCAAGCTCCCGATCTGGCCGCTCCACACCTGGCTCCCGGACGCGCACACCGAGGCGCCCACCATCGGCTCCGTCGACCTCGCGTCGATCCTGCTGAAGATCGGCGGTTACGGCATCATCCGTTTCCTGTTCGGGATGTTTCCCTTCGCGACGAGAACCCTGGCCCTGCCCATCGTCGTGCTCGGGGTCATCAGCATCCTGTATGGGGCGCTCGTGGCGACCATGCAGACGGATATCAAGCGGCTGGTCGCCTACTCCTCCGTGTCGCACATGGGATTCATCGTCCTCGGCCTGTTCGCCCTGGACCCCATCAGCGCCTCGGGCAGCGTGGTGCAGATGGTGAACCACGGCCTTTCCACCGGAGCCTTGTTCATCCTGGTCGGATGCCTCTATCAGCGCACGCACTCGCGGGTGATCGCGGAGCACTCCGGGCTGCTGCGCGCCACTCCCGTCTTCGGGGGCCTCTTTCTCGTGGTTGCGCTGTCCTCTCTCGCGCTGCCGGGACTCAACGGCTTCGTCGGAGAGTTCCCGATCCTGCTCGGCAGCTTCCAGACCGTGGGCTGGTTCTCCATCCTGGGGACCTTTGGCATGGTGTTCGCGGCCCTTTACCTCCTATGGGCCTACCAGCGCATGTTCCATGGACCGGTCGAGGGGAAGGCCGTGGGAATGGCCGACCTCAACCTGCGGGAGATAGCGGCGATGGCTCCGATCGTGGCACTCATCGTGGGCATTGGTGTCTACCCGCAGCCCCTCTACAGCCGTATCGAACCCACGGTGAGTGCCATCATCGAAGAGCAGATTGCCCGCGGCGGAGAGCCGCCGTCGGTGGGACCGACCGCCAAGGCGGAGTAGGCTGCAGCCTCGGAAGAGTGACGCCGCGCCAGAGGCGCTCTACTCCTCGCCCCGAACGCCTGTCTCCCCGCTGCCCTCGGCTTCCTCCCGGCGGCCGCCGAAAAGTCGCCTGACCCCGACGACGAGCGCGACCACGAGCCCGACGACGCGCAGCGAGCGAGGCATCCTGCGGTAGAGCCGGCGCAGGAACGGCGCTACGGCGATGATGGTCTTGAGGTCCACGTCAGTCCCTCCCGCGGTCTGGGGGAGCCCAAGACCGCGTCAGCTCGCCTTGGCCTCGTACTTCTGCTTGATGTCGTCGACGACGTCGGGGTTGGCGAGCGTCGAGGTGTCCCCCGGCTCCTCGTCCTCGGCGATGTTCTTCAGCAGGCGGCGCATGATCTTGCCCGAGCGGGTCTTCGGCAGCTCGTCGGAGAAGACGATCTCGGCGGGCCGGGCGATCGGGCCGATCTGCTCCGAGACGTGCTCACGGAGCTCATCGATGAGGTCGTCGCTGCCCTCCTGCTCGCCGACGAGGGTGACAAAGGCGGCGATCGCTTGACCCTTCTCCTCGTCGCTACGACCGATGACTGCCGCCTCGGCGACGGACTCGTGGCTCACGAGGGCGGATTCGACCTCGGCGGTCGCGATGCGGTGACCGGCGATGTTCATGACCTCATCGACCCGTCCCAGCACCCAGATGTAGCCCTCCTCGTCCCGCTTCGCGCCGTCGCCCGCGAAGTACACGTCCCCGAACCGGCTCCAGTAGCTCTCCTCGTAACGCTCCGGGTCGCCCCACAGTCCCCGCAGCATCGACGGCCACGGCTCGGTCAGGACGAGATACCCACCGCCCTGCTGGACCGATTCCCCCTCCTCGTCGTAGACGTCAGCCGTGATGCCAGGCAGTGGGAACGTGGCGCTCCCCGGCTTCAGTTCGGTCACGCCAGGGAGCGGGCTGATCATGATCGCGCCGGTCTCCGTCTGCCACCAGGTGTCGACGATGGGGCAACGCTCCGCCCCGATCACCCGCCAGTACCACAGCCACGCTTCGGGGTTGATCGGCTCACCGACCGTGCCGAGCACCCGGAGTGTCGACAGGTCATGACCCGCCGGGTGCTCCTCCCCCCACTTCATGAACGAACGGATCGCCGTCGGGGCGGTGTAGAAGATGCTCACGCCGTACTGCTCGCAGATGTCCCACACGCGGTCCTTCTTGGGGTAGTCGGGCGCCCCCTCGTAGATGACGCTCGTACAGCCGTTCGCGAGTGGGCCATACAGGATGTAGGAGTGCCCGGTCACCCACCCGATGTCCGCCGTGCACCAGTACACGTCCGACTCAGGTTTGAGGTCGAAGACGTACTTGTGGGTGAAGGCGCACTGAACGAGGTAACCGCCGGAGGTGTGCATGACCCCCTTCGGCTGCCCGGTCGTGCCACTCGTGTAGAGGAGGTAGAGCAGGTCCTCGGAGTCCATCTCCTCGGGCGGGCAGTCGCTGCTCGCGTCAGCCATGCGCTCGTGGTACCAGTGGTCCCGCCCCTCGTGCATTTCCACTTCCTGCTCGGTGCGTCGCACCGCAACGACGTTCTCGATGCTCGGGCACTCTTCGAGGACCCGGTCCGCCTTCTCTTTCAGGCCGACGACCTCGCCCCGCCGCCAGCCACCGTCGGCGGTCACCAGGAGCTTCGCCTCGGCGTCCTGGATGCGATGTCGCAGTGCGTCCGCGGAGAAGCCGGCGAACACCACGGAGTGAGGGGCACCGATGCGCGCACAGGCCAGTAGCGCGATGGGGAGCTCGGGAATCATGGGCAGCTGTATCGCCACGCGGTCACCCTTCTCGATGCCGAAGGACTTGAGCACGTTGGCGAACTTCGACGATTCCTCCAGCAGCTGGGCGTAGGTCACCCCCCGTGTGTCACCCGGCTCGCCCTCGAAGTAGTAGGCGACGCGATCGCCGTGGCCGGCCTCGACATGCCGGTCGAGGCAGTTGTAGGCGACGTTCAGCTTCCCTCCGACAAACCATTGCGCGTAGGGTCGATCCCATTCCACGACGGTGTCGAAGTCCTCGAACCAGGTCACGAGCTCGCGGGCCTGCTCGGCCCAGAATCCCTCCGGATCCTCTTCGGCTCGTCGGTATAGCCGGTCGTCGCTGACGAGTGCCTCGTCCTGGAACTCGTCGGGAGGCGGAAACGTGCGGTCCTCCTTGAGGAGGTCCTCGATGGCCGCGTGGGCTTGTTCCGACATCCACGTCCCCCTGAGGGCTGCTTGCGTTTTGGCGGCAAGATACTCGGGCATGACGCGGCCCGGCATCGTCCACTAGAGGGCGGAGACGGGAGTCAGGTCACGAGACCCATGCGTGTGACCATTCCCGCGATCCGACGTACGGCCGAGCGGGGGGCGAGGTGGGTGGAGGCGGCGAGCAACTTGTAACCGATACCGGGGACGCAGAGCGCATCCCCACGGGCGAGGGCCCCTAGTGCGGCGGAGACGACGTCGGGAGCCCGCAGCCAGGCGCCTGAGGGCACGATGTCGCGGTCGACGCCAGCGACCTCGTGGAACTCTGTGCGTACGAACCCCGGACAGAGCGCAAGCATCCGCACGCCGCTGCCCCGAAGCTCCTCGTGCAGCGACTGGCTGAAGCTCGTGACGAACGCCTTCGTGGCGGCGTAGGTCGCGCTGTAGGGGACGGGCTGGAAGCTCGTCATCGAGGAGACGTTGACGACGGCGCCACGTCCTCGTTGCGACATGCCACCCACCGCCGCGTGGGTGAGACGGGTCACCGCCACCACGTTGAGCCTGATCTCGGCGTCCTCCCGCTCCGGGTCGAGCTCCTGGAATGGTCCGTGCGTGCCGAAGCCGGCATTGTTCACGAGCACGTCGACCGGGCGTGCCGCGTCGCGGAGACGATCCTCGACCGCGGCGAGCCCAGCCTGTTGCGTGAGGTCGGCGGGTAGGACCTCGACGTCGATGCCATGGGCTTCCCGCAGCTCCGCCCCGAGCTCCTCGAGCCGTTGGGCACGTCGGGCCACCACGACCAGGTTGACGCCCCGGTGACCGAGTTGAGCCGCGAACTCCCGTCCGATTCCGCTCGATGCTCCCGTGACGAGCGCGGTTCGCCAGCCTTGCGTCATCGCATCCTCCGCCGGTTGGAGCGGCACGCTAGCCGCTGGACGCGGCGTTCAGGCCAGGGCGCCGATGTCGTCCTCGACGGCGGCGACGAGGCGTCCCGAGCTGACGAGCTCGCTGACGCAATCCAGGTCCCCGGCCACGATCCGATCGTCCCCAAGTGGCGGCACAAGTTGGCGGACGGCGGCGACCGCAGCGGCCGTGCCAGGAGCCGGACGGTGGGGCGAGCGGTGTCGAACGCCTTCCGTTGCGCACAGCACCTCGACCGCGAGGACCCGTACGGTGTTCGCGAGCACCGTCTCGAGTTTGCGGGCCGACCCCCAAGACATCGAGACGTGGTCCTCCTGCAGGCCCGAGGTCGGGATGTTTTCGACGCTGGCTGGGTGGCTGAGCACCCGGTTCTCGCCGACGAGCGCTGCCGCCGTGTATTGGGTCAGCATGTAGCCGCTGTTGACGCCGGGATCGGCGGCGAGGAAGGGGGGCAGGCCCGCGGACCGCTGAGGGTCGAGGATGCGGTCCGTACGCCGCTCGGAGATCGAACCGAGCTCCGTCACCGCGGCGGTCATGAAGTCGAGAGCAAAGGCCAAGGGTTGTCCGTGGAAGTTGCCCCCGGACATGACCTCGCCGCTGGGCAGGACGAGTGGGTTGTCCACGACGGACCCGAGCTCGCGTCGCAGGGTCGACCCGGCGAAGGCGAGCACGTCCCTTGCCGCGCCGTGAACCTGGGGGGCGCAGCGCAGGCTGTAGGCATCCTGAACCGCATGCAGGCTGCTGCGGTGGCTGGCGACGATCTGTGAGCCCTCCAGGAGCCGGGCGAGGTTGCTCGCAGCGGCGAGCTGGCCCGGGTGGGGGCGTAGCTCGTGGATCGGGGCTTGGAAGGGCCGGTCCGTGGCGAGCAGGGCTTCCACGGAGAGGGCGCACGCGATGTCGGCCACCTTCGCGAGCCGCGTCGCGAGGTGCAGGCCGAGCACACCCAAGGCAAGCGCGCCTTCCGTGCCGTTGAGCAGGCTGAGCCCCTCTTTCGCTTGTAGGACGAGCGGCTCGAGGCCGTGCCTGCGCAGCATCGGAGCGGCCGGCCCGCTTTCTTTGCCGTCGTCCAGCCATCCTTCGCCGACCAGTGGTAGAGCGAGGTGGGCGAAGGGCGCGAGATCGCCTGAGGCGCCAACCGACCCCTGTTCGGGCACGACCGGCAGGAGATCGAGGCGGAGCAGTGCGACGAGCCGGTCGACCAGGAGTGGGCGAACACCCGAATGACCCTGCGCGAGCGTGCGGGCCCTGAGCAGCAGCAGAGCCCGGACGATGCGCCGGGACAACGGGGCCCCCACTCCAGCGGCATGGCTTCGCAGGAGCGCGTGCTGAAGGTGTGTCAGCTGCTCGCGGGAGATGACCGTGTCGGCCAAGGCTCCAAAGCCGGTCGTCACCCCGTAGATGACGCGACCCTGCGCGACCGCCTCCTCGACGACCCGCCGGGAAGGCGCCATGCGACGAGGGACCGTTTCGGCTACCCCGACGGCCGCCCGACGGTCGGCAACCGCGACGACCGATTCGGGTTCGAGCGGACCCCCGTCGATCTCGACTATGGCCTGGTCCACCGCTTCAGCCTTGGGCGCCGCCGGTGAAGTGCCAACCGGCGAGGCGTGCCGCCGGGGCGTGGACGAGACCGGGACCGAACTCCGAATCGGCGTGGCGGTCGCTCGAGGTGAGGCCGAGCACCTGTCCGGGGGCGAGGGCGTCGACGAAGGACTGCGTGAAGCGCATGTTCGTGACCGGACCGGCGATCTCGCCCCCTTCGAGGAGGAAGGTGCCGTTGCGGGTCAGTCCGGTCACGACCTGTGTCTTCGGGTCGAGGACGCGGCAATAGTTGAACTCGGTCACGACCAGCCCGCGTTCCACTTCCGCTATGAGCTGCTCGAAGGTCGCATCACCCGGCGCGAGGAACAGATTGGTCGGGAACGCCCCCCAGGCTTCACCGCCTGGGACGGCATGTCCGGTGGTCTCGGCACCGGCCCGTTTCGCCGTGCGACGGTCGTGGGCCAGCCCCGTGGTGACGCCCCTCTCGATGAGGTCGAAGCGGCGTTTCGGGCTGCCCTCCGCATCGAAGACGAGCCCGAGCGAGCGCGGGTCGGTCGCGTCGTCCCACACGGAGATGCTCGGATCGAACTGCTCCTGTCCGAGCTCGGCAAACGACTGGCCCTCGAGGTGCATCTTCGCGTTGAAGCCGTAGAAGGCGAGGAAGACGATGATGGTGGCGACGCATTCGGGCGAGAGGACGACCTCGTAGGTGCCCGGGGACAGGTCGCGGGGGTCGGCGCTGTCACGGGCGAGACGGGCCGCGATTGCCCCGGCGCGGGCGCCGTCGAGCGCCGCCAGACGCTGGGCGGTCTGGTGCGCCTTGCCGGCGGAGGTGGCGGTCTGGTGGATCCCGTCGATGGTGGCCCGGGTGGTACCTCCCTCGGCCCGCTGGCCCGCGGAGTTTGCGAACGCCACGAGGTCGGCCTCGGTGTCCACGAACCCGGCCGCCGCCAGCTCGCCGCCTGATTCGACGAAGCCGCGGACGATCCGAGCGCGCTCGTCAGGGGAAGCCGCTGCGGTCGCCGGGTCTTCGCGGGAAACCTCGGGGATGGCGGCAGGCGGGGCGAGACCTGGCCACTCGGGGTCGACGGGACGCACCGAGGCAGCGGCGAGAGCTCTCTCGGCCAGCCGGGACAGGCCTGTCCTGTCTATCCGGGTGGTGTCCACGCTGGCCACACGGCCGCCGAGGGAAACCTTCAGGGCCACCCTGGTGACCCGTTCGCCGACATGCTGGTGGATGCCCGAGTTGGCGAAGCGCGTCAAACCCAGTCGCGTCGTCGAGGCCGTCACTTGAGCTTCCGCCCGCGCGTCGACGAGGTCGAGCACGTGCTCACACAGCTCGCCGAGCCGCTCCTCGCGCGTCATCCCCGCACCCCCACCCGCACGTTGCGGAAACGGGCCGGAACCGCCGGATGGCCCGTGTGGGCGACCTGCATGGGTTGTCCCTTACCGCAGTTCGGCGTGCCCCAGAAGCGCCACTCCGACCCCCCGGCGAGCAGGTCGAGGGAGGCCCAGAACTGCGGGGTGATGCCGGTGTAGGTGGGGTTGCGGAGCATGCCACCGAATTGGCCGTTCTTCACCTCCCAGGCGATCTCGCAGCCGAACTGGAAGTTCAGGCGCTTGTCATCGATGGACCACGAGCGGTTCGTCGCCATGTGGATGCCGTCGTCGGTCTCGGCGATCATCTCCTCCAGCGAGGACTCGCCGGGGAGCAGGCCGACATTCGTCATACGTACGATGGGCAGGCGGTTGAACCCGTCAGCGCGCACCATGCCACCCGGTGGGAGCCCCGCCAGGTGCGCCGAGTCCCTTCCCGACAGGACGCCTACCCAGGTGCCTTCTCGGACGATGTCGACCCGTTGGGCTGGTGTGCCTTCGTCGTCGTAGCCGAAGGTGCCCAGAGCTCCGGGGAGCGTGGCGTCGGCGGTGATGTTCATGAGCGGCGAGCCGTAGCGCAGCGTTTCGAGGCGCTGGAGGTCGAGGAAGGACGTGCCCGCGAAGGCTGCCTCCCAGCCCAGGATCCGGTCGAGCTCGATCGCGTGACCGACCGACTCATGGATCTGCAGCGCGAGCTGACTGGACTCGAGGATGAGGTCCGTCGTGACGTCGGGGCACTGGGGAGCGCTGAGCAGTGCCACCGCCTCCTCGGCGATCCGCTCGGCATTCGCGGGCAGGTCGAAGCGACGCACGACCTCGTAGCCGCCCGTCTCGTACTGGCCGAACGACTGCGGGTACGAGCGGCGCTGGGTCTCGCTTTCCCCGATCGCGGTGGCGTCCATGCCCCCGCCGCATTCGATGATCCGTTGCGAGATCCGATGCCCCTGGCTGGACACGAACCACTTCTCGGTCTCCCAGAACTTCAACGACGCGCGCGCGACCCCGACTCCGGAGACTGCCTTCATCGCTTCGGTCACATCGACCAAGAGATCGGCCTTCTCGGCAATGGAGACCGTGAATGGGTGCTCTTCGTGGGCTGTGGTGTAGTGGTCGTTGCTGATCGTGACATCCGCGAGGCGCAGGTCGGGGAAGGCCACCATGGCCGAGGCCCGCGCGGTCTCCGTCGCCTGCTCGCCAGCGCGCCGTGTGGCAGCGGCGGTGAGGTCGTTCGTGGCGAAGAAGCCCCAGGAGCCTGAGACGAGAGCGCGTACGCCGACGCCCGCCTGTTCGCCGCGTGTGAGGCTTTCGAGTTGCCCGTCGCGTGCGTCGAGGGACTCGTCTCGAGCGGCTAGGGATCGTGCGTCCGCGTAGGTTGCGCCCGCCGCGAGGGCCCCTTCGACGGCGGCCTCGGCCAGATCGAACACGCTGCCTCCCTCTTCGTGGGCGGACACGATAGTCGCGCTCCTACGCTCAGGGGCAGGTGTAACAGGTGAAGCGGCTGCGACGGACTGGCAGGATCCCAGCATGTCGCGCATCGACCTTGAAGCCTTCGAGGAGGAGTGGGAGGAAGACGCCGCCCCGCCGGCGCCCGCGCGCGCCCGCGCCGCGCGCCAGCGCGTCGACCTCACCCATCACCCCGTGGGGCGGGTCGTGGGTTTGCACAAGGGCTGGATGGACGTCGAGGTGGACGGGGAGGAGCTGCCAGCCGTCTATGCCGGCAAGATGCGCGGCGAGCACATCGCGGTCGGGGACCGCGTACGGGTGAGACTCCCCCGACAGCCGACCGATACCGCCCGAGTGGTCGAGCGACTCGAGCGTGACACCGTCCTCCTGCGTACGGCCGACGATGCCATCCCCGAGGAGCGTGTCGTCGTCGCGAACGCAGACCTCGCCGTTGTCGTCCTGGCCAGTGAAGAGCCCGAGGTTGGCGCCCGCTTCGTCGATCGGGTACTCGTCGCGGCCGGTGCGGGAGGGCTCGCGGGCGCGGTTTGCGTCAACAAGATCGATTTGCCCGGCGACAAGAGCGACGTCGTGTCCCGCTACAGCCAACTCGGCTATGCGGTCGTGCGCACGAGTGCCGTGACCGGCGAGGGGCTCGATGGACTCACCGCGCTGATCACGGGCCGATGGGCCGTGCTGGCGGGACATTCGGGCGTGGGGAAGACGTCGTTGTCCAACCGGCTCGTCCCCGGCTCCTTTCGTGAGGTGGGCGAGCTGGGCCGCTACGGCGGGCGGCACACGACGGTCAGTCCTCGTGCGCAGCAGGTGCCGACGTCGGGACCTGCGCGAACCTGGATCGTGGACACGCCGGGGCTGCGTTCGTTCGGCATAGGGCATGTTCGGCCAGGCGAGCTCGCCGACTACTTCCCTGAGCTTCTCGACCTGCCATGCGAGCTGCCGGACTGTCTGCACGACGGCGAGCCCGGGTGCCTTGTGCCCGACCTGGTCGGCGTCAGCATCCATCCGGCCCGGATGGAGAGCTATAAGCGGTTCCTCGCCGCTCTGCGAGGCAAACGGCTCGAGTGAGCGGCTCGACGGTGAGGAGGGGCAAGAGGTGAACGATGGCGACATGCTCGATGGGGAACCGAGGTGGGTGCCGGACCGCCCGCTGTCCGAGCGCATCACGAGACGGGGACGGTTCCGACGGCTCGACCCCAGCCGGCCGGGCAGAGTGTGGAAGCTCCGCAGGTGGCTGGCGCTCGGAGCCTGGGCTCTGCTGCTGGCCGGCACGTTCGCGAAAGCGTGGCGGGAAGAGGGCGGTGTCGGCGCCCCGACCACCGATGTGTGATCCGGACGCGTTATGTTCGCCGCCCACCGCAGCCACCGGTACCCTTCGCCGCGCCGTCCACAGGCGGCATCGCTCGGCGGGGTAGCCAAGTGGTAAGGCATGGGACTGCAAATCCCCTACACGCGGGTTCGATTCCCGCCCCCGCCTC
>JBHELG010000122.1:0-2737 GCA_046263195.1 Nitriliruptorales bacterium | reverse complement strand
AAGGCATTCGGGGACGCGCTGCGTTTGGAACTGAAGCATGATGGCCGCGGAGTGGCGGTGACGACCATTCTTCCTGCCTCGATCAACACGCCCTTCTTCGCACACGCCCGTTCGAATCTGGGCGTCATGGCGGGGCCCTTCCCGCCCGTGTACGAGCCACGGACGGTGGCGGAGGCGATCGCCTCCTGCGCCGAGCACCCGCGGCGCGACGTCTACGTGGGAGGTGCCGCCAAGCTCATGGCCCTGCAGCAGAGGCTCATGCCTGCAGTGACGGACTGGCTGCTGCTCCGGGCGAACGTGTTCGAGCGGCAGCAGACGGAACGTCCCGCCGACGGCGACATTCTTTTCGAGGCGAGCAGCGGTTCGGGGTCGAGTACCGGCCCCTTCCGTCCGGCCCTGCCCATCAGCCCCTACACGCGCTACTTCGAGCTGCCCCGGCTGCGGGGCGCGCTTCCACTGCTGGCTGGCGCCGCGGGAGCGGCAGTGGCCGTCGCTCGCTGGGCTCGAGGACGCTGGGACAGCGACAGTCAAGAGCGACGGGATGGGCCAGCCGGAAACCACGAGGCGTGAACCTCCCGGCCCCAGCACCGCCCCCGGCCGGTACCTGACCGGGTCAGCCGAGCGGACTGGCCGCCGGCTGGGTTGCCATCCGTGGCAGTTCCACCTGCAACAGGCGCTCCGCCATCGTCGAGATGGCGTCGACGACCCCTTCGGCACGGTCGATAGCCGGTACGCCCTCGAGATCGGCCTGGACGACTTCGTCGCTCCAGGGAATGGCAGCACCGAACTCGAGGCTGTGGCGGGCACAGAACTCGCTCACCGCCTCGGAATCAGTGGGCGACCGGACCTTGTTCGCGACCACCGCCACGCGGGGGATCGGCAGTTCCGCAGCGAGGGACGCCAGCCGCCGCACGGTCTCGAGCGAACGGTAGTAGGGCTCGGTGACCAGCAGCAGAGTATCGACGTGGCGGGCGGTGCCCCGGCTGAGGTGCTCGGGCGACGCCTCCAGGTCGACGATGGTGAGAAGCTCAGGATGACTGCCCAGGTCGTCGAGGACGGCGCTCACGGTGGCGTGGGCGCCGCAGAGGCAACCCTGGTCGGCGTGGGCCGGCATCCCCATCAGAGCGACCCGCACGCCGTCGGGACCGGTCACCGCGAAGTGGTCGAGGACGGCCTCGAGCGGCTCGGACAGGGCCGGGCCCCCGAGACGCCTCGACACGATCGAGGGTGCCAGGGCGCTCGCGGTGCCGGCACGATCACGCTCGATGCCGAGCGCCGCCATGAGGTTCGGATTGCTGTCGGCGTCGATGGCGACCACGGCGATCCCGCTGCGGCTCGCGAGCCGTGCGAGACTCGCTGACAAGGTGGTCTTGCCCGCGCCTCCCTTGCCTGCGACTGCGACCCTCACGACTTCACCACCGACTCGTCGCTGACGACGAGACCTTCATAGCGGACGAGGAACGTCCCGAGCAGCCGCTTCATCTCACGCAGCGAGCCTGCCCAGGCGTGCAGCCAGTCCAGGCCCTCAGCGGTGAGGTTGTAGGTGCGGCGGTCCGGTCCCGTCTCGGACGGCTCCCACCATGAACGCACGAGACCTTCCTGTTCCATGGCTCGCAGCGCCCGGTAGAGGCCCCCGGGGTCGATGCGCACGAGGCCTAGCTCAGTGAGCTTCTCGAGCAGGTCGTAGCCGTGGGCGGGTGCTTCGGCAATGAGCAGCAGCAGACAGGGCCGCACGAAGTTGCGCGGAAGGCCACCGGTGACGTCGTCTCTGATCATGCGTGCGTGTGTCCCGCGCGCTCCGCTGCGCACGCCTCCGCTTCCTCTATGGACACGTGACACCAGCAGTCGGCGCTGCATTCTCCGTGCGCCGGCCTCGTAAGCTCCGAGAAGGCGGCCGCGAACTCTCGCTTGCCCTCCTCCAACCCGTGCGCGGACAGCTTGAAGCCGCCATCGACCCGGGTGAGGTAGCCCTCGGCGACGAGCCGGTCGAGGTACGACAGGCCCACCGAGGCGTCGACGCCCAGGAAGCGCTCGATGAGCTCGGCGTCCACGACCTCGCCCAGACCTTCGCCCCGCACCCAGTACATGACCTGGAGGATCTCGCTGCGCCAGTACATGGCCCGCAGCGCGTCCGACTTCGGTACGTGAAGCTCTTCCACTTGTGACCCACCTGTCGGCTCACGCGGTCACCAGCCGAGCCCGGCTGATCCGGCAGCCTGTGACCGGCTGCTCCCACCAAACCGCTAGGTTATCGTACCCAGGGACGCCGGCCGGGGACGAGCCCTCGCGACACCCTTCTGGTTGGCCGTGTCGTAGGCTTCGGCAACCCGGAACCTCATGCTGCTACGGCGTTCGTGTAGGCGAAGCAACCTCCCGGGGTTGTGGGGAAGGCCCGGCCGGGAGCACCAAGCAGTGAGTTGGCGCTGGCCGGGGACTCGGATAGGGTCTAACGAGCCAGCACACCTAGTAGCAGCACACCTAGTGTCGGCCCTCGTTGGGGCCGATGGGACGGGCATACAGACGAGCAGCGCGCAGGACGGCGGGTCCTCCTCCTGGCTTGACGACCCAGGCCTAACGGCCGGTCCTGGTGGTGCCTGATATTCCAGTAACTGTATGCTGCACGTAAGGGTCGCGAAAGGAGAGGCGAGCTTATGGCAACGAGGATTCAGAAGACTCCTGCGGAACACCTGCTCGACGTGCTCCCCCCGGTTCAGAAGTACCACAGCGAGGACCCCGA
>JBHELG010000121.1:0-13587 GCA_046263195.1 Nitriliruptorales bacterium | reverse complement strand
GCCGTCCCCTGGCACGGCCTTCTACCACAGCTCGGGAGTCGCCCCCGGACCGGGGGAAGTGAAGGACCAGACCAAGGTCCTCGAGATCGAGGCCCCCCGGCGTCTCGTCCTGGAAGCCTACTTCAGGCCGTTGGGCGTCATGCGGGTCGAGCTCAGCTTGTCACCCTCGGACGGTGGGACGTCCGTGACGATGGAAGAATACCCCGCGCCGGGCACGACTCTGAGCCGCATCACGCCGCTTGTGAACCCGATCATCCATCTTCGGAACAAGGAGTCGCTCAGGAGGCTCGAGCAGCTCGCCAGCCAGCGCTGAGGGGAAGCCCGAGGGGGCGAGGGGCCGCCTCAGCCGCCCAGCCTCGCATGTCGAATCCACCGTCGCGTCAGTTCGCCGGCCGAGAGCGCGACGAGCGCCCCGACCGGCACCACCCACCAGCGGCGCGACCGGCCCCGCAGACCCCCGCTTGTCGAGATTCCGTCCGCTACCGGTTCGAACACGTTGCCGTGGGTCTCGGGCGACGGGTCGGCCCTCTCGAGCGCTTTGGCAGCCATGCGACCGTAGACCCAGCCGCCGAGCAAAGGTGCGCTGTGGTAGAGCGCCGCATTCAGGCGGCCGAGGCGGCCGACCACCACTGCCCGCCGTGGGCGCAAGGCGCTGCGGACCATGACCTTCGCGACCCTCTGGGCGGAGACCAGGGGATAGAGCGGACGGATGGTCCGTCCGCTGTAGTTGGCCGCATGCTGGAGGATCGGGGTGTCGACTCCGGCGGGCAAGATCTTCACGACGTGGATGTCCTGCGAAGGCACGAGTTCCTGGCGTAGGGCATCGGAGAAGCCCTCGACCCCGTGCTTCGTGGTCGTGTACGCATTCGTGTAGCCGGTCGGCATGATGGAAAAGAGCGACGCGTTGTTGATGAGCACCCCCCGCCCTCGTTCCCGGAAGTGGCTGAGCGCGCAGCGAGCCCCGTTCACGTAGCCGAAGAGGTTGACCTCGACCAGCCGCGTGTAGGCGTCGGCCGGCGTCTGCTCCAGGCTGCCGAACATCAAGCAGGACGCGTTGTTGATCCAGACATCGAAGTGCCCGAACTCGTCGAGTGCACGGGTCGCGATGCGCTCGACGTCTCGGGGATCAGTGGTGTCGGCCGCAACCGCGACGGCAGCTACGCCGAGATTCCGGCACTCCTGCGCGGTGACCTCGAGCGCCGCGAGCCTCCGCGCTGCGAGAACGACGTTCGCCCCCTCCGCGGCGAAGGCCAGCGCGGCCGCCTTGCCTATTCCGCTCGATGCTCCCGTGATCACGACGACGGAACCCGCGAGAGCCTTTTCGTTGGCCATCCCGCGCGCCTAGTCGGTCTTGGAGCCGGAGACGATGCCCGCCGCTTTCTGGCCCGAGATGACGGCGCCCTCCATGCTCGCGAGGAAGCGCTGCCGCGTGTAGTCGCCCGCGAGGGTCAGCCCCGGGATGGGGGTGCGTTGTTCCGGCCGCCGCCAGTCGTTGCCCGGCTCGAGGGAGTAGAAGTCGTGAGGGAGGGAAACGACGCGAAAATCGGTGGTGTGACCGGCGAGATCGAAACCCAGCCGCTCCCCATCGCCGCAGACGATCCGGAACACCTCGTCGTCGGGAAGATGCAGGAAGCGTTCCGGTGGTGTGAGGATGATCGACAGCCGGCCAGGGGCGTGGCGGAAAGTCGTACGCGACTGCTCGGCGAAGCTCCCCCACGCGGTCCCGGGCCCGAACGCGGTCCGGTCCACCTCCATGGACGGCTGGTCGAGTTCCGCCTGCAACGTCACCGACGGCATCGACGGCATGCCCAGCAGCGGTTCGAACCAGTCGTGGTCCGCGAAGTGCTCGCGCAGCAGTCGCTGGGCGGGCAAGAGGGAAGTCGCGAGCACGACGTGCGACGAGCGGTAGGTTCCATCGGCGGTCTCGACTCCCGTCACCCGCCCAGCGTCGTGCAGCAGCCTCGTGACCTCCCGCTCGGTCTCAACCAAGCCACCCTTGTTCGTGATGGCCTTGGCGAGCGGTCCCGTCATGACCTCTGTCATGCCGCCCATGAAGGCGCCGAGACGCACCCGATGCAGACGCGGGACCCCGGGGGCCAGGAAGCCGAAGAAGGCGAAGGCGGAATACCGCTCCGGCGGGAGGAAGAAGATGCCGGCGGTCAGCGGCTCCAGCAGCCGGCGGATCGCTCGCTCACTGACCTTGTGACGACGTGCGAAGCCGCTCACGGTCTGCTTGTCCAGGCTGGTGGGATTGGAGACGTACGTGCGCAGGCCATCGGCGAAGAACACGGCGAGCGCGGCCTTTTCGGCGGGGGAGAGGAGGTCGTTGTTGCCGAGCAACCCCCCGATCGTGCGCAGGGGCTTGTACACGGGAGCCATCCCGATGACGCCGCTCGGCCCGCCGTCGGGCACGATGATCTCCACCTCGTCTTCCCAGCACAGGAGTTCGTCAACGGCGATGCCCGCGCGTTCGAGCAGTCCGGGCAGTCGCTTGAAGAAGCCCAGCCACCGGTGAAGCCCAGACTCGACGGGCATGCCGTCCTCGAGCCACGAGGCCGTCCGCCCACCGACGTGATCCTGGGCTTCGAGCACGAGCACGTCACGCCCGACGTCCACCAGTTCGAAGGCGCAGGCGAGACCCGCCAGCCCGGCGCCGACGATCAGGACGTCCACCTCTTGAGTCATCGCTGCGTCCGCTTCCTATCCGAGCCGCCAACGGGCGGGAGCCGCGTCCTGTCTTGCGGGCGCATTGAGCCGTGGGAGCGACCCGCCACCGACCCGGCGCGACGCGCACGCCGCCCGTCGTTCAGCGAACAGCCCGTGTCTCCAAGGTTGCAGGGGTGACGAGCAGGGCATCGGTGGACGAGCTGACGGAGTCCGGGCGGTTGATGGTGTCGAAGACCGCCGCCGTGACGATGCCGTACAACAGATGGGGAACGATGTCGGCGATCCAGTCCTTCGCGCTCCACTCTCTGGGGTGGGTGATACCGGCCGCAGTGGCAGGGACGTTGGAGCCGGCCATGGTCGCGAGCGTCAGCGCGCCCGCAGCCACCGGAACCGACGTCGCTCCGACGCGGGGAGCGACGAGACCGTACAGCGCGCCGAACCCGAGCCCCGAAACGTAGCCGAGCAGCGCGCCGAGTCCCTGGCTTCGGTTCTGCTCGGTCTCCTCGTCGTTGTCAGGCGCGAGGTCGACGTCCGCGGCGTCGGCGAGTTCCTTGGCGGTCTGTGCCGGGACAGGACTCGCGGGACGTGCCCGCAGTGCCATGTCGAGATAGGTCATCAAGTTCAGGGCCACGGTGCCGGTGGCCCCGGCGATGAGTCCATGTACGAGGTCGCGCGCGAGGCTCATTGGCGTTTCCTTCCTCATTGGACCTTCCCTCATACCACTCGAGCCTCCAAGTATCGCCGTTTCACCCCCCCTTGTTGGCCGCGTCTGAAGCTTGCGGCTCGAAAATGACACAGCAGTCCCCGGGCTGACGGCAGGCGAGCAGCGCCTCGAACTCATCCTCGCCCAGGCCGTCGAGGATGCCGCTCAGGAAGGCGTGGTTCATGGCGCACACGAGTTCGGGCGCTCGCCGTGCGAGGAAGTGGAAGGGGCAGTTGCGCAGCGCGATTCCCCCCTCCGGGGTGTGATACGGCTCGTAGGCGAGGTCCTCAAGGAGGTTGGTGAGCGTCCTGCGGCGCTGATGTTCCGCCCGCCGCGGACGACGTTGTCCCGTGCCCTCGCCGATCTCCCGCCCATGCCCGGCGGCGACGCTCGAGGCGGCCTCGTAGGCGGGCTCGCCCTGAGCCGTGGCCTGAAGAGCTTGCACGAGCATGGTGCCGACGAGTTCGTAGCGCCGTTGGGGGATCGACAAGTCGAGTTCGAGGTCGGTCGGGGCGTAGTACTTGGCGGTGCGGCCCGCGCCGGGACCCGAGCGGCCGGGAGGACGGGCATAGTTGGCCGTGAGCATCCCCACCTCGAGCAGGCGTTCGAGATGGAACGCAGCCAGGCGGACGGGGATGCCGACGCGTTCGGCGACCTCCTGGCGGCTGAGGGGCCGGCCCGCGTGACGGATCTGCTCGTAGATGCGCCAGCGCGTCTCGTCGCCCAGGACGTTGAGCAGTCCGAACCAGGGTCTGGTGCCTCGGCCCATGCCGCGCCTCTCTCCACCGTGTCTACTGTAACGCCAAAATTCTTGGACGGAAGACTTGACAGCGACACCCGGGCGAGAGACATTCTAGTAATAGCGTCGGTTGTCGTTAGAGTCCTACCGCGAGGTGATGTATGGCTACCACGAGCAGACAAACAGCGGAGACCGCTCGCGGTGTACGCGACCCGGGCTTCCTCGCGTTCTGGGTGCTGCGGTTGGGCTTCACCGTGGCGCCGATCCTGTTCGGCCTCGACAAGTTCTTCCACTTCATGGTCGACTGGGACATCTACCTGTGGGAACCCGTGACGGACTTCCTCCCGGGCACGCCTGACCAGATCATGATGGGCGTCGGGGTGATCGAGATCATTGCCGGACTGGTTGTGCTGATCGCCCCACTGGTGGGTGGGCTGCTCGTCGCCGCCTGGCTGGGCACCATCATCGTCACGCTGGTCCTGGTCAGCGTCACGGGACAGTCCGCCGGAGTCCCGGAGGCGGTGACCTACTGGGACATCGCCCTGCGCGACTTCGGGCTGCTGCTGGGCGCGCTGTCGCTCGCCATCCTCTCCAGGAAATGGGGCGCCTTCGGGCGCCGGTAGGAGCCCTGCCTCCGGCGGAGAGAAGGCATCGCCCCTGAGCGCCGGACTCCCCCGGGAGCCCGCGTCTCTTCTCCGCCGCCTGAGAAGGTGCGGGGCGCCTCTCCCTGGATTGGTGGCCCGCAGGTCGATCTTCCCGCCCGCACCCGGCCCTCAGCCGGAAAGGAGAGGTTGTGCGCCACAGGCTTTTCTCGATCCGGCCAGTGCTCACCATGCGTGGACGCAAGTTCAAAGGACTGCGGGGATGGGCCGGCAAGCCCCTTCACCCTCCCCTGACCGACCTGCCCGTGGCGGCCTACATCCTGGCGGCGGTCTTCGACCTCATATCGTTCGCTGCGGGGGGCGACGCCGATTTCTCCCGTGACGCGTATGTGTCCGGGACCTGGACCATCATCGGGGGCGCCATCGTCTCGCTCGGTGCCGCCCTCACCGGCTTCTGGGACTGGCTGAAGTCGACTCCGAAACACACCCAGGCCTGGCGCACCGCGAACTGGCACATGGCGGTCATGGTGACGGTCACCCTCATCGTCGTCGCCGACATCGTGCTGCGCCTGGGCGACTACGACGCTTCGCGGGCCCCTGGCGCGGTGACCTTTCTGTCGCTCTTGGCGGGGGCCCTGGTGGCCTACGGTGCGATGTACGGGGGAGCGCTCGTGTACGACTACGGCTTCAATGTGGAAACTTCCGGCGACCATCCGGTGTGGCATCGGTCCGAAGAGGACCTCGAACCCCACGACAAGCCCCACCCCGCCCAGACCCAATGACCGTGTTGCAGGGAATCCCGGGCTACGAGGTCGAACTGAACCGTTCAGAGAAACGAGGAATGATGGCGACGAAGCTGACTGCTGTCCTCGACAAGCTGGGGCACTACACCCAGCAACCGCAGACTTGGGCGGGCATTGCGGTCGTGGTGGCTGCCACAGGCGGGTGGCGGGGACGGCGGGCAGCCTTGAGAGGCAGCGCCTGCTACGGAGCCGCCGCGATCGTCGCGAACTTATTGGTCAAGCCCCTCGTGAAGAGAAGACGGCCCGCAGGGGCGGGTGAAGGGGAACTCGGGCCGATCTCGTCCTCATTCCCCTCTGGACACGCCGCCGCTGACCTCGCATTCACGTTCGGTGCCGCACAGGAGATGCCGGCGTTGTTTCTTCCACTGACGGCGGCGACATTCCCGGCTCACTGGTCGCTCGTGCGCAGCAATGGCCACCACCTGAGCGACGTGCTCCTCGGGGGGGTGGTCGGACTGATCGTGCCCTGGGGTGTGGGGAAGCTGTGGCCGGTCGCAGAGGAAAGAGTCCAAGAAGAAAAGGAGGACCGCAGCGAGCCTTCCGACGCGAGCGGGGCGGCACAGGTAAGGGCAGCGGTACGGCGGGCTGGAGAATGGAGTCTTGGGCGGCGCGGAGGGCCCGAGGCGCGACGAGGATGGACAGGGCGTATCAGAGCGCCTACGCGCGTACTGGGCCTGGTGCCCGGCCTGTCTGGCGACAGGACGCGCGCAAGGCGCTCGCTCGGAGGTGAGAACTTCATGCGGTATGGACAAGACCGGAAGGGGACGTCAGGCGCCGCGAGAGGCGGCGAAGAGGAGCGGCCGCGACAGGAGCTGCGCAGCCTGTGGACGGAGGTGGACGGCAGGCGCTACCACGCCCGCGTCCCCGTCGAGCAGGCCCCGGAAGGTCCCGACGTGGTGTTGGTCCACGGCTACGGGGTCTCGAGCCGCAACATGGTGCCGACCGCTGAGGCACTGGCCGCTCATTGCCGCGTCTACACGCCTGATCTTCCTGGCCACGGGTTGAGCTACAAGCCACAGGGGGCCCTGGACCTCCCCGGTCTCGCCGACGCCCTCGCCGAGTGGATGACGTCGGCGGGTCTGCAGCGCGCCTGTCTGCTGGGAAACTCCTACGGGTCCCAGGTCAGCGTGGAGCTAGCGCTGCGCCACCCCGATCGCGTCGAGCGGCTGATCCTGCAGGCCCCGACGGTGGATCCGAAGGCGCGTAACCTGCCTCGGCAGCTGGCCCGTCGGGTCGTCAGCGGCTGGCGGGAGCGCAACGAGTCCGAGCCCGCCGACGCCGAGAGCACGCAGGACTGGTGGGAGATCGGTTTGCGGCGGATGGTGAAAGACGCCCGCCATGCGCTGAGGGACCCGATCGAGGAAAAGTTGCCACGCCTGCAAGTGCCGACCCTGGTGGTGCGCGGCTCACGGGATCCCATCGTGCCCCAGCGCTGGGCAGAGGAAGCCACCGACCTCATCCCCCGCGGCCGGCTCGTGGTGCTGCCCGGGGCCATCCACACCATCACCTTCACCCGCCCCAATCAGCTGGTCGAAGCGATCCTTCCCTTCCTGAAGGAGACGGCTGACGAGGAGCAGACACTCCCGGACGCTGATGCATAAGCCGCCGCGGGAGGAGGCGCGCAGTCGACACGTAGTGCCTCCCGCTCGGCAGGACATGGGAGAGAAGGAGCCTGGCCAACAGGCCGAGCGCGCGAAACTGCGCTCCACTCATCCCTCGTAGCCTGCAGCCAGCATCACGGGGGACACCCCCGCGCCCAACGGCGCACGCGGGAGGAGCGTCCTGCTTGCGCAAGACCCGACGGGCCTGATCGGAAAGCATGATGGAACTGGGATATGCCTTGATCTGCGAGGAGCACGGGCCTCAGGCTCTGCTGGAGAATGCGGCTCGTGGCGAGGAGGCAGGCTTCGAACTCCTTGCCGTGTCGGACCATTTCCACCCATGGCTGAACTCCCAGGGACACTCTCCTTTCGCCTGGTCGGTGCTCGCTGCGCTCACCGCCCGCACCTCCCTTCCCCTGATGTCGATGGTGACGTGCCCGATCAAGCGCTACCACCCAGTCATCGTGGCGCAGATGGCTGCCACCACGGCCTGCCTCGCGCCCAACGGGTTCACGCTCGGGCTGGGGACCGGCGAGCATCTCAATGAGCACGTGGTAGGCGGGGAGTGGCCGGATCCGGCGGTACGTCAGGTCCAACTCGAGGAGGCCGTGCAGATCATGCGGCGACTCTTCTCCGGAGAGGAGATCTCTCACTATGGGGAGTGGTTCACCGTCGACCGCGCACGGCTTTTCACCCTGCCAGCGGAGCCGCCCCCGCTCGCCATCGCAGCGGGTGGCAGCGACGCCGCCCAGCTTGCGGCCGAGCTCGACGCGGGCCTCGTGACGGTGGGGCCGAACGCCGATCTCGTCGAGGCCTACCGCGGAGCCGGCGGCAAGGGTCCGGTCATCGGCCAGGGGAGCGTCTGCTGGCACCAGGACGCCGGCGAGGCAAAGAGGATCATGCGGGCACGTTGGCGCCAAGGCGTTCTCGGCTGGGACGCCAACTCTGAACTGCCCACGCCAGCTGCATTCGAGGCCGCCACGAAAACGGTCCGCGAGGAAGATGTCGTGGGATCGAAGCCGATCGGAAGCGACGTCGAGGACTACCTGAAGTCGCTGAGCCAATTCCAGGACGCTGGCTACGATCGCGTGCTGATCCACAACATCGGGCCGCAACAGGCGGACTTCCTCGCCTGGGCTGAGCGTGAACTGCTGCCGGCCTGGCGATCATGATCGACGAGGTGAACCCTGGCCACCTGGGAGCCTGACGAATCTGTTTCCTGCCCGATCTCGCACCAGAGGTGGGACTCCGTGGCGTTCCTGCACTGGTCCTATGACCCTGGTGAGGTGCAGCGGCTGCTCCCCCGAGGCTTGGAGGTCGACGTTTTCGACGGGAAAGCGTGGGTTGGACTCACGCCCTTCGTCGTGAACGACTTCCGCGTGCCCCCCCTCCCGGGGCTCCCCGGCTGGTCGACCTTTCCGGAGACGAACGTGAGAACCTACGTGCGCAGCCGTAGGGGGGTCGACGGGCTGTGGCTGTTCTCCTTGGAGTGTCAGCGACTGCTGGCGGTCGCGGGAATCCGAGGTTCAGTCGGTCTGGCCTACAAGTGGGCGGACATGGCGGTCCAGCGTGTCTCGGGGGAGATCATCTATTCGTCGCGGCGTCGTCCGCCGCACCGGGAGCGTCCTGCGAGCTGGGTGCGCCTGGAGCCTGGGCCACCGGTCGAGGCAGGGGAGGTGAACGAACGCGAGATTTTTCTGCTGGGACGCTGGCGCGCCTTCACCCAGGTGTTCGGTCAGCTGGCTCTTGTGCCCGTGGAGCACGAGCCATGGCCACTGGCCCAGGCCCGGGTGGTCGAGTTGCGGGACGAACTCGTCCCAAGCGTGGGGCTCCCTCCTCCCCAGGACCCGCCGCTCGTGCATTTCTCTCCTGGCGTGAAGGTGGCGATCGGCACGCCGCGACTGGCGGCTTGACTCGGGTTGGGACCAGACTCGGGTTGGGGCCAGGAGCCGGTCGAAGCTTGATAAGGCCACCGAGGTTTCGGGCGGATCTAGAGCAAAAGAGACAGCTGTAGGCGATTGCTGCCGCCCCTCACGTTCCAAAGGCGCGTCGTGCGGCGTCGAGGCGGTGCTCTTCGAGTCGCTGGCGCTGACGCGACGCCTTCTCCACGAGCTCGTCGAATGGGAGCTCACGCAGCCGGGGGTGCTCGGCTCGTGTCTCCAGGCTTCGCCACAGGTGCAGCCGGTGCTCGGCCGCCAGGCACAGAGCCTCCAACTCGACGAGACGACTGAGGTCGGAGTAGCCGCGGAGCTGCCCGTTGAGCTTCAGGCGGCCGATTCTCTCGGCCAACACGGCCAGCACCTGCTTCGGGCGGCTCTCCCGCATCCCGCTGCGCTCGAGCAGCTGGCGTACGTGTCGCTGGTCCTCCTGCAGCTCCCCGACCAGACGGCTGAGGTCGTAATCCAGGTCGGTCCCGCGATTGTTCGCGCCACAGCGTCTGGCCAGCTCCACCTCGGCCCCCAGGGCGGCGAGGTGGTCGTTGAGGTAGATGCGGAGCAGGGTCCCCGGGTTCGCGCGCTGAGCCTTCACCTTCAGTCCTCCTCGCCCCACGGCAGCGTGGCGCTGCCGAGCAACTCGATGAACGTCCGTCCGTTTCTCGGGGCGTTCGCCTCGTAGTCGTTGTTGAAGTAGACGTAGGCGTCGGGGCCGGCTTCGACCACTCCGCGCACAGCTGCTGCCCACGGCTCGAGGTCGCTGACCGAGTAGTCGTAGCGGTAGCCGGCTCGGTCGACTCCATGGAAGCGGACGTAACACAGACCGCCTGTGAGAGTCCTGTTCAGCGGCATTCGATCGGAACTCACCCAGACGTGGGCCGCCCCGTGCCGATCAAGGGTCGCGAATACCTCGTCGTCGAGCCACGACGGATGACGGAATTCCACCGCGTGGTGCACCCCTGCGGGGAGCTGGGCCAGGAACACGTCCAGCCGGTCCACATCCTTGTGAAGGTTCGGCGGCAGTTGCCACAGGACTACGGCGAGGAAGGTTTTCAGCGGCTCCAAGCGCTCCATCACGTTGCCGATGGGCTGCTCGGCGTGGGCGAGCTTGAGGTTGTGTGTGACGTAACGGCTGCCCTTGGCGGCGTAGCGGAAGCGGTCAGGTGCCTGGTCGTGCCACTTCTTCGCCGTCGAGAGCCGGGGGAGGCGATAGAAGCTGTAGTTGATTTCCACGGTGGGGAACTGCCGCATGTAGTAGCCGAGCCAACGCGTCTTGGGGACCTCGTCGGGGTAGAAGCGTCCGTCCCAGTGGTCGTACTGCCATCCGCTCGTGCCGACGCGCACGACGCCCACGGCGGCCTCCTCTCGTGCGCCGTTCAGAAGAGCGAATACCAGTGCCGCAGCGCGGGGGAATCGGCCCCTCGTCCTGACCAGCTTGCCCCTTGGGCGCTGACGTGAGATTGACGTAGGTCCTGCATGTCGCCCGGGAGCATGAGTGGGTCGCGTCTACGCTCCGGCTGGTTGGCGACCAGCCGGGGAGGACGTATGGCGGAGCTCGTCGACTTGCGCTCGGACACCGTGACGCGCCCCACTGAAGCGATGCGCGCGGCCATGGCCTCGGCTGAGGTGGGCGACGATGTGTATGGCGAGGATCCGAGCGTGAACCGTCTCCAGGAACTCGCCTCGGAGATCTTCGAGCGTGAGGCGGCTTTGTTCACGCCCTCGGGGGTGATGGCGAACCAGCTGTGGTTGCGGGTGCTCGCCGAGCCTGGAACCGAGGTAGTCGTCGAGGCCGAAGCTCACATCGTGAACTATGAGGATGGTGCGGGAGCGCTGCTCGGTGGCGTGCAGTTCCGCACGCTCTCCACCCCCGACGGGCTGCTCGAGCCCACCGCAGTGGAGTCGGCCATCCGTCCGAACGCCTACCACCTCACCCCGACCTCGCTCGTCTCCCTCGAGCAGACCCACAACCGCAAGGGGGGGACGGTCTACCCACGCGAACGGCTCGAGGCGCTCGCGGCGGTGACTCGTCATGAGGGGGTCGCCCTCTACCTCGACGGGGCCCGCGTCTTCAACGCTGCGGTGGCGACGAGCACAAACGTCGCCACCTACGCGCAACACGTCGACGGGCTCATGTTCAGCTTGTCGAAGGGACTCGGGGCCCCGGTGGGATCGGTCATGGTCGGCGATGCCGACGCGATTGCGGAAGCCCGCCGCTGGAGGCGGCGTTACGGCGGGGGCATGCGCCAGGCAGGTGTGCTGGCGGCCGCGGGCAGTCACGCGCTGAGGCATCACCTCGACCGGCTCGTTGAGGACCACGACAACGCGCGACTCATCGCCACGACCTTGAAGGAGGCCGTCCCCGACGCGGTCGATCTCAGCCAGGTCGAAACCAACATGGTGTACGTCGACACGGGGGCTCACGAGGCCCCCACGGTCGCGGGCGTGCTCGCGAGCGAGGGCATCCTCGTCGGAGTGCTCGGCCCGCGGACGCTTCGCCTCGTCACGCATCTCGACGCGGCCTCGACTGACTGCCGGCGCAGCGCCGAACGGCTCGCCCGACTGCTGTCTTGACCCCATCAGCCTTCGCCTCGGAGGTGGATGAGGCCACGTCGCCGTCGCGCATCGCGCGCGCACTCCAGCTCCGGAACTTTTCGGACTTTCCGGCCAGTTTACGGATTCCGCCAAAGCGGGGGAGAAGGACTGTTAGCATTCGTCGCTGAGCGCGGTGGCGAGACCACTATCAGTCATATGGCGGGGGCAAGAAAGTCCGGTCGACGCTGACCGGAATCGAGAGGGGAGAGCGAACGTGCACGAAGTTTCCCTGGCCAACGAGCCTCTCGAACGCTTCACCTCGATCATCGCAGCCCCGCATCTGCAGCGCTTGCGCGACGCCATGGCTGCCACCGGTCTTCTCATGGCGGGCCGCACGCTCTGGCACGTGAACTCGACCGCGGCCGGAGGGGGAGTCGCCGAGATGCTCCCAGTCCTCCTCTCCTACCTCCGAGGTGCTGGTGTCGATGCCCGCTGGGTGGTGGTCGGCGGCCAGCCCGATTTCTTCGCGGTGACGAAACGTCTGCACAACCTCCTGCACGGCAGTCGCGGCGATGGTGGTGGGTTGGGAGGCGACGAGCGCGCCTGTTATGACGCCATCGCGGCCACGAACGCCGCCGCACTGACCCGCCTCGTTCGTCCCGGGGATGTGGCCGTGCTCCACGATCCTCAGACAGCCGGACTGGTCGGACCGCTACGCGATTCTGGAGTGACGGTCATATGGCGTTGCCACGTGGGATGCGATGCCCCGAACGACCTCGCCAACTCCGGGTGGGGCTTCCTGCGTCCCTACCTCGAAGCGGCGGACGCCTTCGTGTTCTCGCGACGAGCGCACGTCCATGCCTGGATGCCCCGCCACAAGGTGAGGATCGTCCCACCGTCGATCGACCCGTTCGCGACCAAGAACCAACCGCTCGATCCTGAGGCAGCGCGGGCCATCGTCGGCCACCTGGGGATCATCTCCGCCAACGGGACCATCCCGGCCTACCGCGACCGCGAGGGCAGGAGCATCACCGTGCGACGCAGTGCGCAGATCGTCCGTGGCGGTTCCACGCCGACGGCCAGCACCCCCCTGATGGTGCAGGTATCCCGCTGGGATCGGCTCAAGGACATGCTCGGCGTCATGCAGGCCTTTGCCGCGGGGGTGGATCACGGCGCGCACCTCGCACTGGTCGGGCCTTCGGTGGCGGGCGTCAGCGACGACCCGGAAGGTGCCGAGGTGCTGGCTGAATGCGTCCACGCCTGGGAGCGGCTGCCAGCTGCCGCGCGGGACCGCATCCACCTCGTGTGTCTGCCCATGGACGATCTCGACGAGAACGCCGCCATGGTCAATGCGATTCAGCGGCACGCGGCTCTCGTGGTGCAGAAGAGCCTCGCCGAGGGCTTCGGGCTCACCGTGACCGAGGCGATGTGGAAGGCACGGCCCGTCGTTGCCAGCGCGGTCGGGGGCATCCAAGACCAGATCGTCGACGGCAAGCACGGCATGCTCGTGGCTGATCCGAGTGACCTCGCAGCCTTCGCTCGTACCGTTCAGGGCATGCTCTCCGACCCGGCCACAGCAGCTCGACTCGGGCGCAACGCCCGCCGTCGCGTCCTCGGCCGCTTCCTGGGCAACCGGCACCTGATACAGGACGCGGAGCTGCTCGCGCGGGTCTCGCGGGGGAGCTAGGCGCAGGAGCTCGGTGCCGCAGCAGCGCCGAGGTTCGGCGGCCGCGCCACACCCCTCCTCCTGCGATACTTCACGCAAGCGGAGCTGCCTTCCGCTGCGAGCTCGGAGGGAGCATGGCCATCGTCGATGCTGACCCCTCGTCCATCGTGTCGACGCGGTATTGGCGTCCGCTGGACGATGGCCGCATCCAGTGCGACCTCTGACCCCGCTCGTGTCGTCTGAACGAGGGCCAGCGCGGCTTGTGCTTCGTGCGTGGCCGCCACGACGGCGAGGTTGTTCTCACCACGTACGGGCGTTCCAGCGGGTTCTGCGTCGA
>JBHELG010000120.1:0-18373 GCA_046263195.1 Nitriliruptorales bacterium | reverse complement strand
GCGCAGAAGTTCGCCCCCCGCAGACCTTCGGGGATGCGCCAGCGACAGCGGGGGCAGGTCTCAATCTCGCGACGCTCCCATACGCCCGCGTCGCTCAGTGCGTCGACGTAACCCCGCGCGTACTCCCACGGCACGTACTGGTCGGGATCGGGCGCGAAGGCTGGCTCGTGGACCGGGGTCTCACCGGTCTCGAGCAGCACCCGCAGGTTCTCGCGGAGCATCTCCCAGGGGTAGAAGTGCTCCTCCTCGCAGTCGTGGCAATAGACGGAGACCCCGCGGTATCCCTCGGCAGCAAAGGTCCCCTCGAAGCGCTCCAGGTCCCGAAGGTCCTGACGAACGAGCGCGGACTCGTGCTGGTCGAGCCGCTGCTGATCCGGTTCGTGGTCCTCGAACTCCCCGAACTTGTCGTCATGTTCCAAAAAAAGGGCCCTTCCCGCCTGCGTCTCGTTCTCCCACCCAAGGCCAGTGTGGCACCGCGGAGGGAGTGCTGCCCACAGCCTACGCTCGCTGACGGGCTAGGCCGCTCCGAAGAGAGCGAGGTGGGGATCCAACTCGTGGATGGGGAAGCAGATGGTGGACGAGGTCGAGATCGGGTCGGGGCGTCGGGCGCGTATCGGCTACGAGCTCGACGACGTCCTGCTCGTCCCCTCCCGTCGCACCCGCGGTCGCGACATCATCGACGTCTCATGGCGCTTCGACGCCTACTGCTTCGAGCTGCCCGTGCTCTCCGCCCCACTGGACGCTGTCACGTCGCCAGTCACCGCCGGGCTAATCGGCGAGCTGGGGGGACTCGGCGTGCTCAATCTCGAAGGGTTGTGGACCCGCCATGAGGACCCCAGCGAGGTTCTGGCCGAGATTGCCACCCTCGAACCCGGACCGGAGGCAACCTCTCGTCTGCAATATCTCTACTCGAAGCCAGTGAGAGAGGAGCTCATCGGGCGACGAGTGGAGGAGCTGCGGAGCCGAGGGATCGCGGCAGCGAGCCTGACGCCGCAGAAGATGGAGCGCTACCACCGCGCCGCGCTGGAGGCCGGACTCGACCTGCTCGTCGTACAGGGCGTCGTCGTATCGGCCCAGCACGTGGCCGGCCCCGGCGAGGAGCCTCTCGACCTGAAGGCGTTCACCGCCCGCTACGACATCCCGGTTGTCGTGGGAGGCGTGGCAAGCGCGAAATCGGCGCGACACATCATGCGCACCGGCGCGGTCGGGATCCTCGTGGGCGTCGGCGCGGGCTCGGTCTCGACCACGACGGCCGCGCTCGGCGTTGGTCGTCCCCAGGCGACCGCCCTCGCGGAGGTCTCCGCCGAGCGTACGCGCTACCTCGAAGAGTCCGGTCGCTATGTTCACGTCATCGCCAGCGGTGGCATACGCACTGGCGGCGACATCGCCAAGAGCATCGCCTGCGGGGCCGACGCGGTGATGCTGGGTCGAGCCCTGGCCGTGGCGGACGAGGCACCTGGCCGCGGCGCCTACTGGGGCTATTCCTCAGCCCACCATCAGCTGCCGCGCGGACGGCTGGCACGGGTCGAAACCGTCGGCAGCCTCGCACAGATTCTCACCGGCCCGGCCAACCGCGACGATGGGACGGTCAACCTCATCGGAGGACTCCGCCGTGCCATGGCCGTCTGCGGCTACGAGGATCTGCGGTCGTTCCAACACGCCGAACTTGCCGTACGTGCCTGATCGGGCCGCCCGAGGCTGTCCGAGCGCCGCGGCACCCGTTGGGGTCTGACGCTCGAGCCGCTCGCCGAGCGAGGACCAGCCGCGCGGCAACTCCCCGGCGATAGCATCCGGACATGGCCGCGCCCTCTCCGCCGTCCGACCGCTTCGACCGCGTCGTGGTCGTCGACTTCGGCGCCCAATACGCTCAGCTCATCGCCCGTCGGGTCCGTGAGGCGCACGTTTACTCCGAGATCGTGCCCTATTCGATCTCCCCAGACGAGCTGCAGGCGCGGAAGCCGAAAGCCGTGATCCTCTCCGGCGGTCCCATGAGCGTCTATGCCGACTGGGCGCCCCGCCTGGACCCGGCGATATTCGAGCTCGATCTCCCGGTGCTGGGGATCTGCTACGGACAGCAGCTCATGGCAGCCGCCCTGGGAGGAACCGTGGCACACACCGAGCGGCGCGAGTACGGCAAGACGAGCCTCGTCGTCGAGGATCCGGGGGTACTGCTCGCCGCTACCCCCGACAGCCAGGTCGTGTGGATGAGCCACGGGGATGCGGTCACTGCGGCCCCACCCGGCTTCCTCGTGACCGCCCGGACCGCTGGGACCCCTGTTGCCGCCTTCGAGGATCCCGACCGCGGCCTCTACGGCATCCAATTCCACCCGGAGGTGTCCCACACCCCGCACGGTCAGGAGTTGTTGCAGCACTTCCTCTACGACATAGCCGGTTGCCGTCCGACCTGGACGACGCACAACGTCATCGAAGAAGCGGTCGTATCCTTACGCCGGCAGATCGGCGACCGAGCGGTGCTGTGTGGGCTATCCGGAGGCGTCGACTCGTCGGTCGCAGCGGCGCTCGTTCACGCTGCGGTCGGAGACCAGCTCACGTGCGTCTTCGTCGATCACGGTCTTCTACGTCACGACGAAGGTCGAGAGGTCGAGGAGACCTTCAGGGACTATTTCAACGTCAACCTCGTGCACCTCAAAGCCGAAGATCGCTTTCTCGAGGCCCTCGCGGGGATCACGCAGCCTGAGGAGAAGCGCAGGATCATCGGCCACGAGTTCATCCGGGTCTTCGAGCAGGCCGCCCGCGCGGCCGCCCCAGCCGGAGCCGAGGCGAAGCTCCTGGTGCAAGGGACCCTCTACCCGGATGTGATCGAGTCAGGCAGCGCGACCGCCGCGACCATCAAGAGCCACCACAATGTGGGAGGGCTACCACCTGACCTCGAGTTCGAACTCGTGGAACCGCTACGCCACCTGTTCAAGGACGAGGTACGTTTCCTCGGATCCGAACTGGGCCTACCAGCCGCGCTCGTGTGGCGACAGCCGTTCCCCGGCCCCGGCCTCGCCGTCCGCATCATCGGTGAGGTGACCCGCGAGCGCCTCGCGATCCTTCGGGCCGCCGACAGGATTGTTCTCGAGGAGGTACGCCGGGCGGGGCTGGAGCGGGAGCTCTGGCAGGCCTTCGCGGTGCTGCTGACCGTGCGATCCGTAGGCGTCATGGGGGACGAGCGGACCTACGGCTACCCCGTCGTGCTCCGGGCGGTCACCTCCGAGGACGCTATGACCGCGGACTGGGCACGTCTGCCCTACGAGGTGGTCGAGCGCGTCAGCAGCCGCATCTGCAATGAGGTCGAAGGCGTGAACCGGGTCGTGCTCGACGTCACATCGAAGCCGCCCGGCACGATCGAATGGGAGTAGGCCTGGCAGGCTCAAGACCGCTACTACCAGGCCCAAGACCGCTACTACGACCTCCCCCTCGAGATCAGGCCTTCCCGTCTCCGGCTTCCCGCCTGGTTCAGGGCCCAGGACCGCTACTACGACCTCTCCCCCAACTGGTGTCTCACTGCGTGAAAGGACGGGCCCCCGTACCGGCGGCCGGAGGCCCGTCGACCTAACGCTCCGTCACTCCACCGCGATAGTGGTGAACATGTCCTGGCCCGCCTGGAACCCGTCCGTCGCGTCCGCGTGCGGTCTGCAGTAGACGATGAGGGTGCCACTTTCGGGCGGGGTGAACTCGATGAGCTGATCGCTCCCAGGCAGCACCGTCTGGTCGACGAGGCCCGGGACGGTGAAGGTGTGCCAGGCGGTGTCGCCATTGTGCACCACGAACTTGACCGGCTGACCAGCCTGCGCCTGCAACCCGGAGGGCGAGAACTCGAAGTCGCGGATGCCGACTGCGACTGACCCGGCACGGTCGGCGGCAGAAACGGTGGTCCGGACCGTCAGCGCGAGAACACCGGAGATGACGGCAAGAACCGCCAGTACGCCCAGGATTGCTCGCGTGAACCGGCGCTCCCCGACGCTGGCCTCGGCCCGCCGGTCTCTCCGCTTGGCCACCGCCGCGACACCCCCGGCGGCGGCCGTCAACGACCCCACGATGAACATGACGGCGGGGACGAACTCGAAGAAGACGCTGGGGTAGCCGAGCGACGGAACGAGGAACGGGGCATTCATCGCCAGCAGGGCCAGCCCGACGGTCGCCGCCAGGATCTTCGCCCAGGTGCCGAATCGCCAGGCCAGCGCCGTGACGAGCAGCACCACGGCCATGAACGGGGCGACGAACCCGACCGCCTCGAATCGGCTTCCGATCAGGACGACGAGCAATCCCGTGGCCATGGTGAGCAGCCCGAGCACGACGATCCGCGTATAGATCGCCCGCAGGCGGGGGTGGGGCATGTCAAGGGTGGCAGCAGCGCTCGTCATGTCGTTTTCTCCTCTCCGATACGGCGTCACGCTACGGACGGTCGTGCACGCGGTCAGGAGAGGAGGCTCCTCGTTTCACGGTGGTGGTGTCCTCCCCGTCGGGGGGGTGCCACCCCGGATGAGGCCCAAGATCGCTTCTAAAAGGACCCAAGCCCGCTACTACGACCTCTCCCCCAAGGTCAGGACCCCGCCTCCGGCTCCCCGCTCACATCAGTCCCACCCCCCTCCGTCGTGGTCTTGGGAGACCCGAGACCGCTCCTCCGGTTCCCCACTCGAGGGCTGCGCTACCCTCGGGCCATGTCCGACCGCGCCGCGCCTGTTCTGCCGAGCGCCTCCGAACACCTCCTCGCCGAGCTCAACTCCGCCCAGCGTGAGGCGGTCCTGACCGTCGATGGCCCGGTGCTGTGCGTGGCGGGTGCGGGTTCCGGCAAGACGCGCGTCCTCACCTACCGCATCGCCCACCTCATCCGGGCTTGTGGGGCCGACCCCTTTTCCATCCTCGCCATCACGTTCACGAACAAGGCCGCCCGGGAGATGCGTGAGCGGGTCGGTCAGCTGGTCGGGGCCCGTCTGGGGGAGCGGATGTGGGTGACGACCTTCCACTCGGCCTGCGCCCGCCTCCTGAGGCGGGAAGCGAATCGCCTCGGGTACACCTCGACGTTCTCCATCTACGACGAGGCGGATTCCCGACGGCTGATAGCCCAGATCATGAAGGACCTTGACCTGGGGGACCGTCAGCTCACCCCGCGCTCCATTCAGCACGCCATCAGCCGCGCCAAGGACGAGCTCGTCGACTTCGAGACCTACGCAGCTGGGGCTACAACCAAGCTCGAGCGACGGATCGCCGAGGTCTACCGCACCTACCAGGGGCGGCTGCAGCGCGCGAACGCCTTCGACTTCGATGACCTCATCGTGAAGACGGTCGAGCTACTGCAGCTCTTTCCCGATGTCCTGCGGCACTATCAGGAGAAGTTCCGCCACATCCTCGTCGACGAGTACCAGGACACGAACCGGGCCCAGTACCACCTCGTCAACCTGCTGGCCAGCGCGCATCGCAACGTCATGGTCGTGGGCGACCTGGATCAAGCTGTGTACGGCTTCAGGGGTGCCACCATCCGAAACCTGCTCGATTTCGAACGCGACTATCCCGACGCGGCCGTAGTGAAGCTGACACAGAACTATCGCTCAACGCAGACCATCCTCGACGCGGCCAACGCGGTCATCCGCCACAACACCTCCCGTCAACCCAAGGACCTGTGGACGGACAAGGGCGCCGGGAGAAGACTCGTGCGCTACGAGGCGGAGGACGAGCGCGACGAAGCGGCCTTCATCGCCGAGGAGGTCGAACGTCTCCGGGCGGACGGAGTCCCCTTCGGGGACGTAGCGGTCTTCTACCGCACGAACGCCCAGTCCCGCGTCCTAGAGGAGGTCTTCGTCCGCGTCGGCACCCCCTACCGGGTCGTGGGAGGGGTCCGCTTCTACGAACGCAAGGAGGTCAAGGATCTGCTCGCCTACCTGCGAGCACTCGTCAACCCGGCCGACGACATCTCCATCAAGCGCATCATCAACGAACCTCGCCGTGGCATCGGGGCGAAGACCGAGTCCCATCTCGACCTTCACGCAAGTCGTGAGCGCATCTCCTTCCTCGAAGCCTGCCGTCAGGCCGAGCGCATCCCCCAGTTGGGGCCACGTCAGCTTGCGGCAATCCGCGGTTTCGTGGCGCTGCTCGACCTTCTACGCGCCCAGGCTGACGAAGGCATGGCCGTGGGCGACCTCATCGAGGAGGTATGGACCGCCACCGGCTATCTCGAGGAACTCCAGGCCGAGCGGACGATCGAGGCCCTCGGACGGGAGGAGAACCTCCGTGAGCTCGCCTCGGTCGCCCGTGAATACCACGAGCGGGCCCCCGATGGGGGCCTCCCCGGCTTCCTCGAGACCGTGTCCCTTGTGACGGAACAGGACGAGCTGACCGAGGACACCTCGGCCGTCACCTTCATGACCCTGCACAACGCGAAGGGGCTCGAGTTTCCTATCGTCTTCCTGGCCGGCATGGAGGATGGCGTCTTTCCCCATGTGCGCTCTCTCGGCGATCCCCAGCAGATGGAGGAGGAGCGCCGGCTCTGCTACGTCGGTCTCACACGGGCCCGTGAACGGCTCTATGTCGTCCATGCCTACCACCGTTCCTTGTGGGGTGGTGTCTCGTACAACCCGCCCTCGCGATTTCTGCGTGAGCTGCCCGATGACCTAGAGGTTCGAGCCGCTCACCGAGGGGCGGCGGCGAAACGGGTCCGCGATCGCGAGGCAGTCAGCTTCGAGGGCCAGGAGTTCCGAGTCGACGATCGGGTGCGTCACACCCGTTTCGGCTTGGGGCGAATCCTGGACCTCGCCGGAGAGGGCGAATCTGCCGAGGCGGTCGTCGACTTCGTCGACGTCGGCCCCAAGCGGCTACTGCTGGCCTACGCTCCCCTTGTCCGGGAGCCTTGACTCCCCGCGGGGAGATCAGGGCAGGTTCTTCCACTCAAGCATGACCGGGCATGTGCGAGTGGTCTCTCGTCGCTTACGGGGAGGAACAGGCCGACTTGGTGTCGGTCTCCTCAGCGGCCACCCCTGGCAGGGTGCGGGAGAAATCGATGTAGACAACCCCGTCGTTGCCGACAAGAGCTGGGTGCTGCTCCAGTGACGGACCGCCGTCGAGTGCTCTCCCCGTCAGGGTCCACACACGCCCGTCGGAAGACTCGAGGCGACCGGAGGCGTCACAGTAGAACGGCACCCTGTCAGTGGGCACGACGAAGGCCCGCACGCGGCCGGCCGCACCCACATAGAGCGCTCCCCGCTGCGCGTCATAGCGGGTCGCGCCGATCGAGCTCACCGGGCCCACCGGCTCGAACGGTGGCCCGGGGCGGCTACCCGGACGGGTGAGCAGGAGAACGACCGCGACCACCACGAGAACGACGCCCACCGCCACCGCCGCCACCACCCACTGCAAGCCGAGCGGCGCCCGGAGCACGATCTTGCGCGCACGCCGGGTCGCCTTCTCCGGCAGGTAGCCGGACGGCCCATACTCGGGTATGTCCCGCCCGCGGTCTTGGGCAAGCCAAGACCGCTTGCCCGCCCGCGGGCCTTCGTCTCGACCCTCCCTCAACTTCGCCTCACCGAGACTCGTCGAACTTCAGGGGATTTTCTGGCTGGACATCTTCTGGACGCCGGACGCCCGCCAGCGACGACGGCGGACCGCGAGTCGCCTGTCCTCGGGTTGGGAGGCCAACTCATCGAGGTGGCGGCAGATCGCCGCCTGCGCGGCCCGCACCTCCAACCCGTGGGGTTCGGCTACGACCTCGTCGGCGATGCCCAGCGCGTGGAGGCTGTGGGCGGTGGGTTTGAGCAGCTCAGCCAGCTCGGGCGCTTTCGAGACGTCCCGTTCGAGCAGGGCAGCGGCGCCTTCGCTCGCAAGGATGCTGAATACCGCATGTTCTTGGATGAGCAGGCGATCACCCACGCTGAGGGCCAGGGCGCCACCCGATGCGCTCTCGCCGATCACGAGGCTCACGACCGGGGAGCGCACCGTCAGCAACTCTGCGAAGGTGCGCGCGATGTGGTGGGCGATTCCTCCCGCCTCGCTCGCCGCTCCTGGGTCAGCACCGGGGGAGTCGATGAGGGTGACAACCGCCACATCGAGCCGGTCGGCCAGTCGCAGGCCTCGCCACGCAAGACGGTAACCGGCAGGTGTTATGCCACCACCCTCGACCGAACGATCGAGCGCCACGATCACGAGCGGCCGGCCCGCAAGCTCGCCCAGCACGACCCGCACGGCCGGATCGTCCTCACCGGCCCGATCCCCGTGCAGCTCGCCTGAGACGTCTATCGCCTCGAGAAACGCCCCGGCACCCGGCCGATCCGACGCCCGAGCCCGCTCGACCTCCGCCCAGGCGTCACCAGGCGGGATGCGAGTGCCGGACGGTTCCGGAAGCTCCAGCGGGGCGTCCCGTCCCGGCCAGGCCAGCAGGCACGCGAGACGATGCGGCAGATCCTGCCTGCTCACGATGGCGTCAACCAGGCCAGCCGACCGAGCCCCCTCGGCGCGGTGCGAGCCGTCCGGCAGAGGGCCTCCCGTCGTGGCTTCCGCCACCCGAGGGCCGACGAACCCGATCGTTGCTCCCGGCTCGGCCAGCAGGACGTCGGCGAGGTTGATGTGGGAGGCGAAGACGCCCCCTGTCGTCGGGTGGCGCAGTACGGCAACCTGCAGCAAGCGACTGTCTGCGTGGGCCTGCGCCGCAACGACGGTCTTCGCCATCTGCGCGAGTGACGCCATGCCCTCCTGCATGCGCGCCCCGCCCGTGGCTGGCAGCAGCACGATCGGCAGACGGGCTTCTGCTGCGGCCTCGTATGCTCGGGCGACCCGTTCCCCGACCGCCACTCCCATGGACCCGCCGAGGAAGTCGAACTCCCACACCACGAAGACGGCTTCGACCCGGGACCCCCTCACCCGTCCTCTGACCGTCAGGACTGCCTCATCGACACCCGTCTCGGCCCGCGCCCTCGCCAGCCGCTCCCGGTAGCCCGGCCAATCGAGTGGGTCGCTGCTCAGCGGGGGGCCGGAGAGGTCGATCGGGCCGTCCACGAGCAGATCGAGCAGATCACGGGCAGCAGTCCCGTCCACCATGATCCTCCCGGGTCCTTCCCGTCGGGCCACCAGGGCAGGCACCTCAATCGGCTCGATTATCCTCGCTCCGCCCTGGGGGTTTAGCCTGCGCAAGCGACAGTGACCAGAACGCGCCGGTGGTTGTCGAGGAGCCCTGCCGTGCCCATCCGCGTCGTCGTCGCGAAACCTGGGCTCGATGGGCACGATCGTGGCGCCAAGGTCGTCGCCCGGGCGCTTCGCGACGCCGGCATGGAGGTCGTCTACACCGGCCTGCACAACACGCCGGAGCAGATCGTCACCGCTGCCATCCAGGAGGACGCGCAGGCGATCGGGTTGTCCATCCACTCGGGGGCCCACATGACCCTCTTTCCGCGGGTCGTCGAACTGCTGCGCAGGGAGGGAGCGCACGACGTCATCGTCTTCGGTGGCGGGATCATCCCCCAGGAGGACATAAGGCAGCTGAAGGAGTCCGGTGTGGCCGAGCTCTTCACGCCCGGTACCCCCATGCGGCAGATCGTGGAATGGGTACGGGAGAACGTTCCCGAGCGCTCGGAGCCCGCACCCGAGGCGCGATCCGAGACGATTTGAGCCGCCAGCCGCCCTTGGCCCAAGTCGACGAGAAAATGGAGAAGCCATGGACCTGCTCGAGTTCCAGGGCAAGCAGGTGCTTGGGCGCTACGGCGTGCCGGTACCCGGGTCGGGTGTGGTGTGCTACAGCCCCACTGAGGTCGAGGCCGCGGCAAAGGAGCTCGGTCGCCCCGTCGTGGTGAAGGCCCAAGTGAAGACGGGGGGGCGCGGCAAGGCGGGAGGAATACAGCTCGCCGGCGACGCAGACGCGGCGCGCGAAGCTGCCGAGCGCATATTCGGACTGGACATCTCCGGTCACCGCGTCGAGGTGATCTATGTCGAGCCCGCCACCGAGATCGCCGAGGAGTACTACTTGTCGCTTGTGCATGACCGACAGGACCCCGGCTATGTCGTCATCTGCTCGGCCGAGGGGGGCATGGACATCGAGCAGGTGAATCGGGAGAGGCCGGGGGCCGTGGTCCAGCGTCACCTTGTCCCCTCCGACGTCGCCGGCGGTCTTCCGCGGCGGGCTGCCTTGGAGATCCTCGACGAGGCCGCCATCCCCCGAGACGTCCACGATCGCGCGGCAGACGTACTCGTTGCTCTCTGCCGGGCTTTTCGGCAGGGCGATGCGAAGCTCACCGAGATCAACCCGCTCGTGCGGACCTCAGGCGGAGACGTCGTTGCACTCGACGCGAAGGTGACTCTCGACAACAACGCCTTGTTCCGCCACCGGGAATACGACGATTACGTCGAGTTCGAGCAGCGCGGCAACAGTCTGGAAGCGCAGGCCAAGCGCAGGGGTATCCAGTACGTGAAGTTGGATGGCAACGTCGGTGTGATCGGAAACGGAGCTGGCCTCGTCATGGCCACCATCGACGTCGTCTCGCAGGTGGGGGGCAAGCCAGCCAACTTCCTCGACGTGGGGGGCGGCGCAAGCGCGGACAAGATGGCCGACAGCCTCGGCCTCGTCCTTTCCGACCCCGATGTGAGCAGCGTCTTCATCAACATCTTCGGTGGGATCACCCGAGGCGAAGAAGTCGCGACCGGAGTGCTCGGTGCCATGGCACGACTCGGCAAGGTGAGACAGACCATCGTCGTGCGTCTAGACGGGACGAATGCCGAACAGGGCCGCCGAAGCCTCGAAGAGGCGAATCACCCGAACATCATCGCCCTGACGACCATGCTCGAGGCGGGAGAACGGGCAGTTGCCCTAGCCAACCGATCCTGAACGAGCCGGGCGGGCTTCGCACAGCAAGCGAGCCGACAAAGACCGTCGGGACGACGGCAGGAGGCGGGAGAAACTCTCATGAGCATCATCGTCGACGAGACGACTCAGGTGGTCGTGCAAGGCATCGGAATGCAGGGCACGTTCCACGCTCTCCGCAACCAGCGCTACGGCACGAGGATCCGCGCCGGAGTACACCCCAGACGAGGAGGGGAGAGGTGGGAGGAGCTCGGAGTCCCGATCTTCTCGCACGTTGCGGACGCCTTGGCGGCGACCGGTGCGGACACGTCGCTGATAATGGTTCCTGCCCCGTTCGCCAAGGTGGCCATCCTCGAGGCCTATGAAGCGGGAATCGCCACGATCGTCGTCATAACCGAGGGCATTCCGGTGCATGACATGACCGACGTCTACGACGAGGTCGTGCGCAAGGGTGGGGTGCGACTCATCGGCCCGAACTGCCCGGGAGTCATCAGCCCGGGTAGGAGCAACGTCGGCATCATCCCCGGCAACATCGCGGGTCCCGGCAACGTCGGACTGGTCTCGCGTTCTGGGACGCTCACCTACCAGATCATGCACGAGCTCGCTGCAGGCGGACTTGGCATCTCGACGTGCGTCGGGATCGGGGGCGATCCGGTCGTTGGCAGCAGCTTTCTCGACATCATCAAGCTCTTCGTCGACGATCGCCAGACCGAGGGGATCGTCTTCGTCGGCGAGATCGGGGGCACGGAGGAGCAGGAGGCCGGCAACTGGCTGGCCGAGAACGTTCCCCACCTGCCTGTGCTCGCCTACATCGCGGGCTTCGAGGCGCCGGTCGGTAAGCAGATGGGTCACGCGGGAGCGATCGTCCGCGAGGGTGGCGGTGGTGGGGAGACCGCACGCGAAAAGAAGGAGATACTCGAGGGGCTCGGCATCGCGGTCGCCGTGAACCCCTCTGAGGCAGCCGAACTCATGATCACCCGCATGAGCTGAGGGCCCGACCGGCAGGTCGGGTCCTGACCGAGCCGATGAGGTGCGAGGTGTCAGCAGGGGGGGCGGAACGAGAGAAGCCCCGCCCGGTTCGGGCGGGGCTTCCGTTGCCGGGACGCGCGGGGGCACGGCGTCGACCGGCTACCGACCGTCGTGGGGCGCGGACGGTCGGCCCCGCAGGCCAGCCGGTGGGGCGCCGGCGAAGTTGAGAGGCCTGCGGTGCGGCAGGGAAAGGACCCACTGCCGTCATCCTCATCAACGCGCGAGAACGTCAGATCGTGCCATTTCTCGACGGGACGTGCGCTTAGCGCACGTTCACTGGAAGACGGACCCAGTCTGGTGGCCGCAGTGGCGATGAGTGGTGACGCAGTGGCGACCCTGGTGAACCGGCACCTCCCGCGGGCTGACTCTCGGGCCGCCGGGCACCTGAGTCGAGCGCGTACCATCGAGGAGGCGCGGAGAGGACGTGGGCGGCACGACGCCGGAGCGACGCGAGAGGAGGTGCCTCAGGTACCCGGAGACCGGAGGAGCGTCTTGGAGCAGGAGTGGGTCTCTGCGGGAGCAAACCCCGCGAAAGGATGCCTTGGACGCGGCGGAGGCGAGTGGGAGCGATAGACAGCGACGGAGGTAGTCAGGTGATCGGCGTGCGGATCGGCAGCGGCATCAGCACGACAGGTGAGCCGGAACTCGCCGCCGTCGAAGCCGCCCAGGCGGCAGGTGAACCGCTCGCAGAGGAGCCGTGTCGGCTGGCGGTCATCTTCGCTTCACCACACCATGCAGACGCGCTCGAATCGATTGGCGCTGCCGTGACCTGGCGGCTGCGCCCGGAGGCGCTCATCGGCGGGGTCGCGCAGGGCGTCGTGGGTCCTGCGGCGGAGATAGAAGATGGTCCGGCTGTCTCGGTTTGGTGCGCCACGTGGCCGTCGGAAGCGGGAGACCGGCGGCCCACCGCAGAGCCCTTTCGGACGTGGGCGACCCGCGCCCCCCACAGCGAATCGGTTGTCCTGGGTTGGCCCTCGACGACCAGAGAGGCCGTGACGATCCTGCTCGCCGATCCGCACACCTATCCGGCGGGGGAGGTCGTGGCCCACTTGGGGGAAAGCGGCTCGGGTCATCGCATCGTGGGTGGCCTCGTCACGCCGGGTCGTCACCCGGGCCGTCTCATCGTTTCCGGCCGTGATGGCGATCCTGAACCGCGCGTCTACGACGACGGAGCCGTTGGAGTGGTTCTGAGCGGGATCGATGTGGAAGCCGTCGTGTCACAAGGCTGCCGTCCCGTCGGTGAGCCGTTCATCGTGACGAAGGCGCGTGGCAATCTCGTGCTCGAGCTTGCCGGAGCACCGGCGACGGAACGCTTGCAGGAAGTGTTCGCCGAGTCCCCGGCGAACGAGCGCGAGCTCATGCGCCGCGGCTTGCACGTCGGCCTCGTCGCCAACGAGTATCGTGAGCGTTTCGATACAGGAGATTTCCTCATTCGAGGCGTGCTGGGCGCCGATCCTCAGAGTGGCGCGGTAGCCGTGGGTGAGTACGTGGAGGTCGGACAGACGCTTCAGTTCCAAGTTCGAGATGCCGGCAGCGCCCATGACGACCTGCTCGCCGCGCTGAAGGGGAGAGGGCGCGCCTCGGGGGCGTTGCTCTTCACCTGCAATGGGCGTGGGCGGCGCTTCTTCCACGAGCCGGACCACGATGTTGGCGTGGTCCGAGAGGCTCTCACCCAGCAGGTAGCGGGAGCCTTCTGCGCGGGGGAGATCGGACCAGTCGGGGAGCGCAGCTTCCTGCATGGCTTCACCGCGTCGCTGGCGGTCTTCCGCGACCGCGGTGACTCTGAGCAGGCGGGCTCGTAACGACCGCGAAACACCATGGCAATGCCACAGGAACGGCCCCGCGGCACGCTGCGGGCGCTTCAACAGGAGGAGGCTGCGCGTGAAGCTTGTCACGGCCATCGTGAAGCCCCACAAGGTCGAGGAAGTGAAGGACGCCCTTCAAGACCTCGGGGTACAAGGGCTCACGCTGACGGAGGTACGTGGTTACGGCCGTCAGCGAGGCCATACGGAGGTCTATCGGGGAGCGGAATACACGGTCGACTTCGTGCCGAAAGCCCGACTCGAGGTCCTCTGCGGCGACTACATGGTCAACGAGATCGTGGATACCGTCCTGAAGGCCGCACGAACCGGACAGGTTGGTGACGGCAAGATCTTTGTCACGAACGTCGAGGCGATCGTTCGCATCCGCACAGGGGAGCAGGGCGAGGCCGCGCTCTGACGAATCCGAGTTCGGCGGCCGAGCCAGGACCCAGGGCCTCACGAATCGGCCGGCTTGGACCTACCCCCCCAGATTCCCGCCGGGCCGGTTCCGCGGGCCACCTGAGGGGGGCGAGGAAGCGTCTCGCCGAAGAGATGACCCTGGAAGGACGGGCCTGGTGCCGGGCATGGACCGCCGAGGTCGATGCCGCCCTCGAGCAGCACCATGACGAGGTGTCCTTGCCGCGCGGGCGCCTCGCAGTCGCTGCCGTCGGGGGATATGGGCGGCGCGAACTGTGCCCAGGTTCCGATGTCGACGTGCTCCGCCTCGTCGAGGGTCTGAGCGAGGAAGCACAGGCCGAGGTCGTACGCAGCATCATCTACCCCCTCTGGGACGCGGGGCTCACGGTGGGCCACGCCATTCGCGATCACCGGCAGGCCGTCGCCTCTGCCGTAGGCGACATCGATATCGCCACTGCCCTGCTCGACGCTCGTCTCGTGGCCGGTGACCCGGAGTTACTGCGAGAGTGCCGAGCATCGCTGCTCACGCGCTTGAGACGGCGTCCCCATCGCTTCCTGTCGTCCCTGGCCGAAGCCGATGCCGCGCGACGGGCGCGCTACGGAGACGCGGCGGAGGTACTGGAGCCGCATGTCAAGGAGGGGGCGGGTGGGCTGCGCGATGTCCAGTCGCTGCGCTGGGCTGCTGCGGCACTGCTCGGTGAACCCCACCTCGACCCCCTGGTCGGAGCCCGGTATCTGTCTGCCGTCGACCGTAGTCGCCTCGCCCGCGCCGAGGACTTCCTCCTCGCCGTGCGGGTAGCGCTTCACCTCGAAGCCGGCCGTGGCACCGACGTCCTGGAGTTCGGCCGGCAGGAAGCGGTTGCTACCCGCCTCGGCTATGCCGTCGATGGGGAGCCAGCCCCTGTGACCCGAGCGAGACCAGACACCCCGCCTGCCGACGCGCTCCTGCACGACCTCTTCCTGGCTGCTCGTACCGTCGACCATGTCCATCGCAGCGCCTGGGCGCTGCTCAGCGCCGATGCTCGTGGCGGACGTCGACTGCGTCGACCGGCTCAGAGGCGGCTACCCGGCGGGTTCGCGGTGGCTGACGGCGTACTGAGGGTGGACGAGGACGCGGTGAACGAGCCGATGTTCCCCATCCGGCTGCTCGAATCGCTCGTCGAGACAGGCGCCGCTCTCGATCGGGGGAGCGCCGCACTCATCAGCCGCACCGTCGAAGACGCCAACTCACAGGTTGGAGCTGGCTCGGCAGACGGAGACAGCAGCACGTTGTGGCGCTGGGACGGTGCAGCTCGGCGCCGTTTCCTGACCACGCTCTGGCGCGGCCTCTCCGCTCTGGATGCTCTGGCCGAACTCGACGACCTCGGGGTACTCATTCGGTTGCTTCCGGAGTGGGCGCCGCTGCGCGGTCGACCGCAGCGCAACCCCTACCACCGTTACAGCCTCGACCGTCATGCCTTCCACGCCGCAGCCAACCTCGCCGAGCTCGTCAGGAGCGAGGAGTGGGCCGCCAAGCGCCTCGAGCAGGTCACCGACCGCGACGGGCTCATGCTCGGGGCGCTCCTTCACGATGTCGGAAAGGCTCATGGCGAGCCTCACACGGAAACTGGCGTGCCGGTCGCCGATGCTATCCTCCGGCGGATGGGGGTCCCTGAGCAGACCCGTGACCTCGTCGCCCGCCTCGTGCGCCTGCATCTTCTACTCCCGGAGGTCGCGACCCGGCGTGACCTTGCCGATCCGGGACTCGCGGCCGAGGTCGCGAGCAAGGTCGGTGACCTCCAGACCCTTGCCTGCCTCCACCTCCTTGCTGCTGCGGACGGCGCCGCCACCGGCCCGGCAGCCTGGGGCTCATGGAAGGCAGCACTCGTCGCTACGCTCGCCAAGAAGGTCGAAGCCGTGCTCGACGCAACCAGCCCCGACGAGATGGCCGACGGCGCCCCCGCCACCGCCCGTGAGGCCCAGAGGCTCGCCCCCAGCCTCGGGGTCGACGCGGCCACGGTGAGTGCGCACCTGGCACGTCTTCCCGAACGCTACGCAGGGTCGGTCTCAGCACGGGCGGTGATCCGTCACGCAGCCGCCTGCGCTGAACCACTCATGCCGACCGAGGTCCGCACGCGGGTCAGTCCGGGCTCCCCTGAAGGTGGCCTGCTCGACGATCTCGACGTCGTCGCGCTCGACCGACCCGGCCTGTTCGCCAAGGTCGCAGGTGTCATCGCCATCCATGGCGGTTCGATCTTGAGCGCACATGCCTTCACCCGCGTCGACGGCATAGCCGTCGACACCTTCACCGTGCGCCGCCCGGACGGCACAGGCGGATCGTGGTGGGTCGCGGTGGAGGGAGATCTCGTCGAAGCCGTGGCAGGACGGCTGGCCGTGCGCGCCCGCGTTGCCCGCAAGGCGGCCGCGCTGCGGCCTCCCCCCCGGCCCCTGCCCGCGATACCCGTACGGGTCGAGGTCTCACCCGACAGTGCCGGAGAGGCGACCGTCGTCGAGGTCCACGCCGAGGACGCGATCGGGGTTCTCCACCGCATAGCCGCCGCTCTCGGCGAACTCGAACTCGACATCGTCGCCGCCAAGGTCGACACCCTCGGCAGGAAGGTCGTCGACGTCTTCTACGTGCGTGACGCCGGGAGGGCGCCGCTCGACGACGATCATGCCGCCGAGGTCGTGCTCGCGGTGACCGCCGCTCTCGAAGGCTGAATCCTCCTTCGGCGCCCTGAAGCGCTGCCCTCTATTCGCCGTATGCCTGAAACCGGCCGCCAGAGCCGCTCATCCGTCCCACGGGGATCCCCGTTGCCAGCTAGTGCATATTCGCCGCTGGACGTCCAAGAGCATCGGCATCGTATCAGTTTCGGGCGCGGACACGGGTAACACCCTGAGTCCCGCCGGGAAAGGTCCTCCCCCCATCAGGCAACGGTACTCACACCGCCGAGGCAAGCCGGCCTCATCCCGCGAAAGGAAGTTTCTCGTGTACACAAAAGGGCCGCCGAACGAGAAGATTTTCGAGTTCGGTAGACCCTCGGCGATTCTCGGAAGCATGGGCAAAAGCAGAAATCGGATATTTAGAACGTCGGTACCTTCCATATGTCGGTTACGTCCGTATCGGGACGATAAACAGTTATCTTGTTCGCAAATGCGAGGCATTGAGATCCTCTCAGCCAGACAGTATTGTCGGTTGCTCGTGTCTACTTCGACTCATCTACCCCGACGGAAGTCAGAGAGATCTTGGAAATGGGACTCCTAACTTCCTCAGAGAATGCACGTGTAACTCCCAGCGTGCTTGTCGTGGGCCGCAGCCGAACACTTGCAGACGCTCTCTCTCACGCATTCGAGCAGACCGGCTACCCGGCGCTGGCTGCCAGCCGGGAAGATGTCCTGGCAGTGGTCGCCGGGGCAAGGGTCTCGACGGTTGTCGTCGATGCAGACGGGGACAGCGAGTCTGTCATCCAAGTCGTGGACAGACTCCGCCATCAACTCGGGGACGTTGACGTCATCCTGCTCGTGTCGGAGCGAGGGCCATCCCTGCTGGATCTGGTGACACAAACCAGGGCCCGGGGGAGCATCACCCGTGACGTGGACCCCTCGCGCTTCGTGAAGGCGGTTATCGCCGGGGGCACCTCGCCCGACGGGCTTTCAGTTCGTCCTGCGACGGCGCTCGGCAGCTCAGCCAATCCTCTTGCCGGCCTCACGGAGCGCCAGCGGGAAGTCCTTGCCGAGCTGCTCACGGGAGGTTCCGACGCCCAGATGGCCGCTCGGCTCGGGTTATCGGCCTACACCGTCCGCACCCATATCCAAAACGTGTTCTCGAAGCTGGGAGTAAAGACGCGGTTCGAAGCTGCCGCGATCGCCCTGCAGGCCGGGCTCCGACCACCTGAAGATTCGAGACCATGAACCAGCTCTCGCTCGTCATTTCAGGCAGGTACCCGCTGGGTCGCCAAGCGGTCGCATCGGCGCTCACGGCGCAACCCGATATCACCGTCCTCGCTGTGTGCGGTGATATTCGTGACACCCTCCTCCAGGTCCAGCGGCTTGCGCCGGAAATAGCCGTTATCGAGGACAACTTTCCTCGCCATGAGTATCGAAGGATTTGTGGAGTCATCAAGGAGGAAGGCCTGCCTACCAAGGTGCTGATTGCGGGCGAGATGCCCGATAATCAGCTGCTCATGGCCGCCGTAGAGGCTGGAGCCGCTGGGTACGTGACCGGTGACCTCGGGCTGTCTGGTCTCGCCAGTGCCCTGCGGCGGGTAGCGGCGGGGGAGACGATCGTTCCCCCAACGATGCTCGGACCGCTGCTGGGGGCCCTCGTCGACCGGCGGGAGAAGCGAAACGCGCTCGCCCAGCG
>JBHELG010000119.1:0-4107 GCA_046263195.1 Nitriliruptorales bacterium | reverse complement strand
GAACTACAGCCCCCTCGATCGCCGGTGATATCCGGTCGCACGTGGCCGTGCCCCCTGTGCGGTCAGCGTCGCCCCACAGATCTCGCCAGCCAGGCCAACGTCCGCGAACGGGCCGGCCGGTCCTTCCCACGCTGGATTCTCGTTTGTGGAGAATGCACCGTCCGCCTCTCCTAGGTGCCGGATAACGAGAGGGCCCGAGGTCTGACGAGACATCCCGATCCGGGGAGATCGGCGAGCGTCGGCGCCTGGACGGGTTAGCGAGCCGCGGGCGTCGCCTCCCCGCGTCATGCTCTCTCAGTAGACGTCGAAGGGGGGCGTATGACGCGCGAGGTGGAGGTCCGACGGCACACCGACGACGAGGACGATGTCCTCAGCGAGGAGGGTGTCTTCCAGGCACTCGAGATCGGACGCAAGCTGCGGGGCAACTACGAACTCGTCGTCTCGAGCGGTGCGCAACGCGCAACCCAGACCGCCGCCTGCTTCCTGGCTGGTCTCGGCCAAGCCGTGCCCGGCGGTGTCGTCGTCAACGCCGGTCTGCGTTCGGATCGTGAGGACCGCTGGAAGGAGGCCTATCAGGAGGCCGGCAGCGGTGAGCTGTCCGCCTTCCGGTCCGTCGCCCCGGACTTCGTCGAAGAGGAGGCGGACCGGCTCGGCTCGGCTCTTCGGGAGGTGATCGAGACGCTGCCTGAGGGGGGACGGGCGCTCGTCGTCGGCCACAGCCCGACGAACGAGGCGGCCGTGTTCGGACTGACGGGCGAGGAGGTCGGGCCGCTGTCGGACGGTGCGGGCGTGCTTCTCGTCGAGGAAGACGGCGCATACCGCGTGGAGCCCCTCGATTCCTAGAAGCAGGGATTAGGCTCCGGCGTAGCGGGCGTCAGGAGTCACCCATGGCGGCGGAGGCGAGCAACGAGGCGCTGTGGCGCGCCATGCTGACGGGCGAGATCGAGGCCTTGCGGAGAGACCGGCAGCGTCTACGTCGCATCCCCGGCTCGCCACGCTGCAAGGCCTGCAACCTGCCACTGGGCGGTATCGCGGCGCCCTTCCTGCGGCTGCGCGGACGCGGTCCCTCCAACAAGAACCCGAGGTACTGCAACCTGTGCGACTCCTTCGTACAGTCTCACCCCGGCGGGGCGGAGGTCGAGCTGACCCTGCTGTTCGCCGACGTGCGCGGGTCGACGGCCCTGGCGGAGGGCATGCGTCCCACTGAGTTCCGCCGGCTGCTGAACCGCTTCTACTCGGTGAGCAACCGGGTGATCATCGACAGCGACGGCTTCGTCGACAGGCTCGTCGGTGACGAGGTCGTCAGCTTCTACCTCCCCTTCTTGGGCCCCGAGCATCCGGGTGTCGCCGTGAGAGCCGCGCGTGACCTGCTGCTCGCGGTTCCCGAGGTGGAGCGCGGCAGGAAGCTGCCGGTGGGCGTCGGGGTGCACACCGGTGTCGCCTTCGTCGGCTCCGTCGGCTTCGAGGACTCGGAGGGCGACGAGGAGAGGGTTCGGGATTTCACAGCCCTCGGCGACGCCGTCAACGTCACCGCCCGGCTCGCCTCGCTCGCGGGCCCGGGGGAAGCGATCATCAGCGAGGCCGTTTTCGCCTCCGGCGCCGACCTCAGCGACTTCGCCGACCTCGAGCGACGCCACCTCGAAGTCAAGGGACGCAGCGAGTCCCTGGACGTCCGCGTCCTGCGGGTAGGGGCCACGACCGGGGCCGCAGGGAGCTGATCGAGGACGATATGCGCGAGCGCCCCGGCCGCATTACAAGAACCCGCGCCTGGGGTTTCGAGAACGGTCGCGCCCAGGGCCGCCGGGACGCCCTCGCCACCGAGGAGCCACTCGAGATCCGGGTGGCGGTCGCCGACGAGGTCCGCACTGTCGCCGTCACCATGCGCACCCCCGGCGACGACTTCGAGCTCGCTGTCGGCTTCCTCCACGGGGAGGGCGTCGTCAGGACCGAGGACGCAGTCGAGCGCGTGACCTACTGCGTCGACCCAGAGCTGGAGGACGAGCAGCGCTACAACAGCGTGACCGTCACCCTCTCGCCTGGCGCGGCCGTTGACCTGCGCCCCCTCGAGCGTCACTTCGTCACCACGAGCGCCTGTGGAGTCTGCGGCAAGGCGGCGCTGGAGGCGCTCGAAATGCGTGTGCGTCCGAAGCCCGCCGAGGGTCTCGTTGTCGATCCCGCCGTCCTCCTCGCGCTCCCCGAACGGCTGCGGACCGCCCAGACTGTCTTCGAGACCACGGGTGGGCTCCACGCAGCGGGCCTCTTCACACTCGACGGTCACCTCCTCGCCCTGAGGGAGGATGTCGGCCGCCACAACGCCCTCGACAAACTCGTGGGCTGGGCGCTGCTCGAAGGACGTCTGCCACTCGAGCGCCACATCGTGCTTGTCAGCGGTCGAGCCAGCTATGAGCTGCTTCAGAAGAGTGTCGCCGCTGGGATCCCCGTCGTCTGCTCCGTGTCCGCTCCCAGCAGCATGGCCGTCGACGTCGCCCGCACCTTCGGAGTGACGCTCGTGGGCTTCCTACGTGACGGCCGCTTCAACGCCTATGCAGGTGTGGGGCGCGTGCATGGGCTGCCCGCTGGGAGGGACGAGAAGTGCCACGGACGGTAGCGCAACCACCCGACCCTCCCGTTGACCCTCGTTCTCGCACGTCACTAGCGTCGCGGCACGGCGGCAGGGGGACGACGATGGGCGACCGCTCCGTGCTTGGCTGGATCGGCGAGTGGCCGGTCCTCCGCCAGATCCGCGACCGGGACGCGCTCGGGCTCGGCGACACGGCCACCTCGGCCAGCACCCGACAACTTCAGCCGCGCACGAAGTCGGCAGACAAGGTGGCCCGCTCCATCTGTCCCTACTGCGGTGTGGGCTGCGGCCAGCTGCTGTACGTCAAGGACGGCAGGCTCGTCGACATCGAAGGCGACCCCGACTCGCCCATCTCGCGCGGCAAGCTCTGCCCGAAGGGAGCGGCGACCTTCCAGCTCGTTACCGGCTCCCACCGGCTGAAGTCGGTCCTCTACCGCCGTCCGGGCGGGACCCAGTGGGAGCAGATCGACCTCGAACGTGCCATGGACATGGTGGCCGAGCGGGTGCGTGGGACGAGAGAGGAGACCTGGGAGCAGGACCACCCAGACGGCTACCCGCTGCGTCGCACCCTCGGCTTCGCGCATCTCGGCGGTGCCACCCTGGACAACGAGGAGAACTACGTCATCAAGAAGCTCTTCACCGCCCTCGGCGCCGTCCAGATCGAAAACCAAGCGCGCATATGACACTCCTCCACCGTCCCCGGTCTGGGGACGACGTTCGGCCGCGGCGGCGCGACCACCTTTCAGCAGGACCTGCAGCACTCCGACTGCATCGTCATCCAGGGCTCGAACATGGCCGAGTGCCACCCGGTGGGCTTCCAGTGGGTGATGGAAGCGAAGCGGCGGGGCGCGACCATCATCCACGTCGACCCCCGCTTCACCCGCACGAGCGCGATGGCGGACATCCACGCGCCGCTACGAGCGGGCAGCGACATCGCCTTCCTCGGTGGCATCATCAACTACATCCTCTCCAACGAGCGCTACTTCACCGACTACGTCGTCAACTACACGAACGCCTCGGCCATCATCTCCGAGGACTTCCTCGACACCGAGGAAGGCGACGGCCTGTTCAGCGGCTGGGATGCCGAGCGCGGCCAGTACAACCCCTCGTCGTGGCAGTACGAGGGGGTGAGCATGGCCCCGGCCGCAGGGCAGCGTGAGATGTTCGCCGGCACCCCGGAGGCGCTGCGGGGCAGCAAAGTCAGCGCCCAGCATTCCGACCCCAGCCTCATCCACCCCCGCTGCGTCTTCCAGATTCTCAAGCGCCACTACTCGCGCTACACCCCCGAGGTGGTCTCGGAGACCTGCGGCGTTCCCGAGCAACTCTTCCTCGAGGTGGCCGAGGCCCTGTGCGAGAACTCGGGTCGGGAACGGACCTCGGCCTTCTGCTACGCCGTCGGTTGGACGCAGCACACGGTCGGGGTGCAGTACATCCGTACCGCCTCGATCGTCCAGCTCCTGCTCGGCAACATCGGCCGGCCCGGGGGAGGGATCCTCGCCCTGCGGGGTCATGCGTCGATTCAGGGC
>JBHELG010000118.1:0-6991 GCA_046263195.1 Nitriliruptorales bacterium | reverse complement strand
CGTAGAAGTGGCGGAAGAGCTCGTACGTCCCGTCCACGAGGTGGAGCCGCATCGCCTGCCTTCGACCACGCCCAAGCGGGAAAGCTATCGCCTACTACGCTGACGAGCATGACGAGCGGCACGCGACCGGGCCGATTCGGGGGTCGCCCCCGGCCGGTGACGCCGCTCGCCCCGCCCCCGCGTCCAGTGTCACCGTCGTCGTGGCTCTTCCCGGACCCAAGGACAGCTGACGAGGACGGAGTGGTAGGCGTCGGGGCTGACCTCGAGCCGAGCACACTGGTGCAGGCCTACCGTGACGGCATCTTCCCCTGGCCTCATCTACGCCTGCCTTTGCCATGGTTCTCTCCCGATCCCCGGGGCGTGCTCACCTGTGAGTACCTGCACATGTCACGGTCGCTGCGCCAACGCCTCCGTCGCTGCGGCTGGACCGCGACCCTCGACAACGCCTTCGCCGCCGTCGTGTCTGCCTGCGCCGAACCCAGAGGCGACGAAGGGACGTGGATCACGCGGTCGATGGTACGAGCCTATCTCCGTCTACATGCACTCGGCTGGGCGCACAGCATGGAGATTTGGGAGGGGCCTGCGCTCGTGGGGGGGTTGTACGGTGTCCAGATCGGTGGCTGCTTCACGGGAGAGTCCATGTTCCGCCGGGTGAGCGACGCGTCGAAGGTCGCCCTCGTCGAGCTCGTGCACCGCTTCACGGAGGCCGGGGGAAGCTTCGTCGACGTTCAGCTGGCCACCCCGCACCTGCGCCAACTCGGCGCCCGCGAGGTGCCCAGGTCGGACTTCCTGGCGATGCTGGCGGAAGTACGGGACGACGATGTCCGCTTTCCCCTCGATGCCCGGGCCGTGGGTCGGCTTGCGACCGACGCCCTGTAGTGCGTGCGACGAAGAGCCGCAGCTCCACCGAAGGGTCACCATGAGCAGCCCCCAGGAACAACCTCGGGCCGGGAAGGGCCCGCCGGATCGGGTCCGTATCAGCCGCCCCTCCTCCTACCGCCAGGTGGGCGCCGAGCTGGCCGAGGACGCCCTGGCCGGGCTGACCGCAGCACGCAAGTCGCTGCCACCGAAGTATTTCTATGACAACCGGGGAAGTGCCCTGTTCGAGCAGATCACCGGCCTGCCGGAGTACTACCTCACGCGTTGCGAGACAGCGATCCTCGAGGGACACGCGGATTCGATCGTCGCGGAGGTCGCCCCGATCGAACTGGTCGAACTCGGCTCCGGCTCGTCCCGCAAGACCCGGCTCCTGCTCGAGGCAATGCACCGGCGTGAACCTCATCAGCCGCAACGCTACCTCCCGCTCGACGTCAGTGAGGCGGCGCTACGCGACGCCGCCGCAACCCTCGCCCGTGACTATCCCCGGCTGGAAGTCGAAGCCGTGGTGTGCGACTTCCAGCGGGATCTGTGGGTCCCGCCCCGCCGGGGAAAGCGGCTCATCGCCTTCCTCGGCTCGACCATCGGCAACCTCGAACGTGACGAGCGGGCCATCTTCCTGAAACGCGTCGCGAGTCTGCTCGCACCGGACGATCGCTTCCTGCTGGGCCTCGACCTCGTGAAGGACGCTGCCGTGCTGGAAGCGGCTTACGACGACGCTGCAGGCGTGACCGCAGCGTTCAACCGCAACCTTCTCGCCGTCTTGAACCGCGAGCTCGGCGGTGACCTCCCATTCGACGCCTTCCAGCACGTCGCGCGCTATGACCGCGAACGTGCCTGTGTCGACATGCTCCTGCGGGCCACCCGCGAAGTCGTGGCGAGGTTCCCCGAGCTTGCCCTCACGGTCCACTTCGCCCCCGGGGAAGAGTTCCATACCGAAGTGTCCTGCAAGTTCACCCGCTCCCAGATCTCCCAGGAGCTGACGACAGCCGGTCTTGCCCTCGAGCGGTGGCTCACCGACCCTGAGGACCGGTTCGCGCTCGCGCTCGCCGCACCCTCCGCCGAAATGACCCGGGAGACGGCGAGATGACCATCGTGCATGCGGAGGTGGTTCGCTCGGGGCACCTGCCTGCCTCACGAGAGGAGGTGTGGCAGGTGTTGCGCGACGAGGCCCGATTCGGGACGTTGATGCCGAATGTCGTCCGCTACGAGCAGGTGGAGGACGGCTGGTACTGGGAGATGGAGGGCGCCAGCCCGATCGGTCACCGCCTCCGGCCGTCCTTCACGCTGCGTTACCGGTTCGATGGGCCGCGCCGCCTCAGCTTCGACTCCAAGGAGCGCCACCAAGATGACATACCCGCCGCACGAGGAGAGGTGACCCTCACCGACGACGACGGCGGGACCGAGGCGACGATGCGGCTGGAGGTGCACGTCTCCGCCTCGGTGCCATCGCTGCTCGTAGGTCCCGCGCAGCGGTTCTTCCATGCCGAACTTGCCCGCCTCGCGGAAGGATTCATCGATAACCTGCGCTGGGCCGTGAGTGACTGACGAACGTCACGAATAGCCGCTCCGGCCGATCAGTACGCGCGTTGCCGGGACACCGTTCGTCAAGACTGTGGTAGTAACAACCTCGATCGTGCGCCTGACCACCGGAGGCACCGTGAGCCAGACCGACATCCATAGCGACGCCGCCAGCACACCGGCGGGGGACACCCCGGCCGCCCCGGGCTCCGCGGGGGACACCCCCGTACACCAAGACGGCGACTGCAAGGTCGCCGACCTCGGCCTGGCCCAGTGGGGACGAGCAGAGATCGCCATGGCCGAGAAGGAGATGCCAGGCCTCATGGCCCTGCGGGAGCGGTATGCGGCCGACCGGCCCCTCTCGGGAGCTCGGATCACGGGCTGCTTGCACATGACCATACAGACGGCCGTCCTCATCGAGACGCTGCAGCAGCTCGGGGCGGAGGTGCGCTGGTCCTCCTGCAACATCTTCTCCACCCAGGATCACGCCGCCGCAGGGGTCGCGGCCGCGGGCACGCCGGTGTTCGCCTGGAAGGGTGAGACGGAGGAGGAGTACTGGTGGTGCATCGAGCAGACACTGCGCTGGCCCGACGGCGGTGGGCCGAACCTGCTGCTCGACGACGGGGGTGACCTGACCCTGTACGTGCACGAACGCCATGAGGAGCTCCTGGGAGACATACGGGGACTGTCAGAGGAGACCACCACCGGCGTGCATCAGCTTCACGTGATGCAACGTGCCGGCAAGCTCCGCATGCCGGCGATCAACGTGAACGACTCGGTGACGAAGTCGAAGTTCGACAACCTCTATGGGTGCCGCGAGTCGTTGGTCGACGGCATCAAGCGAGCGACTGATGTCATGCTCGCGGGCAAGGTGTGCGTCGTGGCCGGGTACGGGGAGGTGGGCAAAGGTTGCTGCCAGGCTCTTCGCGGGCTGGGAGCAAACGTCTGGGTGACGGAGATCGACCCGATCAACGCCCTGCAGGCGGCAATGGAGGGCTACCGCGTAGTGACCATGGAGGAGGCGGCTCCGGTCGCCGACATCTTCGTCACCGCCTCCGGCTGCCGCGATGTCATCACCCTCGAGCACGTCCTGGAAATGAAGGACCAGGCCATCGTCTGCAATATCGGCCACTTCGACGTCGAGATCCAGGTGGAGCGCCTGCGCGAGTTCACCTGGGAGAACGTCAAACCTCAGGTCGACCTCATCCATCTGCCGAACCGTCGCTCGATCGTCCTGCTCGCCGAGGGACGGCTCGTGAACCTCGGATGCGCCATGGGACACCCCTCTTTCGTGATGTCAACGTCTTTCACGAACCAGGTGCTCGCTCAGATGGAGTTGTGGGCAAATCATGAGGCGTACAAGCACGAGGTATACGTCTTGCCGAAGCGACTCGATGAGGAGGTCGCACGACTCCACCTCGGCAAGCTCGGCGCCCACCTCACCGAGCTCACCGCCGAACAAGCCGCTTACCTCGGGGTTCCGGTCGAAGGCCCCTACAAGCGCGACGACTACCGCTACTGACGCAGCGTCAACGAGCGCCAGAGGCTGCGGGTGCGCCAGATCTGCGAACGGTCGGACGACCACGGGGCGTAGGGCGCGGCGGTGAGTGCGGCGAGGCCCAGCAATGGGGCGTCGTAGTTGACCCGCCAGCCGGCGAAGTCCCGCCAGGCTTGGTCGAGGTCGGAGACGAGGGGCACGCCTGCTTCCTCCATCTCGGCGCAGGCCCGGTCGAACTCTTCTCTGGCGATGGAGATGGGGTCGTCAGGGTCGGGATCGGGGTCATAGGGGATCTCGAAGTAGTCGGTGATGCGCCGTAGGGCCAGGTAGCCGGCTCGTATGCACACCTCCGCTTCCGGCGCCCCAAGATCGTGCCGAGGCTCGTCTGTCACCCGCGAGTGATCGACCGCCGCCACATACAGAGAGGCGGCGTCGAGCAGCGCCCCGGCCGCGGTCACCCACGACTGATCGGGCTGTTGGGAGCGGAAGAACACGAGCGCAGGCAGCGAAGTATGGGTCTCCTGGACGTCAGCGAACCAACCCTGCCATTCATGCCATACCGGGTCGAGATCCCCCAATCCCTTGATGCGGGCGTAACGTGACAGCAGTTCCACGGCTGAGGGGGGGCTCCCCGCCCGGGCTTCCTGGAGCGTCACCGCCTGCTCCCGCCGGGAAAAGGCCGCGTACATCGACGGCAGGTAGGTGACCAGCAGCAGCGCCAGCACGGCGACACCCAGTCCCGCCTCGAGGAATGCCAGCAGGACGCCGATGAGCCGGTCTGGCCGTTCGAAGCCCAGGGTCAGCAGCGATGATCCGCTCGCCACCAGCGCCGCCGAGAGCGGCCGTTCGCCCACGGCCCAGAACAGCAGCGCGAACCCCGCCATCACGAGCGACAGCCAGGCCAGAGGCAGGAGCAGGAGACTGACCGGTGCGTACATGGCCATGATCCGGTCACGTTGCTCGTAGCTGCGGGCGCGGCGCGACCTGAGGTCGAACACCGCTCTCGTCGCCAGAAACACGAGACGGCTCAGGCGGGCTGCGGATGGGCGAGGCAGCACCACCGTGCGGATGGCCGACAGCAGCGTGCCTGCCACGACGCCGGCGCCGACGAGACCAACCACGATGCGCAGGACGATCACGTCCGCATCTTGCTCATCGAACGATGCCCGTACCAAGTAGGCGCCTGCCCTTCCCCCAGCCGACACCGGGGAAGGACTCTTCTGGAGTGGGTCCCGACCGGGCGATCCACAGGTTCACGGGGCTTGGTACGGTCAGAACGTGGAGACGATCCCGAAGCCCGATGAGCTGCTCGCGCTGCATGACGTCACGGCCGAGCTCTTCGACACGCTGCGCGAGTGGTTCGGGGTTCCCAGCAAGGTGACCATCGACTTGGCGGCCATCGACTCCGCGGTGGAAGAGCTCGGCGACCCCCTGCTCATCGCCGCCATGGCCATGCGCAAGCTCCAGGCTCTCCACCTGCTGTCAACGCCCGGGGTCCGCACGAGCACCGATGTCGTGGTTGCGATCGTGCAGGACCTCGAACGTGCCCTGCTCCAGGCGCCTTCCATGCGGCTCAAGCTCGCCGCGGCGGCGACGGACTGGGATGCTGCATTCGCGGAACTTGGCAGCGACACTGCCACAGACTCCGCGCCGACAGCCCCCGACGACATCGACCACGAGGCGGTGCGCTTCCGGGGGCTGCACCAGAAGCTGCATGAAGCCGTGTTCGCGGTGCTGCGCGCGTGCGACGGGGAGATCTGCTATCTCCTCTGATTCGTCCCGCCGGACCGTCGTGGAGGGCCGAGACCGCACTCCCACCCGATCTGACCGCTGCCCTCAGCCAAGCGCCTTCGCGATCCGCTCAAGCCCTTCGGCGAGGTCATCGTCGCCGAGTGCGTAGCTCATGCGCACACAGCCGGGGCCGCCAAAGGCATCGCCCGGTACGAGGGCGACCTTGGCTACATCGAGAAGGGCGTCCGCGAGGTCGAAGGCCGAGTCGATGCGCCGACCGGCGAGGTGACGTCCGAACAGCCCGGAACAGTCCGGGAAGGCATAGAAGGCGCCGAGGGGCTCGGGGCAGACAACCCCGTCCAGCGAGCGCACCCCTTCCATGGTGAGTTGCCTACGACGGTCGAACGCCTGTCGCATATCCGCGACGCACTGCTGGGGACCCGTGAGCGCCGCGTACGCGGCCCACTGGGCCACGTTGCAGACGTTGCTCGTCAGATGGCTCTGGATTCTCGTCGCCGCCGCCACGACCTCCCGGGGTCCGACGAGCCAGCCGACACGCCATCCCGTCATCGCGTAGCTCTTGGCTGTGCCGTTGACGATGACGCAGCGGTCGGCGATCTCCGGGGCGACGACAGGCATCGATACGAACTCGGCCCCGTCGTAGACCAGGTGCTCGTAGATCTCGTCAGTGATGACCCAGAGCCCCCGCTCCGCAGCCCAGCGTCCGACCGCAGCTACCTCATCCGGCGGATAGACCGCCCCAGTGGGGTTCGACGGTGACACGAACACGAGGAGTCTTGTGCGCTCCGTGAGTTTGGCTTCGAACTGGTCGACGCTGGCCCGGTAGCCGGACTCGGCAGTGGTGGGGACGATGACCGGTTCGGCGCCAGCTAGTCGGATCTGCTCCGGGTAGCTCACCCAGTACGGCGCCGGCAGCAACGCCTCGTCGCCGGGTCCCAGGAGGGTCTGGAAGACCTCGTAGAGGGCATGCTTCCCACCGTTCGTAACGAGCACCTGGTCGAGAGTGACGTCGAGCCCCGAATCACGGCGGGTCTTGTCGGCGATCGCTTCTCGGAGCTGCGGCAGACCGGCGGCGGGGGAGTAGTGGTGGTTGAGCGTATCCATCGCGGCCTGCTGTGCGGCGAGGACTATGTGGCCTGGGGTGGGGAAGTCGGGTTCACCGGCCCCGAAGCCGATCACCGGCTCACCCGCGGCCTTCAGTCCCTTCGCTTTCATGCTGACTGCCAGCGTCGCGGACTCCTGGATCCGGAGTACACGGTCGGAGAGCGAACTGGCAGGCATCATGGCTCTCCGAACGCCGGTCGCAGCGAGGATAGCCGGGCAGGCCCCGAAGGGGCCGGGCGG
>JBHELG010000117.1:0-13433 GCA_046263195.1 Nitriliruptorales bacterium | reverse complement strand
GAGCATCCCATCGGTCCACTCGAGCTCACCGTCCGAGAGCTCCCGAACGCGCTTCAGAATGGCGTAGCCGTAACTCTCACCCTCGGCCAGGATCGCCAGCACCAGCGGCGTCGCCGACGCCGCGACGAGGTCCTTTTCGATCTGGACCACCCCTCCCGATACCTCGGACCAATATGCATAGAGGCGCTATGTATCTTATCAGGTGGGCCAGCTTCGACAAAGCGAGCCAGCTGAGCGGTGTCGATGTTGAGGTAGTGCCTACCGGGCTCCGCGAGGCAGCGGCCTCGGCGCGTGAGGTGTTACGGGCTCCTCCTGGGCGACAATCGAGTCGGCGGCCTGGTCGCGGACCGGGCCCTGGTGCCCGTCGGTGCGGTCTCTCCCTGGGGTCGATCGCGCGCGGTGAAGAGACGTCGGAGACGACTTCCAGCGATTGTCGCCCTGACTTCGTGTTTCACCGATGAGTCGCGACCATCATGAACGTCACAACGGCATGGAACCCGTACCTGAACAGGACATCCGCTTCGGTGATCCGGACTCCCCTCCGACGCCATGGTCGGACGCACTCCGGGTGCTCGAGACCGCCGAGCTCTTCTGGATCTCCACAGTTCGGAGCGATGGCCGACCGCACGTCACACCACTGCCGGCCGTCTGGTACGACGACCGGCTCCACTTCTGCACCGGTCCAGCCGAGCAGAAGAGGTGAACATTGCTCGGAACCCGCACGTAGCCCCTCACCACCGGCTCCAACCGGTGGAAGGAAGGGCTCGATGTCGTGGTCGAAGGCAGCGCCATAAGTCACGGAAGATTCCAGGCTGCGGACTCTCGCCGACCTATGGCGCAGGAAGTACCACGGCGACTGGGACTTCGCCGTCCAGCATGGGATGTTCCACCACGAGGACGGGGGGTCCGCAGTCGTGTTTGAAGTCGCACCGACGAAGGTGCTTGCGTTCGCAAAGGGCCGGTTCGCGCAGACCCGATATCGCTTCCCAACGACCTCGGCCGAGATTGTGAGGGCGGCCGTGATGTGCTGCTCGTCTGCTGTTCCTGGAATCTCGCGGCCTAGTCTGAGGGTTCACCGCTGCGTCTCACACGGAAACGGGTGCGGGGCCGTAGCTGCAGGTCGGGGCGAATCTGGTCGGGGTCCGGGTAGGAGGCGGACTTTATGGCCCGGTACAAGCCGGGCTGGGCGGAAACGCCGCCGTATGGCCACGATTGGGGTTCCGTACTCCCGCCCACAGGGAGGAAGAGCTCGGCCGCGGGGAAATCAACATTCTCAGGCCAGGGCACCTCCACCCACCTCTCTCCGTCCCAGCGCTCAATGTTGAACATGAAGCCTGTGCGGAGCGGTAGCCTGCCCCGGTTCACCAGACGGATGGTCACCGTCTCCTCCAGCCGGATCTCTCGGGGCTCCACGACGAGTTGAACCGCGGCTTCGCCTTGTGGGGTTATCTGGCGCACGATCTCCTCGTCGGGCTCAGTCGGCTCGGCCGGCTCAGACGGCTCTGCTGCGAAAGGCGTGGGAGTCACGATCGGACCCGTCGACCCCCCGCACGCTGCGAGAAACAGCGCCAGAAGCAACAACAGGACGGTACGAGGCAAACACCGACTCATCACCACTTGATCACGTAGCGCGCGTCCGAGGGTGAACGATTGAGGCGCACTGTGTGTTGAGGCGTGGTTCTTGAACCAGGCGGTCCTGGAGGGTCGTACACGACGTGCACCGCCCGCTCCTGCACGGCGACAAGTGGTGGAGGAGTCTGCTCGAGCGTAGGCGCGCATTCGAGGCGCTGATATCGAACGCTGGACCGAAGAAGACGCGTTGGGTATGGGAGCACGTTCGGGCGAGTTCCGTGCGACCAAAGCCGGCTCAGCTGCGGGGGGTGATCCGGGCGGGGACGCGGCCTTCGGCGGTGAGGGTGAAGGGGACGGCCATTGGGAAGGTGTCGTCCATAGATTCGATGCGAAGCTTGCGGGTGAGGCTGACGAGGGCGATGGTGGCTTCGGTCAGCGCGAAGTGGTCACCGATGCAGGAGCGGGGACCGGCACCGAAGGGCAAGTAGGCCCAGCGGTCGCGTTGTTCCACTGCCGAAGGCAGGAACCGGTCGGGATCGAAGCGGGTCGGGTCGTGCCAGATGGCGGGGTCGCGGTGTAACGCCCAGATACTGACCACGAGGTCAGCTCCTGCGGGTACGCGGTAACCACAGACGATGGTGTCGTGCTCGACCCGCCGAACGACCGCGGGGGCGGGCGGGTACATGCGCATCGCCTCTTGCAAGACGCGGGAGGTCAGGGCCAGTGTCCGCAGGTCGCGCGGTTGGTATGGGACCTCCATCGAGAAGGTCCGCCTCCTCGGCCACCCGGTCCTCCACGCCTGGGTGGCGTCCCAGCAGCCACAGGGCTGCGGTGAGGGTGGTCGCCGTGGTGTCGTGCCCGGCGATGAGGAACACCATCAAGCTCATCGATCACCGCTCCGGGACTGAACCGTTCACCCGTATCGGGGTCGGTAGCGTCTTGAAGCAGGTCGAGCAGTTCTCGGTCGCCATCGCGGCGTAGGTGGCTGGTAACCGCTTCGGAGATCACCGACCGCATCAACTGCAGAGACGTGTGTGCACGCTGCCGAGCAGGCGTTGGCAGCCACTGTGGCGCTCGTAGCGGGTTGAGGACCCGTCCGGTGACGTAGCGCAGAGAATGGTGCACGAGGGGTCCAAGCGCAAGGGCCTGCTCATCAAGGGAGCGGCCGAACAGCGTCCGCCCCAGGACGCGCAGGGTGAGACGGCGCATCTCAAGGTTGAGGTCGACGGTTGGCATGTGTTGCCAGCGTTGGGCGAGCGTGTGGGCCGCCTCACCCATGTGGCGGGCGAATGAGGTCACGTGGTTGGGCGTGAAGACGGGCTGGAGCATGCGCCGCCGCTGCTTCCACTCTCCATAGTCGGCGCTGAACAAGTTCAGCCCGAACACGCTGCGTGCCTCGTCGTGGACTCGGGCGTGCTTGTCGAACCTGCCGTCGTGGCGACCCAGCACCTGCTGCGCACCTTCCGGTGAGGTGATCACCACCAGAAGAGGTATCAGCCACCTCGGCCCCAGCGTGAGCTGTGTCACCGGGCCGGTGGTGTCCCGAATCTCCTCGAAGACGTAGGTGCGTTCCCGAAGTTCTCTGACCAGCCGGCCGTAGGGAAGCGTAGAGCGTGGCGGATCGGATGCCGTCGCGAGCACTGACATCGCCTTCGATCGAAGGCCCATCACCGGAAGGCGCGTCTCCCCTCCGCCCCCGGGGACCGGTGTCAGAACGGCCGCCAGAGCTCTCGGGAGGGGACATAGCCTCTCCTTCCATCTGGCGGCGCCGCCGCTTTGCCGCAGCTTGCGCCCGCGACGGTCAACAGACCCCGCCGGGTGTGACCTGCCCACGACCGAGGCCCAAACCCCGTCACCGCCTGGTCGTCCTCGAACCTCCCCGAACCGTCTGCACTTGCTCGCTACGTCCATTATGTCGAATGCCGGCCGGGTGCGATGCAAGCGCCCAACCACGCCCTCGACGCCCCGCGCAAGCCGCGGACCGGCCAACGGAGACGCGAAGAGCAGGCCAAACGTGACGAGAAATGCGGCGAACTTGGACACACCATCAACCGCGACCGCTGGGGCGGTGGCGTCAGACGGTAAACCTCGCGGGTCGACGTTTCTGGCCTTTTTCGAGCGGTTGGCTCGCGGTGGCGAGCCCGCATCTTCAGCGGACCGTTGCCGACTGCCTGCACGAGGCTGTCCGATCCGGCCCCTCGCGGGTGGCCGGCCCGGGCCACGAAGCCGGGCGGCTTGGCCTGGTTCCCACGATCATCCCCTGACTATGTCTTGCCCGAGGATCGTGGGTATGACGGCGGAGAAGTCCAGGTCCGCGGCGCCGCGCTCCATGGCGTGCTCCATGCTCTGGCGAGCGGCGTGGGACACCACCAGATCGATTCCCGCGCCCTGGGAAAGCTCATCGATGAGCCGCATGTCTTTGCGCGCGTGGCGGAGCTTGAAGGCCGGCGGATAGTGATCGGCCTCGACGTTGGCGCGCTTGGACACGACCGTGGGGCCGATCGGGGACTCGGCTAGGACGTCGAGCACCGCATCGCGGTCGAGCTCGACAGCCTTCGCGAGCGCGAGCGCCTCACCGAATGCGACGATGGAGACCCCGAGCGTGAGGTTGACCACCAGCTTCATCGCCGCACCCGACCCCAGCGCTCCGACGTGCCGCACGTCCCCGAGGGTCTCCAGGAGCGGTCGTACGCTTGAGAAGTCGTGGTCCGAGGCTCCTACGAAAATGCGGAGAGTCCCCGCTGTCGCCTCCGGGACGCTGCCTCTCACCGGCGCGTCCACGGCCGCCACACCTTCAGGGAGCCGGGAGGCCATGGAGAGGAAGTCGCGAGGGCCGATCGTCGACATGTCCATGAACAGCTGCCCCGGACTCAGCGCGGAGACCAAGCCCTCGGGCCCGAACAGGACCTCCTCCAGTGCTTCAGAGTTCGCGAGCATCGTGATGACGACGTCGGCCCCGCCCGCGGCCTCGGCCGGCGAGGACGCCGCAGTTGCCCCTTGCGCGACGAGCGGTGCCGTCCGTTCGGGGGTGCGGTTCCACACCGTGACGGGGTGCCCGGCCTGCACCAGCCGGGTTGCGAGGGGTGTGCCCATCTGACCCAGGCCGAGAAACGCAATCTTGACCATCACATTCCCTCCGGGGTGGGCCGGCGATCGCGACGTGCAGCGCCGAGTCGGAAGGTCAGGCAACCCCGAGCTGGGCGGTGGGATCCCTGGCCGGCCAGTGATCTGTACACCAGGACGCCGATGTCGCGTTCGGCGAGGTACGGCAGGATCTCCACCTCGATCTCACGGCGGAACAAATGATAAGGGCTGAACCGTCTCCACCCCGCCCGTGCCGGGCAAGCTTGTCCATCTGCTTCGTGTGGTAGTTCCCCCGGCTGCCGGCAAGCGGTGCGTCTGGCGGACACGGACCAGGACGACTGTACGAAGCCGGTTCCAGTCCCACGTTCAAACCGACGTTGACGTACGAAATGGTCGGAGACGTCTCGCCGCCAGGTTCGGTTACATCCGTTAAGTGTGGGTGACACTTATTGACGGGTAGTGCGACGTGCGATGACACTCACCTGACCGTTTGGCCAGGGGAGGGGACTGTAATGAGACGCTATGTCCGAATGGCTCTGGCCATGCAGCAAATGCTCACCGTGCTGCCGGCCCTGGCGAGGAGCATCGACGTCGCCGAGGCGGCGGCGCTCGAGTGCGGCACACTCATCACCGAAGACACCGTCCTCACTGCCGACATCGGCCCGTGCGGCGATGACGTGTCGCATCCGGGCCAGCACGTGCCTGGCGGTCACGGCCTGGTGATCGGGGCCGACAACGTCACACTTGACCTCAACGGGCACACCATCTTCGGCTTGGGCGGCCCGGTGGTGCTGCACCAGGCAGCCGGGGTCAAGGTCAACGGGCACAGCAACGTCACCGTCAAGAACGGCACCGTGCGCGGATTCTTCCACGGCGTCCACGTTCAGAACGGGTCGCACAACAAGGTCGTCGACATCCGGTCCCTCGACAACACGACCGGCAACGGAATAGTCCTGCAGAACGTCACCGACAGCCAGGTCATGAGGAACACGGTGATCAACAGCGGCGGCTTCGGCGGGATCTCCGTGTTCGACGGGCGTGCGACGGACCAGCTCGACGACCTGCCGTCGGCGCGGAACATGATCGCGCATAACCTCGTGGATCAGGCCGACAACCGGACCACCACGTCGGGGATCAGTCTCGAGAACGGATCTGATCACCGGGTGATCAACAACACGGTGACGAACAGCTCTGGTGACGGCATCGTCCTGTTCGGGAATCGTCCCCTGCCAGGTGGCGCGGTGCTTCCCCCGGTCACTGGCGCGCAGGTGGTGAACAACGTCGTCGTCGGAAACGGCACCGGGGCCGCCGATACTTCCACGCCTCTGGCTGGCATCTCGCTGCGGCGCACGGTGGTCACCGGCGTGGGCGCGGACGACAACAAGATCGCGGGGAACCGCGTGCAGGACAATGCCGACTACGGGATCCTCGTGGCCTCGAGCAACAATTCCATCACGGGAAACGTCGCGCGGGGCAACGAAATTGAAGACCTTCGGGACACCAACCTGACGCCGCCCTGTGATGCGAACAGGTGGAAGGGCAACAAGTTCGTTACCTTCAACCAGCCCTGCGTCACCGGGTAGGAGCTGCGCGCAGCGCCGTTCCAGGATCGCAAACGAACGGCTCGATCACTCTCGACCGGCGACGCGGGGACGCCTGCAGCGCCGGTCGGCTTTTTGCGCACCCTAGGGCCCTTCAGCGCGAGGGTGGTCCGGGCGTCATGCGGCACGAGTGAGGAGGCGGCCTCCGCCACCGCCGCCCAGGGCTCGCAGCCAGCGTCGGAGGACCAGCAGTTCAACAACGACTAGGACAAGAGTCGCTCCGAACAGGATCACCGCGGCGGCCGCGGCGTCGCCGAGACGCAGCTCGAAGAATCCTTGCTCGTAGACGAAGAACGGCAGCGTCCTGGTCGCGTTGAGGGGCCCGCCGTTGGTGAGCAGGAGGGTGGGAACGAGCGTGACCTGCAGACTCATGACGAGGTCGCGAGCCACGAGGAAGCCCAGGACCGGGGCGAGAAGAGGCAAGGTGACCCGCTGGAAGACCGCCCCCCGGCCGGCCCCCTCGAGTCGGGCCACGTCATAGACGGCTTCGGGTAGTTCCCGGCGAGCAGCCAGCAGCACCAGGAAGCCCTCCCCGAGGGCTAGAGAACTGACAGCGACGAGCGTCAGACGAGCTCCCCATGGGTCGAGGAGCAGCGGGCCCTCCCACCCCAGCCCACGCGCCAAGGCGCCAGCTGGTCCGTACATGGGGTTGGTCACCCACAACCAGACCAGTGCGGTGGCGGCGTCGGGGAGCACGACGGGCATGAAGGCGGCCGTGCGTGCTCCGGCTGCCAGCCGCTCCCGGCGGTCGAGGAACAGAGCCAGAAGGAGGGCTCCTCCAATCCGGAGAGGAACGGCGAAGGCGGCCAAGATGGCCGTCGCTCGCACGGAGTCAGCGAACTCATCCGAGCTGAACAGCCCGCGAATAGTGACAAGGCCCCGGAACTCGGGCGCCGAGAGGGCATCGTAGCTGGTCAAGGCGTAAAAGGAACTAACCGCAACCGGGAGCACGATGAGGAGCAGCGATCCGACGACGAACGGGCCCAGCAACAGCAGGAGGCCACTCTGGTAATCGAGCCAGCCAGCGCCTTTCAACTGGTGGCCGCGCGTCGGTCTTCTCATGGACCGACTGCTCGGCCCTGCGCGTCGAACACCCGCACCCGCTCGAAGGCGACACGGACCCACACCCACTCGTCACGGGCGGGGGCGGCGTCCGCGGCCACCCGCGCCACGAGGGCCTGACCGCCGAGGGCGAGCTCCACGTGAGCCTCATGGCCGACATCCTCCACGCCAGTAACCAGGGCCCTCGCCTGCGCCGTTCCCTTTCCCCTTCCCTCCCCCGGCAGGAGGGTGACGTCTTCGGCCCTGACCCCGAGTGATCCTCCGACCGGCACCAGAATGGGAGGCACGATCGGACCCACCTTGCCGTCCGCATCGGCGGTGAGAAGGCTCATGGGCGGGGTGCCAAGAAACGACGCCACGAATTGGGAAGCGGGCCGGTCGTACACGTCCCGTGGCGACCCCACCTGCTCGAGGTGCCCGTTGCGCAGCACGGCCACCAAGTCCCCCATGGTCATCGCCTCGGCCTGGTCGTGCGTGACGTAGAGCGCGCAGCGCCCCTCCGCCCGCAGCAGGCTCGTGAGGAGGCGACGGGAGTCGGCTCGCAGGACCGGATCGAGGCTGGACAGGGGCTCGTCCAGCAGAAACACGCGTGGCTCCCGCACGAGGGCTCGGGCGAGGGCGGTGCGCTGGCACTCGCCGCCCGACAGCTGAGCGGGGTAGCGGTCCAGGAGGGCGGTGATGCCGAGGGCGTCGGCGGCCCGGGCGACCCGGCTGGTAACCCGGTCTTTCGGCTCGCGCCGGACGCGCGGTCCGAATGCGATGTTCTCCTGCACCGTCAGATGGGGGAAGAGGGCGAAGCCCTGGAAGACCATTGCGACCGGCCGGCGCTCCGGTGCGAGGCCATCGGCTGTCGTCCGGCCGAAGCGCACCAGCCCCTCGGTGGGTGTGGCCAGCCCGCACACGAGCCGGAGCAGTGTGCTCTTCCCTGATCCGGAAGGACCCACGACGGCGACAATCTGCCCGGGAGCGACGGCCAGGTCGACGTTGCGGAGCGCCCAGCGATCGGCACCCGGGTAGCGGAAGCCGAGGCCTTCACAGGCCAGGCCATCGAAGATGGCTCCAGTCGTTGTCACCTTCCGGTTCCTTCTGCCTACTGCCGGGTCAAGGTCTCGCGCGACTCTTCTTCGATCTTTCTGACGGTGTCGTCGAGGGAGAGCTTGTCGGCGAAGAACTGCTCCAGCACCTTGCTGGCGTCCTCCTCGGCCTGGTTCCAAGGGCCGACGTTGGGAAGCCGACGCAGGGTGGGGACGACGTCGAGCCACACCCGGGACGAGGGAGGCTGCTCGTCTGGGGCGAGGAAGGCTGGGCTCTCGGCGAGGGCCTTGAAGGAGGGGACGGTGCGCCCGGTTGCGGCGAGAACCCTGCCGCCCTCGGGTCCCACCGTGAAGCGGGCGAAGGCCAGGGCCAGGGCCTTCTCGTTGCTCACCTTCGAGACACAGTACGCGTCCGAGGCGAGGAGGGTGGCGGCGGCTTTGCTCGTCGGGAGAGGGACCACGTCGAACTGCAGGCCCTGGCTCTTGCGGAACTTTGGCACCGCCCGCCGGCTATCAAGGAACATCGCCAGCTCGCCTCGGGCGAAACGCTCCTCGGGTGGGTCGGCCGCCGCCTCGTTTGCGTCTATCCCCAGAACCAGGAGGTCCTTCAGATAGGTGAGGACAGCGCGCCCCGTGCGCGTGTTCAGGCTGATGACCGAGGGCTTGTCGGTGCTGTCCACCACCTCTGCACCGGCAGCCCACATGAACGGAGGTACCGTCCGGAAGGAGGTCTCGAACCCGATGGCCTCGATCCCGGCGTCCGCCAGCAGCTCAGCTGAACGGCGCAGGTCGACGACGCTCCATCCCGGCGTCGGCAGTGCTACTCCCGCCGCGTGAAACAGCGCAGGGTTGAAGAACACGACGGTGCTGGACAGGTTCTGCGGCAGGCACAGGGTCCTGCCCTCGAAGGTGAAGGCTTCGAGGGCGGCCTCGTAGAAGTCCACGCGTTTCAAGTCGCCCAGGTCGGCCGGCTCGATGACCCCCTTGGCAGCGAACTGGCCGAATCGGCGGTAGTTGAGCAAGAAGACGTCCGGCGGGTCGCCGCCGGCGAAGGCAGTAGCCAGTCTGGCCATGTGATCGCCCTGCTGGGCCACTCCCACCACCTCGACCTCGACGCCCGGGTTGGCCGTCTCGAACGCGTCGGCGACTTCCTCGATCGCCTTGATCTCGCTTTCTCCGCCGGCGGCCTGCACCACGATCCGCCCCTGCAGGTCATGGGCGTCCCCAGTCGCTCCGCTGCCCGTGGCCCCCCCGCAGGCGGCCGTCAGAGCGAGGAAGACGACGAGGAGAAGGGTCGACCGCAGGCTCATGAGCGTGGAAGCTCCTTCTTCACCTCAGCGGTGTCGTGAGAGGTCGACCGCTTCCAGAAGAGGCCGCTGGACCAGTGCCAGGAGGATCAGGGGGGGCAGGGTGAGCACCACCGCACCCGCCAGGAGGATCGGCGTGTCGTTGGTGTCCAAGCCGGTCAGCTGGGCCAGACCCAGCGGCAGAGTGCGATTCTCCGGAGACCGGATGTAAAGCAGTGCGTCGAGGTAATTGCCCCAGTGCAGGGCGAAGGCGATGGCGGAAACGGCCGTGGTCGTGGGACGCACCAACGGCAGCCCCACCCGCAACCAGGTGGTGAAAGCGCTTGCCCCCTCGACTCGAGCGGCCTCGAACACCTCGGGTGGAACGCGACGAAACGCCCGGTAGGTGAGCAGCACCGTGAAGGGCGTGGTTGCGACCAGGGCGGGCGCGATCAGGGGGACGAGGCTGTCGAGTACCCCGAGCCGGTGGTAGAGGGCGAAACGAGGCGCCCACACCATGGGCAGCGGGATCACGAGCATGCCCACGGTGAGACCGAGCAGCAGACGTTGCAGTGGACGCCCGAGTTGGGCCATCGCGAAACCGGCCCAGCTGGCGACAACGACGGTCACCGGTACGGCTACAAGGGTCACCACAGCCGAGTTGCCGAGCAGGCGGGCCAGCGGGACATGGTCGCCGATGGAGCGGTAGGCCTCGACACCCGCTCCCTCCGGGATCAACTCGAAGCCCCTAGGGGGTGGCAGACCCACATCGCGCAGCGATCCAAGCACCATGAACACGACAGGGGAGAGAAAGACGACGATGATAAGGGCCCGGACCACCAGTCGAGCCTCTTCGACCGGTCGCAGGAGCAGGAGCACGAGCACGAGCAGCAAAGCCAGGATGAGGAGCAGGATCACCTGGCCCCCCTGAAAGCCCGACGGGTCCCGGCGCGAACACCCTCCGATCCACGGTTCCAGACGAGGCCGGGCTGGTTGGCAAAACCGGCCGGCCTCCACCTCTTCGGGTCGAGCAGCTTCATCCTCCCGCCCCCGAGGCTCGCTTCAGGCGCCGCTCTTCGCGATTCTGGTCGTCAGTGCCCCGCATCCAAGCGTCTTCTGGAGAGGACGACGAAGTGTGCTCTGGCCGCTGCCATTCATCCAGTCGAGTGACCTCGGTTCGACGGGCACCTGCAGATTGGGGACCATGTCCGCGCCGCCCGTTCCAAGTGCACGGGGTGTCGCGACGAGGAGGAGCGGCCGCGGGCGGCGCCCGGTTTGTTTGGTGGCGGGCTCGGTGCAGCGCGCACCGATGATCGGATGGCCGCCAGGCCGGTGTGAGGTGCAGCGGCAGCCGAAGGGTGGTGACGCTCCGGCGCCGGGAGCCGTCCCGAAGGGCTACGGGGTGCGGCACAACCCGTGGCGCGTCGTCAGAAGCCGCGTGCGGTCAGCTAGGAACTCAAGCCAGCACGCACACCGGCGCCCGGCGTTCGAACATGATCTGGTGGCCGGTTCCGGCAACCATGAGGCAGGTCACGTCGTCTCTGCCCAGCTCGTAGCGTGCGCGCTGGAGTTCGACGGCGGGGGGCGGCGCGACGGCGTCGTGCTCTCCGCTGACCAGGAGCACGGGGACGTCGACCGTGGGGGCGCGGGCGATGTTCGCGGTCAGCGCTGTCTCCGAGTCCCCGAACCAGCCGCAGGGGTCCTGCTCATAGACCGCGATGAAAGCCTCGAGCACCTGCGGATCGACGTCGTGCACGAGCATCTCGAGCTCCCTTCGCGTGAACAAAAACGCCCAGCCGCCGGCTCCGCCCGGTCGCTTCGATCCCGGTGCGGTCACGCATCGCTGCCTCATTCGAGTGAATGCCCGGGGGACGAATGGGTGGGCGCCCCCGTCTGCCCACCCCGTCACGATCAGCGCATCAACCCTGTGGAACGACACCGCCGTCAGCTCGGCGATCACCCCATCCCCGGAGTGGCCGGCGAGCGCGACGCGCTCGAACGGCGGGCCGGAACGATCGCCCATCGAGACGGTAAAGGGTCATCGCGCTCGAATGAGGGTGCTCAAGAATCGACCTCGCAGTGGCTCACTTTGCCGGTAGGGGCGCCATATTCGAACCCACGATGGTTGCCGCTAGCCCACCCCGTTGGACCCGACTACCGCCGTCCTCGGCCTCAGTCTCCGCCCGCTAGTCCCCGCTACGGGCGGCTTCCTCGAGGTGGTGGTCCGCCCGTAACCGTGAGGACCTTGACTGCGCCGACGTGTCGTCGCGGTCATGACGAAACCTCCGTCCTGGACGGGCGATGCGCGGCCATCGATGTGTTCACGCTCGAGTCAACCTCGCGAAAGGGGCGCCGGCTTGTCGAGGCGGGCGAGCTTGTGGGGGTTGCGGATCGCGTAGATGCGGGTGATCCGGCCGTTGTCGATGGCTAGGCTGACCGCGGTGTCCAGCGCGCCGGCCAGCTCGATCCGAACCGCCGGGGCTGCGTTGAGCCACGTCGTGGCAACCACCGCGTCGGGCGCCACCCGCCTGAGGCCGGAGAGCAGCGCTGCCACCTGTTCCATGCCCTCGACCGGGTGCCGGACGGCGGGTGCCAGGCCGCCGCCATCTGCGATCAGGACGACGTCCGGTGCCAGCACGTCCATCAGACCCTGCACATCACCGCAGTTGATCGCGGTCAGGAACTGCTCCACGACCTGCTGCTGCTCGGTCCGGTCGACCTCCATCCGCGGGCGTCGGGCGGCCACGTGGTTCCGCGCCCGACTGGCGATCTGGCGCACGGCTGCCGGCGTCTTGCCGACGGCCTCGGCGATCTCGTCGTAGGGCGTGTCGAAGACCTCGCGCAGCACGAACACCGCCCGCTCGGCCGGGCCGAGCGTCTCGAGCACGGTGAGCATCGCGATCGAGACGCTCTCGGCGAGCTCGAGGTCCTCAGCAACGTCGGGGCTGGTCAGCAGCGGCTCCGGCAGCCACTCCCCCACGTAGTCCTCCCGCCGGCGGGAGAGTGTGCGCAGACGGTTGAGCGACTGGCGGGTCACGATCCGCACCAGGTACGCACGCGGGTCGCACACTCCGGCGTGGTCGACGTCGGCCCACCGTAGCCAGGTCTCCTGCACGACGTCCTCGGCCTCGGCCGCCGAGCCGAGCATTTCGTAGGCGACCGTGAAGAGCAGGCCGCGGTGGATGACGAACGGGTCATCGCTCATACTGTGGACGCTACCCCCGGCTGGGCGGTCGGCTCGGCCAAGGGCTTGAGGTCACAAGCCTCCGCGAAGCCGTCCGACTCGATTCCGAACGCCACGTTGGACCGCGCATAGAAGTTGGCCAGCGCGATGAACGCGGTCAGCTCGACCATCGCTGCCGCCCCGAGTTGCTCCAGCAACCGGGCGGACATCTCGTCGGTGACCGTGGGTGGCGTCTGGGTCATCGCCTCGGCGTACGCCATCACGTCGCGCTCCAGCGGCGAGAACAAATCCGACTCGCGCCAGCGAGGCACCTCGCGCGCCTTCTCCAAGTCGAGGTCCTCGTTGTGGGCCTGAAAGTAACCGAAGTCGAGGCACCAGGTGCAGCCCACCAGCGATGCGACCGCCATGTGGGCGAACGACTTCAGGCTGGGGTCGCACGCCTTCCACTTCTGGGCCTTGCCGCTGATCGCGAAGTAGCCCTTCAGCACCGGGCGGTTGTTCCAATACACCCCGAGCGGCGCCGGCACCTCGCCGAGCAACTTCTTGCTGAACCTCTTCACCATCGCCCCGTAGACGCCGTTGATCTCCGCCTTCGGGATTCTCGTGGTGC
>JBHELG010000116.1:0-16984 GCA_046263195.1 Nitriliruptorales bacterium | reverse complement strand
CGGTGAGACCCCACATCGAATGTGCTGGTCACAGCCACTCGTTGATGGCCGCGACGAAGATGGCGCCTCGTAGCGACCGCGAGTTTGTCGTACCGCGTGGCCACGGCGCGGTGTCTTTTGAGGCGATTGATGCCGCACTCGACGGCGTGGCGCTCGCGGTAGTCGACCGCGGCGAGTTTCGGCGGTCGGCCGCCGCGGGACCCGCGTTTTCTGCGGTTGCGGGCCTGGTCAGCCACGTTCGGGATGGTGCAGCGGATACCCCGGCGTAGCAGGTAGGCACGGTTCTTCCGGGAGGCGTACGTCTTGTCTGCACGCATACGATCGGGCCGGGTGCGGGGCCTGCCCGACCCGAAGCGGGGTACGCGCACCTTCTTCAGGACGGGCTCGAACTGCGGCGAGTCCCGCGCTACCCCGCAGTGATCACGAGGGACATGGGCTTCTGGCCTTGCTCGACGGCCAGTGCGGCTTGGTGGTCAGGCCGCCGCGCGAGCGCCCGAGGCCGTGGTCGTCCGGCTCGACGGCGATGCCGCCGGGCGGCTCCTTATGCAGGTCCCCTTTTTCCTCGCCCCGGCGGCGTGCTGGTAGGCCCGGCACACGGTGGAGTCGACATTGATGCCCGCCTCCGCATCGGCCCGGGCGTGCACTTCGGTGAAGATCCGCTCCCAGGTGCCATCCCGCTGCGCGGCGAAACAGGTCGTACACCCGGCCCCACGGCCCATACCGCTCCGGCACGTCCCGCCACGGAACACCCGACCGGGTCCGAGTCGAATCCCGTTGATCCTGCCGCTTCGTCCACGTCGCCGAGGTAGGCGCCCTGGCTGCTCGCAGGCTGGTCCCTCGCTGGTCGGGATGCCAGCCACGAGCGAGCCCAGCCGCCCGCCTGCTGACTGGAGCAACCCGCATGTACCATCGGGCCCCATGCGCGGACAACGATCAGCCGAGAAATCGCACGGTTCGGCGCGGCCTGATGCCGAGGATCAGGCAGCGTTCCTGCGGACGCTGGAAGCGAGCGGGCGCTTCCACCGCGACACGGTCGCCGGGCGGATCTTTCACCCCCTTGCCGCCTCCTACCGGGAGACGGTGCCCAAGAACAGCGTGCACATCGTCGTGCGGCGCGGTCGGGCCTTCGCCCACATCGACGGGTTCTCTCCGGTCCGGTTCACCAAGGACGGTGAGGCGCGTTACTCCTTCTGGCGCATCGCCATCCACAACGTCTCCAGGATGGTCAAGGACGCCCTGCACCTCCTGGCCGGCAAGCAGCAGGATGACGAGCGAGAGCCGTCGAGCGGCAGCGTCGAGATCGACGCCGAGTTGCTCGCCGGTTTCTCCCGAGCCGACCGAGGCGATGTGGATGCGGCCGAGCAGGTCGTCGAGCGCCTCCGCAGCAGACTCATTCCCAAGACCGACGACACCGTGCAACTGATCCCGTTCAACCTCGTGGACGAGGTCGTGCACCTGCTCGACACCCCGGCAGAGCCGTGGAGCATCCAGCTGGAGGTGCACGTGACCGGGCGCCTGGACGAAGCTCGGCTGCGGCAAGCCCTTGGTGAGGCGCTGCGTCGCCATCCCCTGGCACACGCCCGCAAGGCGTCGACACGACCCTCCCGGAACCACAACTACTGGGAGATCCGCCCGGACCTCGACGTCGACCCGCTGCGCGTGGGCGCATACGCCGACGATGCGGCCCTTGCTACCGCTCGCGCGGAGTTGTACAGCACGGCAGTCCCGGTCTCGGCGGCGCCTGCGCTGCGCGTGCTGCTGGCCCGCAAGCCTGACGGGGACGCCCTGCTGCTGAACCTGAGCCACACCGCCACGGACGGGATCGGCGGGCTGCGCCTGGTCTTCTCGATCGCTCGTGCCTACACCGGGACCGCCGATGCGGTTCCCGAGCTGAACCTGGAGGCTTCCCGGGACCTGATGGGTGCGCACGCCGCGCCGAACGCATGGACGAGAGTGCGTCGCTACCTCGCTCTGGCGGAGCGGCTGCGAGAACTGCTGGCGCCTCCCGTCCGGCTCTCCCCCCACCAGGGGCGGGCCACGCCGGGTTACGGCTTTCATTCCGTCCGCTTGAGCCTCGAGGAGACGCAGGCGCTCGCCGCCCTCGACCATGGCGGCAGCGTCAACGACCTGCTCGTGGCGGCCCTTCACCTGGCCATCGCGGCGTGGAACGCCCGGCACCGGGCCCCATGTCGCCGGGTGACCGTGCTCGTTCCGTCGAACCTGCGCCCGGACGGCATGCGCAACGAGATGGTCGGCAACTTCTCCCTTCCCGCGCGGATCACCACCAACCCTCGCCAGCGCACCAGCCGGGCCGTGATCCTTGACGCCGTGACGACCCAGACCAGCCGCAAGAAGCACAGCGGCCTCGGCACGTCGCTCCTGGAGCTGCTGAGCTGGTCGTGGCTTGTGCCCCTGGGGATCCAGCACGCCGTGATCAACGCCTTCGACCAACGCTTCGCCGATACGGCGATCCTGTCCAACCTCGGCCGCGTGGAGGACCCGCTGTCGTTCGGCGAAGCAGGCGAGACCTCCGGCATGTGGTTCTCGGCCCCCGCCAGGATGCCGCTGGGCCTGTCCATCGGGGCGATCACCCTCTGCGACCGCCTCCACCTGGCGTTCCGCTTTCGCCACCCGCAGTTCGGGCTCGAGGCCGCTCGCGCCTTCGCCGACTGCTACCTCGCTCAGCTGCGCCGAGCGGTGACCCAGGGCCCGCCGGCTGGCGGACGTGACGGCTGAGTCGGACGGCTACGACGGCCGCTGGAACCACCGAGTGCGGCGGCTCCCCGAAGGTTGCCCATCAGCCGGTGATCCTGACTGGCTTGCCTGGATGTCAGACGGTTCCGGGCCCCCACGGCCCCGCGGTAGCCCGCGTTTTCTATCGGGCTAGCGGCGCTCGCAACTCCGCCCCGCGTCTAAGTCTAAGTACCCGGCGCGGGACCCGACGGTTCCGGGTCGTCCAGGAGGTTGATCCGGCCGGTCAGCTGCGGTAGCTGCGCAACCACGCGTTCGACGGGGGCTCGGTGCCAGGTGTGTATCAGCAACGACACGCCGAACTCGCCAACAAGGTCGACGAACGCGGCCAGCTGGTCGATCTCCAGCTCCAGATCCGTAACGAGGTGCACCTCACTCCCTCGGCCGGCCAGCTGATCCCGCAAACTCGTCGAGACCACTTCGGCCGCCGAGGCGAGATTTGTACCACCGCCCAGCGGCAGATGCCGGGCGCCGTCCATGGTGCCGCTCGCCACTATCGCCGCCCGCTCGGCAAACGCGACCAGCACGGTCAGGGTCGGGGTGGCGAGCGATGCAACGACGGCGGAGGCGTCGGGCATGCTTCCCGACACGTCACAGACGACGACACGCAGGGCGAGGCCGGCGTCGACCGCCGCAACATGCGCCGCCCACACCTGCTGCTGCAGGCGGCCATCTCCGGCCGCCCATAGCAGCGAGACGGACTTGACCGGTGAGAACGTGCAATCCCACGCCGCCACCGAGGCATGTCCGCCCCGGCGGCGCACCTCGTGGCGGGCCATCCACCGCTGGTAGGGGTCGTCGAGTCGGCTGGCGGCTCGCATTGCGGCCGCGCGTGCAGCCGTGGCATCCTCCGGTAGTAGGAACCTGCGGCCGAGGTAGCCCCCATCCGGCCGGACGCCCTTGGCGTACAGCGGCACGAACTGCGCCCGCTGCACCTCCCCGGACAAGCCGAGAGCCGTGGCGCCGCCGCCCCACCACGACGACCCCGGAGCGGACAGCGCCGCACCCTGTCCTGACTCGCGCGCCTCGTTAGTCGGCCGCGGGGGGAGGTAGTAGTCGGCAAGGCCGTGGCGGGTCTGGTTGAGGTAGTAGTCGACCGCGCCCCGCCCGGCGAGCACCTTGTTGACGCTCAGCACGAGCGGCCCTCCCGGCCCGGCTGAATCTGCTGATGCATTGGTGTGTCCCGATGTCGACCTCGTGCAGGAAGTCCTCATCGGGACACCGCTCTTGGGACATCGACTTTCGGCTCGCGGCTCCAGAACCGGTCGTTGTCCTGTCCCCGGAGTTGGCCACTACGAGCCCTGAGGCTCTATGGCGGATGGCGGTCAGCTATCAGACCAGTGCCCGGACCGCCGCCTTCACCTTCGCGAGCTGGTCGGGCGACAGCTGGCTGTCGGCCGCACCCAAGTGGTGGTCGGGAAGCCCCGTCAGGAGATGAACTCGCGCTCGCCACTCGCCGAGCGTCACGACCAGAGGTGGGGCGTCAGGGGCATCCTGAAGTCCGACCAGCGGCACCATCAGCCGCCAGCCCGATGCCTCGACCGCCGCCCTTTGGACCTCGGCCCACCGCAGCCCGTCCGCCCGGCGCCAGATCTCCCCGTGGTCACCGGTAGTCGGAGTGAAGCTGGCGATAGGTCTTGCGGGCCCGCTGCTCGTCAGCTGCGACCAACGCCGCCGACCGGCGCAACCGCGCCTCGGCCCTCTGCTGGATGAGCAGCCGCAGACCGGCATCCACCTGCTCGGCGAACGTGACGGGCACCGCTCGTTCTCGTGCCAGCTCGTCGAGCTCGGCCAGGAGGTCCGCATCGACCCGCACCGACCGGTGTACCCGTGCCATGTCGTCGTACAACCCGTAACCGGGACTCCATTCGCCTTTCAACCCGCGTGCTCGCGTAACACGCGATGTACCACGAAAACGTAGCACTCAGCATCACTGCAGCATCAGTCCAGCATCACCGGACGGGACGGTGAGCGCACTCCCAAAGAGGAGCTGCGCCCGTGTACGACCGCACACCCGCAGCCTTCGGTGACCTCACCCGCCGCTGGACCCACCTCGCCGACGAGGATCGCGCCCGTCGCATGGCCTGGCTACTCGGCGAGGCGTGCCTCAGCCTTCAACTCCCTCGCCTGCCCCGCCTCCGCGGGTTGGCTGCGATCCCCACGACCAGCACCAGCGCCCCACATCATCCTCTCAGCATGACGTTCGGCCCTTCCGAGACCGCACCCCTCCGTGTGTTTGGATAGAGATCCCCGCTGGTACCACGCCTCGGCTGACTCCTCCCAAGCAGCGGGGGCATGACGAGTCACGGGGCGATCTTGGGACGTGAGGTGGGAGTCAGGCATTCCAGGGCTTGTTCCAGGTCGCGTCGAACCCCGGCGTCTCCACCGAGATCGTCGCGGGACACCCCACCAATACGCCGACAACCCTGGGAGGCCCCCCGGATAAGAACGACCGCTGTCCCTCGACCCTGCCGCATATACATGACGCACCTCTAGGTGGCGACGGGCTCACCATCCATTGCTGGCTCGCCCAGGTCGCCGTGCCTCCTATGCGGCTTCTGTCCGTCAGGTCCGAGGTCTCCCCTCCGGCTTCCTCCCCACGACACCTCACAGCGCCGCAGTTGCCATCGGCTCGGACAGGCAACACCGCCCAACCCCGGGGACTGCCACCCCGGAAACGGTCGCCCATGCCGGGCGCACAACTGAAGGGAGCGCCCCGTTGCGGGACGCTCCCTTCAAGCCGGAGAGGCTCTGCTCTCCTTGTTGTTAGAACTTCTCGGGGAACTTCTTGAGCGTTGCGTCGGCCAGGACCTTGGCTGTGTCGGACATGTGGTGCACGGCCGTCCGCAGGTCGGTGGCCTCCTTCGACGCGTCCTTGGCCTTCTGGGCGTCGACGACGGACTTGAGTGTGGTGGCGTGCATCACGATCGCCTCCTCGACGGCGGCGGCGGGGAGGTTGGAGTTGACCTGGTTCATGGTGGTGCCGAAGGTCTTGGCATACGCCATTAGGTCGTTCACCGCCTTGTCGGCCCCAGCCCTGTCGTTCTTGGCAACTGCCTGGGTGTAGGCGACGAACGCCGGGATGTGGCCGTTGGAGCGCCACAGCCCGTCGAAGGCCTTCTCAACCTCGGGCCCGTACACGCTCCCCACGGCGGACACCAGGTCCGCAGTGTTGGAGTTCGTGGGGCCGTTGAGGGCAGCCGCTGCAGCACCGAAGCCCGCGTTGTCGCCCCGCAGCGCAGCACCGGTGGCGCTAGAGGCCAGCAAGACGTGCTCACGCAGGAGCGAGGTCAGACCTGCACCCAGCTCTGCTGCGGGTGCGTTCGCATCCCCGCTGATTTTGTCCGGGAACTTCTTGGCGGTGGCATCGGCGATCGTGGTTGCCAGGTCCCCCATGTGCGCGTATGCCTCGCGCAACTGCGTGTAGACCTTGGCCTGGTCGCCGGCCTTCTGGGCGTCAACGACCGACTTGAGGGTGGTGATGTGCATCTTGATGCCCTCCTCGACGGCGGCGGCGGGGAGGTTGGAGTTGACCTGGTTCATGGTGGTGCCGAAGGTCTTGGCGTAGGCGAGCAGGTCGTTGACCGCCTTGTCGGCCCCGGGCTTGTCGTTTTTGGCAACCGCTTGGGTGTAGGCGACGAACGCTGGGATGTGGCCGTTGGAGCGCCACAGCCCGTCGAAGGCCTTCTCAACCTCGGGCCCGTACACGCTGCCCACGGCGGCGACGACGTCGGCGCTGTTGGAGTTGTTGGGCCCGTTGAGCGCGGCGGCGTAGGCCTGGAATCCGGCGTTGTCGCCGCGGAGGGCCGCACCGGTGGCGTTGGAGGCCAGGTACACGTGCTCGGTGAGCAAACCGGTCAGTCCGCTGCGCAGGTCCGCCACGGCCACATTCGCAGCCGCCCCGCTCTGGGCCGGAGCGGTGGCGGTGGCTCTTGATTTGCCGGTGGGTGTGGTGTCCTTCTGTCCGCCACCGCCGCCGCAGGCGGTGCCGACGAGCGCCAGGGCCACCATTGGGGCGGCGATGCGCATAAGGCTCTTGCTTTTCATGTGCTGGCTCCTTGCGAATCGTCTTTTGGGTGTGTTCGTCGCTTGTGTTTGTCGCTGTCCGGCATGGATGGCTAGTTCACGATCACCTCCCCTTGCATCGTTGCCGGGTGGATGTGGCAGAAATAGGGGTAGGTGCCGGGCTGGTCGAAGGTGTATTCGAAGGTGCCACCGGTGTTGATCTCGCCGGAATCGAACCTTCCATCGGGCTTTGTTGTTACCCCGGCCGTGCCTTGCTCGACCGTTCCCGACGTCACCGTGTGGGGGCCGGGATCAGCCTGGTTCCAGGTCACCGTCGTCCCTGCTTTGATCGTGAGTTGTTCTGGCTTGAAGGAGATGAGGCGCATGGTGACCGTCGAGTTCGACCCTCCGGTATCGCTTTCCCCTGCGCCATTAGAGCCCTCATTTCCCGCTCCGCACGCAGCGATCAACAGGAAGAATGCGAGTAGTGCGACGCCTTTTATTACCAATGGACCTAACACTGCGCTCCTTTCTGTGCTCGAGTATTCGGTCCTAAGCGGGTGAAGGATTGGTACGAACACGCAGAAACCATGGGTTTTAAAACGGATTTTGATTGGCCCGGCTCCGCCGCGGCTCTCTTTGCCGCAGGAGGAGAATTAGCCCCTTTGCCGTCGCCGTCTTCTCAGTTGGCGGGAAACATCGGCGATGGCAGGATCGAAGCGAAGCATTGAGCCTTAGCGCGACTGGCCCGACCTGCCGCAGGGAGGTTCGCGTTCGCAGAAGTGCGGGACAGTGAAAGCCCCTGACCTCAGAGCTCAGGCGTCTACTAAACGTATTGCTCAGTCATCTCACTACGGTGTGCAACGCCTGCCCGCGCATAGCAAGCCTTATTGCACACCAATGGTGGACGATCATCAGCCCATCTCTGTCCGTGCGGACGAGCCAAGCGTTGCCTTCGAGCGGTTGCTGGCATTTCTCACAGCCGATGAATGTGTCAGTCGTTTCCATGTCGCCCTGTCCGTCTCGTTCTGGTCGTCGATCCCCCACTGTTCGTAGACTCCTCACGCATTGCTGTCTCCCAACTCCTTCTCAGGCCCGGGGGGATGGGTCCACCCGCACAGCATGAGCCGAGGAAGAGCTGCGTCGAACAAGACTCAGACCAAGGACGACAAGCACCCCGACCTCGGTCAACAGCACTCGGACGGCCATGGGAGTCCACACCTTCTCGACGAAGCCGAGCAGGCCGACGGTACGGCTGAGTATTAGGGCAACCAGTGAGCCCGCAGAGAGAAAGGCAGCGCCCGCGGCGGTCCACCCGCTCCTGGAGGCCACGAGGGCGAGCGCAAGCGCCGCGGAAGCCACTATGTTGACGAGAAAAAGCGGACCGATGTATGGGAGATCCCGATATCCGGTCTGCCAAAGCATTAGGTGCATGGAACCACCGGCAAGAATGAGGGCTGCGGCGAGAAGTCGGGTTATGCGTGGCATGTAAAGCTCCTGGGCTCTTGCTGGTCGTGCTCTTCCGTGGAGCAAGGAAGGCTCTCGACTACCAGCACAGATGAGGCGAGTAACGCACTCTGACTCTTCATGTGCCGTCGTCCAGCATCCGTCTTTAGGCGCCCCAAGCCATTGGCGGCACCGACGGGGCGGTGACCGTGGCTCCTCATACAGCCACCGCCCCGGCTTCCTCGTCGTTCTCAGGCTGCGCCGCGTTCGACGCTGTGCGACCGTAGGACGCCCACTCCGAAGGGCAGCGCCGCCAGTGCCGTCGCGAGATGCAGGAAGTTGTCGGGGTGCAAAACACCGTCGATTGCCAGGAGATCGTCCAAGATCCCCAGTCCGAGGAACCCCGCCACAGCAGCGAGCAGATAGAAGCCCGCGATGGCAAAGTTCACTCCCTGCGTCGACTCGGAATTCAGCATGAGGCCTGCCGCGAGCCAGAGTCCACCGATAACAATGTGGACGACGTTGTGGAACGGGTTCACCTCGAAGATAATGAGTGTTTCCTGGAAGTTACCCACGAACCCGTCAAAACCTGTAACGAAGAAACCGGCTACCCCAATGAGCACGTAGACCAGGCCCGCGACCAGCGCGAACGATTGGGCTGCGCTCCGTGGGCCGTTGGTTCTGTTGACGTCTTGCACGGCCATTCTCTCCTTCTCGTCATGTTGTCCTCCCTGGTTCGACACCGTTCAGTGCTCGGATTGGTCGCTTGCGGGGGACCTTGCTCGAGGCTCTCCGAGACGACCGACCGAATGCCGAAGCCATCAAGCAACGCTTGGCGGAGCTCGAAGTGGAAGGCTCACGCTGGCTTCCGTCAGGCGGACAGGCCTTGGAGGAGGGGCTCCGCACATAGACATGAGAGATGGCCCAGGGGAGGGTGCCCTTCCTCGAGGAGCAGGGGGTGGAGTTCGCGCGGATCTGCCGCGAACAGTTCGTGCTCCTGCGCGCCAGTACCCGCTCAGGGAGCAGTCACGTTCGCAGGGGCCGCAGCGCCGTCCCAGGATCTCGCCGAGTCACCGAATGGCACTGGACGAAGAGGGGGCAGCCAGCAACGGAAAATTCTGGAACCCTGGGTCAGTCGAACATTCGGCTCTTTCGGTCCCACGCTCGGCCGGCGCAGTCAACGCGGTCCTACCTGAGAGCTGTCCGCGCTCCGAGCAGTCTCGATCAGCGAAGGCACGAGGAAACAGGGCGACCTCCCTGTCGACAGAGAGCAGATCACTACCTCTCGCCGACAGGCCTTCCATCAGACCCATCCGGACGAGCTTCCTGTCCGAATTCCTGCTGAATCGAAGAGGAGGGCGGTCCCATGCAGGTCGAGGAGTTCGATCTCGATCGCTACCTACGCGCGTCAGGACGGGTCGATCTGTCCTCTGTGGCTTGGGATCGCGTCGGGGAGTACCCGCTGAGCGGGGTGGAGGCGCGGTGCCTGACCTACATGATGGACATCGAGTCTCACACGGTCGTGTATCTGCGGGACCTACTGGCGACCAAGGCGATCCTCGACCCCGACGTGACGGCCTTTCTGTCCTGCTGGGTCTACGAGGAACTGTGGCACGGTGAGGCTTTCAGTCGCTTTCTCGGCCAAGCCGGACTGCGCTTGGACCCTGAGCGGGAGGCGGTCGGAGGGCGATCACCGTTTCCAACCAGGGTGGGGCGTAACCGTGGGATCCGTCGTTCGGTCGGCCGCAGTGGAACGCTGCGGCACCTGGCCATCCTGCTCGCCTCAGCTTTCACGACCGATTTCGTTGCCGTCTACGTGACCTGGGGCGCGGTGAACGAGCTGTCGACATTGACCGCCTACCAGGCGCTGATCGAGCGAACGAACCACCCGATCTTGGTCGACCTCCTGCGCGCGATCGTAAAGGACGAGCGGCGTCACTTCGCCTTCTACCGGGCTCAAGCCCGCATGAGGCTGGCCCGTTCCGCCCGGGCTCGCCGCCTCACCCGCTGGGCCATGGAGCACCTGTGGGACCCAGTCGGAACCGGGGTGCGCCCCCAGCAGGAGACGGACTTCGTCATGACGAGCCTATTCGGAGACGAAAGGGGCCTCGCAAAGGTGCGAGGTATGGATGCCGCCGTAGGTCAGCTCCCCGGTTTGGAGGGCACGAGGTTCCTCGAGGAGGCACGTGAGAGGGGGCTGGCCCGCCTACCATGGCGGCAGGTCGAAGCGCTTAGTACGACGCCCGCGCTCTCGCGTGCAGGGATAGTCACGCAGACGTTGACTGGGTGACGCCTCCCTCCCGAGCTCTGCCACTCCTCCTCCGCACTCATGGCAGCTTCTGTTCGCGCATTTCGTGGGTCCGCGGCGGGCTCTGAAGAGCAGGCTTCTTCCCAGGAAGGCTGGGGAAGACTCGTAGAAGGGGGAGGTCGTGACGCAGCACCCGATAGAGGTCATCCTGGCCAAGCGGCTCGCCAGCCACCTCGCGATGCCGATCTTCCTCGTGGATCCGATGGGCAACCTGCTCTTCTATAACGAGCTGGCCGAGCGGCTGCTCGGCCAGCGTTTCGACGAGACTGTTGAGATGCCGCTCGAGCTGTGGAGCACGGCCTCCGAGCCGATGGACGATGCTGGCAGGCCGCTGCCCCCCAATGAGCTTCCACTCCTCGCCCTGGACAAGCGCGAGCCAGCACACAGAAGGATCAGCATCCGTGACTTCGACGGCGTGCGGCGCCACATCGCGGTGACGGCGCTGCCATTCGAAGGTGTGACGGGGCGGTTCGTGGGCGCCATGGCCGTCTTCTGGGAGCGGACCGCAGTATGAAGGTGAAGCTGTGGGGGACCCGAGGGTCGCTTCCATCCGCCGGACCCGAGACCGTCCGCTACGGAGGCAACCCTACGTAGAGGTGCGCTCTCGGGATGGTGGGCTGGTCGTGCTCGACGCCGGCAGCAGGCTGCGCCGGCTCGGGGACCACGTCGGTCAGGTAGAACGGGTTACGTGCTGCTCACCCACCTGCATCTCGACCACATACTCGGCTTGGGTTTCTTCGCGACCTCTGTACCGTCGGAGGTGGAGGTGCACCTGTGGGGACCTTCGAGCGCCAGGTCCGACCTGCGGGCGCGTCTCAACCGCTACCTCAACCCGCCGCTGTTCCCGGTGCGGCCGCCGGACCTGCCCTCGCAGGTAGTGCTGCACTACCTGTGGCCGACCACTTTCGAGCTACCAGGGATGCAGGTCACCACCGATCCCATCTGTCATCCAGGCCTTGCCCTCGGATACCAACTTCTGTCTAGCCTCTCTCTACTTCGGAACTGCGGGCGCCGGGCGAGCGACTGCTACCGCCTAAGCGGGGGAGAACTCGACGAGGTGCGGCCTCGAAATGATTCAAGGACATGGAGCCGGAACCCAGTCATCATGATGAGCCTCCTCAGCGAGAGATTCGCTTGCTACACCTTCCACAGCACGTGGCGCGTCGAGGCGTCTATGTCTGACACCTATGGAGTCCTGTATGACCTCGAGGGCTACCCGTCATGGTGGCCAGAGGTGAAAGAGGTACGTCGAATAGACGCCTCCCGCGCCAACGTGTGCATTCGCACAGCGTTCGCATACTCACTTCAACTCCGGTTAGAGAAAGAGACCTCCGACCAACCCGCGGGTCTTCTGCGGACACGAATCAGCGGAGACCTGGAGGGGTGGTCGAGCTGGTCGATCACACCCATCGGTAGAGGATGCAGGCTCGAGTTCAATGAAGAAGTCATGGCGAGGAAGGGTCTGTTGAGAGCGCTAGGCCCCATCGCTCGTCCCCTGTTTCGACTGAATCATGCACTGATGATGCGCCATGGCGAACAAGGGCTGCGCCAACTATTTGCTGCTCCTCTTCCCCCTTGCACAAGCGCAGCAGCTAGTCAGCTCAACGCCGAAGAGCGGCCCGCTCACAAGCTGTCCACCGAGGAGGGTAAGCAGCGACGTAGGCGATGCGGCCTTCCGCAAAGAAGGCGTGGGAGCGATGAGCATTGATGCATGGCCGCCAAAGTCACCAAACCGCCTGGCCCAACGACGCGCCTGCGGTTTCCCGTGACCGAGCCGACTTCCCACCGGCTCCGAATACATCCTGTCAGGCGGGTCACGCAATGACCACCAGAAGACCATCATGAACCTGTCCGCCACGCGCTTCGGCAACGTCTTCGGCGCTGCGTACCTCGCCATTGGACTGATCGGGTTCGTACTCACCGGGTTCGACGGCGTCGCGGGTACCCACGGCGAGACCCTCATCGTGTTCGAGATCAACCCGCTCCACAACGTCGTCCATGCCCTCGTGGGCCTGGCGCTTCTCACATCGGCTACCGCCGGCGAATGGGTCGCCCGTCAAGCCGCTCTGGTGGTGGGTGGTGGCTACGCGCTCGTCGGCGTGCTCGGGTTCTTCGCGATCGGAACGGACGCCAACATCCTCGCGCTCACCAGGCCGACAACCTGCTGCACCTCATGACAGCTGCGGTGGCGCTCCTCGCCGTCTCCCATTCCCGCCGCCACATCGCGACCACTTGACTCGATCCACTGCGAATTGTTGAAGCTCCAACGCCGCTCGAGTCAGCCTTTGACCACTACCTGCAACACTGACGACGAGACAGGGGAGACTCGCGTGACCGAGGGGCCCCGCCAGCTGCGCCCGGTGCCCAGGCGAAACACCGACACCCAATCAGTAAGCGACGTCGAGCTGATGGGGTCCGTCGCCCGCGGTGACCGGGACGCCTTCGCAACCCTCTACGACCGCCACGCCAACCGCGTCTTCGGCGTGATCCGCAATGTGATCCGCGACCCGTCCCAGTCCGAAGAGGTCGCCCAGGAGGTCTTCGTCGAGGCCTGGCGTACCGCCCGCCGCTTCGACCCCAAGAAAGGAACCGTCGCCACCTGGTTTCTGACGATGGCACACCGGCGTGCTGTCGACCGGGTCCGCAGCGAACAATCCTCTCGGGACCGCGAACATCGGGTCGTCGCCCGCGAAGTGCAAAGACCATTCGACCCTGTCGAGGAGCACGTTGAAACGCACCTCGAGCAACAACAAGTACGCCAAGCCCTCGACGAGCTCACGGACCTGCAGCGCGAGGCCATAGAGCTCGCCTACTACGGAGGCAACACCTACAGAGAAGTCGCCGAGCTGCTGAACACGCCACTGGGAACGGTCAAGACCCGCCTCCGTGACGGCCTCCTCCGACTCCGAGACACCCTGGGGGTGAGCACGACATGATGGCCAGCCCCGACATCCACACCCTCTCAGGCGCGTACGCGCTCGACGCCCTCCCCGAAGACGAACAACGCTTCTTCGAGGCCCACCTCGAGGTGTGCGACGCCTGCCGTTCAGAGGTCGCCGAGCTACAGGCGACCGCAGCCAAGCTCGCAGCCGTCTCCTCCGAGCCGGCGCCCCCTTCATTGCGGGAGCGCGTTCTCGCCGAGATCGACACCGTGCGCCAGGAACCATCCCCGCCCCAGCAGATGGAGCGAGCTGGCCTCTGGGAGCGCGCCCGCGGCGCGCTCCTCAGTGCTGCCGCCGCCGCCCTCATCGTGATCGTCGGGCTTACCGCCGTGGTCGCGCGGATGAACACCCGAATCGACCAGCTCGAGGCCCGCAATGCCGAGGTCTACGAGATACTGGCAGCCCAAGACGCGCAGATGGTGACAGTGGAGGGCCAGGGCGAAGTGCGCGCTCGGTTCGTCGTCTCCCAAGCCGACGACCGCGCCATGATGATCGCCCAGGGTCTGCCGCCGCTTGACCGCGAGCGCGTCTACCAGCTGTGGTTCATCGACGACTCGGGAGCCCAGCCCGCGGGTCTGTTCCGCCCCAGAGACGACGGGCGCGCGCTCCACGTCCTCGCCACCAGCGTCCCCGACGACGCCAAGATTGGCATCACCGTCGAGCCCGCCGGCGGCTCCCTACAACCAACAACGGACCCGATCCTCGTATCTGGCCTCTGAGTCAAAGCGGGAGGGCTCGGCCATCCCCCATCTCGGCTACGTCTCCTCCCGCTTCTTCAGAAAGTAGAACACTCCCGCCACCGCCACGAGTAGCGCCACGAGCTTGCCCCTGCCGCCCGACTCGCGCCCTCGTCGTCGCTGGTCACGACCTTGGCGACCTTGCTTGCGACGCCGGTCTTTGCCGCGCCCCTCTCCACGACGGGCTCGTCGTCGCCTGCTCCCACCGAGCACGGGGTGACCTCTCGTCGCTGCTCGTGCGCAAGCGACAGTCTGTCAGAGCAAGGCCGTACGGAGGAGCCCTGGCAGGGACGTGCGGACAAGGGGCCAACTGGAGTGAGCGGGAAGCCTCTGAGGGAACACAGCTGGACGGGTGCGCGGCCTTTGCCCCCCACGAGCGGAGTGATCACCGGAAGCTGACGCGCAGGATCAACACAGTTGACGTCGGGGAGACTATGGGGCTTCTAGATGCTCCAGGGAGGGCGGTTCATGCAGCAATGTCACCGCAAATGTGGGGTCCCCGACGGCCCGGATGTTCGGGATCGTCTAGTCGTAGGCATCCCCTACAGATCGCCTTGCCCCTTTGTAACTGGTCCCGAGCTTGGCCCTGATGGCAGGTAGGCGGATATCTTTCGACGGGGGTTGGGGGTCGGCGAGGGCTAGGCCCGCCTACGGAAGCATCGAGGGCCGAAAGGAGTTGCCGTGCTGCGGCGCTGGGGACGTCTTTCTGGCGAGCCACAGCTCCTGATAGGACCTTTCCGGTCCTCGCCAGAAGTGTCGCGCCGAGGTGGTCGTGCTCGGGGCCGGAGTCACCGGCTTGACGTGCGGGGCGCTTCTCGCTGAGGCAGGAGCGGACGTCATCGTGATCGAGGCCTTGCACGTCGGCGCGGGGACCATGGGTGCACCACTGACAAAGTGACCTCGTAACACGGCCTGATCTACCAGGAGTTGGTCGAACAGCACGGCGAGGAGATCGCCGGGGCATATCGCCGGGCAATGAGTCCGCGATCGCATGATCCGAAAGTTCCGGAGCGCCAGCGGGTCGACGCCGACTTCGTGTCTGTGGAAGCCCACGCCTATACACAAGATGACGCGGGTCGAGTCGATGCAGCGCGAAATCGAGTTCGCACAACGCTCGGGCTTGCTGTTCTCGATCGCACGGCTGCTCGACGCCGCAAGCTGCAGCGCCGTACGGTCCTACGCACGTGGAAGGGGCCGCTCCGTCTCCCGCCGCTTCTTCAGCAAGTACAGCGCTCCTGCCCCCGCGAGGAGTAGCGCTACGAACTTGCCCTTCCCGCCCGACTTCTCCTCCTCCTCGTCATCGCTCGTCATGGCCCCGATGATCTTGCTTGCGGCAGCGGTCTTTGCGGCGCCCTTCGCCATCTCCTTCACCGTGGAAGACTCGTCGTCGTCCTTGTTCCGGCGGAACACTAGGTGACCTCTCGTCACTGTTTTGGACAACCAGCCTGCCAGAGCAACGGGCGCACGGAAGGGCCCTGCAGGGACGGGCGGACAGGCAGGTGAATTGGCTGGAGCGGGAAGAGCGCCGGGAGGTAGACGGCAGGTGGGCGTGCGGTCCTAGAGACTGATGCGCGGGAGAAGCGTCGCTATCACTGCCTACTTCCCCTCGTCATCGGTTCGTAGTACCTGCTGTCCTTGGATGTGCCTCCCAACTAGCTCGGGGCGGCTGCTGCCTCGGCATGTATGGCGAGAAGCTCGCTGACGTGTAGCGGTGTGTGCCGTGCCAGGAACGTCACCCGTCCCACCTGGCGGGCGGCCTCGCACACTTGAGCGGCCAGCCACGCTGAGGTCGCCCCGCCCGTCGCCGCACCCAAGACCGGGACCAGCCCAGCTAACCGACCGCGTAGCACCCGGCGGACCGTCTGCTCGACCGCTTCCTTCACCGCCCGGCTGCTTGTCTGCTGAATCACTACCCGTGACAGCTCTCTGTCGAGCTCATCGTCCCGGAGGTTCTCAAGCAGGCCGCGGCTGAGGCCCGCGATGTGATGTTGACGCATCGCCGCGTCCGTCTCGGTGGCCACCGCCACTACCTCCACCGCCGCTTCCAGCACTGAAGGCCGCGAGGGCGCTACCCGGTAGACGGCGAGGTGGTGCGCCGCGGCCCGCAGCGTGACCGCCACGGCGATGGCAACGTCGGCCACGATCGCTGCGGCTGAGCGGGTCCAGGTCAACGACGCAGCTCCAACCAGGCCCCCCTGAACCCCCAGCAACCCTACGTAGAGGTTGCGCAGTTGTCCGGCACGTTCGTCGGCGCGACGCAGCATCGCCTGCCGGTTCTGGGAGTCGCCCGGCACCACCGACGCCTCCCGCTGGTCCGCCAGGCCACGCAGTGCGACACCCTCCAACGCCCCGACGGCCCGTTCCGTCGCCTTCCGCAGCGTGCGGCGGCCCCACTCAGTGGTTAGCATCAGGTCCAAAGCTTGGCGGCTCCGGTCCGACACGCCCCCCAAGAGTTGGCCGGTCCAACCCGGTTCACGGTTCAGCCATTGCTGCACCTCATGCACAACCGACCGCTCGTATGACTCGAGGACGTCTTCGTTCATCCGCGGCTCCTTGTCCCAGACCATCGTCGTAGCGCGGTGGTGTGCCGTCACCGCGGCTGCCTGTCCGACCGGCGGGCGAGTCAGATCTCGGGCGCGGCACTCAGACTTGTGCGTTCGACGCCCCGCACAAAGCACGTCGTAGTGGGCCAGTTTGTCGTTGTCGGCGGATTCCCCGTTTGGGCGCACGTTCACCACGGGATGATGCCGCCCTCGCTCACCCCCTCAATCCAGGCGCAGCAGTGAGCAGCGCCG